>NZ_JBUZJI010000004.1:0-219846 GCF_055282735.1 Nocardioides sp. B129/18 | reverse complement strand
CCACCGATCGGGGCCGCGGTGGGCGGCCGGCGAGCTAGGCATGCCCTGCAGCCCGAGCCCCCGGCGTCGTGCTGGTGGGCGGCGGTCCGGGCGACCCCGACCTCATCACCGTCGCCGGACGCCGCGCGCTGATGGAGGCCGACGTCGTCGTCGCCGACCGGCTCGCGCCGCGCGAGCTCCTCGGCGAGCTGCCGGCCGACGTCGAGCTCGTCGACGTGGCCAAGCTGCCGCGCGGTCGCTCGGCCAGCCAGGAGGAGATCAACCGGGTCATCGTCGAGAAGGCCCGCGAGGGCAAGGTCGTCGCCCGGTTCAAGGGCGGCGACAGCTTCGTCTTCGGGCGCGGCTACGAGGAGATCATCGCCTGCCGGGCCGAGGGCATCCCCGTCACCGTGATCCCCGGCGTCACCAGCCCGGTGGCGGTGCCCGGCGTCACCGGCCTGCCGGTCACCCACCGCGGAGTCGCCCACGAGTTCACCGTCATCTCCGGGCACCTGCCCCCGGGCCACCCGGAGTCGCTGACCCGCTGGGACGCCGTGGCCGGCCTGCGCGGCACGCTCGTGCTGATGATGGCGGTCGAGAACGCGCCGCGCATCGCCGAGGAGCTGCTGGCCGGCGGTCGTCCTGGACGCACTCCGGTCGCCGTCGTCTGCGACGGCACGATGCCGGGGGAGCGCACCGTCCTGGCGACGCTGGAGACCCTCGCCGAGGTGCTGGAGGCCGAGCAGGTGCGCCCGCCGGCGATCATCGTCGTCGGCGAGGTCGTCGCGGTCGCCCATCCCGACCGGTTCGCCTGACGCCGTGGCCCACCTGGTCCACGTCGACGACGCCGCCGACCCGCGCCTCGCGGACTACCGCGACCTGCGCGACGTCCAGCTGCGCCGCCACCTCGAGGTGGCGCACGGGCTGTTCCTGGCCGAGGGGGAGAAGGTCGTGCGCCGAGCGGTGCTCGCCGGGCACCGTCCCCGGTCCTTCCTCATGGCCCCGCGCTGGCTCGACGGGCTGGCCGACGTCCTCGATCTCGCGCCGGACGTGCCGTGCTTCGTCGTCGAGGAGGACCTCGCCGAGCAGGTCACCGGCTTCCACGTGCACCGGGGCGCCCTCGCCTCGCTCGAGCGCCGCCCGCTGCCGAGCCTCGACGACGTCCTCGCCGCCCTGCCGGCGCGGGTCGCGGTGCTCGAGGGCATCGTCGACCACGCCAACGTCGGCGCGCTGGCCCGCAACGCCGCGGCCCTCGGCGTGGGCGCGATGCTGCTCGACCCGCGCTGCGCCGACCCGCTGTACCGCCGGGCCGTGAAGGTCTCGATGGGCGCCACCCTCCAGCTGCCCTGGACGCGTCTCGACCCGTTCGTCGCCGGCCTGGAGGACCTGCGCTCCCGCGGCTACGTGGTGGCCGGCATGAGCCTCTCGCCGGAGTCCGTCGCCATCGACGACCTGGCCGCGGACCTGCCCGACCGGCTGGCGCTGGTCTTCGGCACCGAGGGCCACGGGCTCACCGAGCGCACCCGTCGCCTCCTCGACCTCGAGGTCGTGATCCCGATGGCGGCGGGCATCGACTCCCTCAACGTCGCGGCGAGCTCGGCGGTCGCGTTCCACGCCCTGCGCCCGGGGCGCGGCCAGCCCTAGACCCCGGCGGTCTCGGAGGATCCGGCTCGGGAATCTCGCAGTCTCCGCTCACGGCACGCTCAGAGGCCTCTCAGTCACGGCGCCTAGGCTCATCTCATCGACAGGCCGACGGGAGCACGACCCGGACGCCGACTCGCCGGACGTCGCCACAGCGTTCGCCGAACGACGAGGCCCGCAGGTCCCCCGTGAGGGGAGGGACCTGCGGGCCTCTTTCGTGTGCTGAGGGCGTCGGGCAGGACGCCGATCAGGAGGCGGGCCAGGACGCCGGGTACTCGGCCGCGAGCCGGTCGTGCTCCTTCTGGAGCCGCTTGCGCTTCTTGGCCGCGAGCCGGTCGCCGAACACGGTGCCGGCGGTGTGGTCGGTCTCGTGCTGCAGGCACCGGGCGAGGAGGCCGTCGCCGGAGAACTCGACCTCGGCGCCGTCGAGGCCGTGGCCCCGGACGGAGGCCACGTCGGGCCGGGCGCACTCGACGAAGGCGCCGGGGAAGGAGAGGCAGCCCTCCTCGGAGTCGTCGAGCCGACGGTCCTTGCCCTCGGGCAGCGTCAGCTCGGGGTTGCAGACGACACCGGCGGTGCGACGACCGCTCGCGTCGGGGCAGTCGAAGACGAAGACCGCGCGGTCGACGCCGATCTGGCACGCGGCCAGCCCCACGCCGTCGGCGGCGTACATCGTGGCGACCATGTCGGCCACGAGCGCGCGCAGCTCGTCGTCGAAGGTGGTCACGCGCTCCTGCGGCCGGTGCATCACCGGGGTGCCCCAGCGGGTGATGGGTCGCACCGTCCCGCCCTCGGGCAGCGGGCCGTGGGGGGTGTGCTCGGGCGGGTCGGTGGGCAGCGACATGGCGGGGATCCTACGGACCCCGCCCGGAGGGATCGCAGTCCCGTGCGGTCGGCGCGCGGCCGGGCTGTGACCTGCCGCACGAACACAGGTGTAGTCGCGCGTGTAACTCTGAGTTACAGTTCTGTCCATGAGCCTTTCCAAGAGCCTTCCGAAGCTGCCGAAGGGCTGGGGACCCGGCGGCAGGCACGGACTCTCCAGCACGGAGTCCCGCGACCCCATCGGCTACGCCGTCGCCGCCCTCAACAAGCTGGCGCAGAGCGACGTCCTCGACCGCGTCGGCCTGCGCAAGCAGACCGAGCAGGTCGTCTTCACCGTCACCCGCAACGGCTTCAAGACCGCCACGGCGGCCGGTCGCCAGTTCGCGAAGGTCGGCTCCAGCAGCAAGCCCGGCGTCCGGGTCGACTCCGCGCCGAAGACCGGCCAGTTCGACCTCACGCCCACCGAGGACGAGCAGATGCTCGTCGACGTCGTGAGCGAGTACGCCGCCGAGGTGCTCTACCCGGCCGCCTCCGAGGCCAACGAGGCCTGCGCCGCCCCCGAGGAGCTCCTCAAGGCGAGCCTGGAGATCGGCCTGCCGATCCTGGGCGTGCCGGAGGAGCTCGGCGGCATCGCCGAGCAGCGCTCCGCGGTCGCCGGGACCCTCGTCGCCGAGGCGCTCGCCAAGGGCGACATGGGCCTGGCGCTGGCCGTCCTCGCGCCCGGTGCCGTCGCCACCGCGCTCGGCCTGTGGGGCACCGAGGCCCAGCAGAAGACCTACCTGCCCGCGTTCGCCGGCGACGACGTCCCCGCCGCCGCCCTCGCGCTCACCGAGCCCACCGTCCTCTTCGACGTGCTGAGCCCGGCCACCACCGCCACCCGCTCCGGCGAGGGCTACGTGCTCAACGGCCTGAAGTCGGCCGTCGTCCGCGGCGCCGAGGCCGAGCTGTTCGTCGTCGGCGCCCAGCTCGACGGCAAGCCCGTCCTCTTCCTCGTCGAGTCCTCCGCCGAGGGCCTGCAGATCGAGGCCGACCCGTCGATGGGCCTGCGCGCCGCCTCCCTGACGCGCCTCACGCTCACCGACGTCACCGTGCCGGCCGACGCCGTGCTCGGCGAGATCGACGGCTCCACCTACACCGAGTGCGTGCGGCTCTCCCGCCTCGGGTGGTGCGCCCTCGCGGTCGGCACCGGCCAGGCCGTGCTCGACTTCGTCACTCCTTACGTCAAGGAGCGCCAGGCCTTCGGCGAGCCGATCGCGCACCGCCAGTCGGTGGCGTTCATGGTCGCCAACATCGCCATCGAGCTCCAGGCGATGCGCCTGCTCACCTACAAGGCCGCCGGACGCGCGGCGGCCGGCCAGGACTTCGCCCGCGAGGTCGCCCTGGCCCGCAAGGCATGCGCCGACAAGGGCATGCAGATCGGCCTCGACGGCGTCCAGCTGCTCGGTGGCCACGGCTTCACCAAGGAGTACCCCGTCGAGCGCTGGTACCGCGACCTGCGGGCCATCGGAGTCATGGAAGGGAGCGTGCTGGTCTGATGGCCATCCACCTCGAGGACCCCAAGAAGTTCCGCCCGCTGCGCGACCAGGCCCACCAGGTCGCCATGAACATGCTCCGCCCCATCTCGCGCAAGTACGACCTCTCCGAGCACGAGTACCCCAAGGAGCTCGACATGCTCGCCGCGATGATCGACGGGCTCTCCGAGTCCGGCGCGGGCGAGGGTGCGGGCGCCGCCGGCGTGCGTCGTGACGACAAGGGCGAGCCGGCCGGCAACAAGAACGGCTCCAACCTCGCCTCGGTGATGTCGATCGCCGAGATGTGCTGGGGCGACGTCGGCCTGCTGCTCTCCATGCCCCGCCAGGGCCTGGGCAACTCCGCGATCGCCTCCGTGGCCGACGAGGAGCAGCTCAAGCGCTTCGAGGGCACGTGGGCCGCGATGGCGATCACCGAGCCGGCCGTCGGCTCGGACTCCGCCAACATCTCCACCACCGCCGTCCTCGACGGCGACGAGTACGTCCTCAACGGCGAGAAGATCTACGTCACCTCCGGTGACCGGGCCGACTCCGTCGTCGTGTGGGCCACCCTCGACAAGTCCCTGGGGCGTGCGGCGATCAAGTCGTTCGTCGTGCAGAAGGGCACGCCCGGCATGCGCGTCGAGCGGCTCGAGCACAAGCTCGGCATCAAGGCCTCCGACACCGCGGTCATCATCTTCGACGACTGCCGCGTGCCGAAGGAGAACCTGCTCGGCTCGCCGGACATCGACGTCAAGCAGGGCTTCGCCGGCGCCATGGCGACCTTCGACAACACCCGGCCGCTGGTGGCCTCGATGGCCGTCGGCTGCGCCCGCGCCGCCCTCGACCTCACCCGCGACCTGCTCGAGCAGGCCGGCGTCACGATCGACTACGACCGTCCCGCCTACAACCAGTCGGCCGCCGCTGCGAAGTACCTGCAGATGGAGTCGGACTGGGAGGGCGCCCGGCTGCTGATGATGCAGGCGGCGTGGATGGCCGACAACCGCCAGCCCAACTCGCTGGAGGCCTCCATGGCCAAGGCCAAGGCCGGCCGCGTGGGCTCCGACATCACGCTCTCGTGCGTCGAGCTCGCCGGTGGCCTCGGCTACTCCGAGACCGAGCTGCTGGAGAAGTGGTCGCGCGACTCCAAGATCCTCGACATCTTCGAGGGCACCCAGCAGATCCAGCAGCTCATCGTGGCGCGCCGGATCCTCGGTCTCTCCAGCGCCGAGCTGAAGTGAGCGCCTGACCCAGCACGTCCCAGCACCATCGTCGACGGCCCGTCCCTCTCGGGGGCGGGCCGTCGTCGTTCGGCTCGGGCCATGGGCGCGGGTTGACGGTTCGGCCACGCCGGCGCGCGATCGGCACTAGCGTCGCCTGCGACCCACCCTCTCGGAATCGAGGTCTCGTGCTCCGCTCGCCGCGTCCCGCCATGCTCCTGCTCCCGGCCGCCGCGCTGCTCCTCGCAGCCACCGGCTCCGCGCCGGCGCTGAGCGCCCCGACGTCGTCACGCGGAGCCGATCCGTCCACGCGGCTCATCGACGCCGACTGCGGCCCGCTCGGCCACCTGATCGGACGCGTGCATCGAGACACCCCGGCGAAGGCCACGCTGTACCTGACCCTGCGCGGCGGCCCGCCGGGACATCGACTGACCTACCGGGTCACGCAGCCGGGTCGCGAGGGCTACGTCGAGTGGTATCCGCAGCTCGACGAGCAGGGCGACAGCACCGAGGACGTCATCGTCGGTCTCTCCGCATCGAGCGACGACCCGTCGTTCCGCGGCGTCCTCGACGATGGCGGGGCGACCTGCGACGCAGCCTCGGGTGCCATCCCTCTCCGCGCAGGGCCACCGCGGGTCCATCGAGCCAAGCGCTGCTCGCACGGTGGCGTCATCCGCACGACGGTGCAGAACTTCTCCGATGGCTCGCGCCGCGTGAGCGCGCGGATCGACGACGGAGCTCCCGGTGACCGGCTCACGGTCTCGTTCGCCATCAAGCGCTCGCAGGCGGACTCCGAGCCGAGCGTCCGGACGGCCGTCGTCACGCTCGACGACCATGGGCACGGCGACCTCGGCGCCCGGCGGGTTCGCGCCGCCCAGCGCTACGCCGAGTACCGCATCATCGCCGCGTCCGATCGCACGCGCTGCGCGCTGGGCAAGGATCTCTAGGCGGGACCACCGAGCCGCGGCGCTGCCGTCTCAGAGCGCGTGCGCGCCCGCGGACGCGATCGCCCTCAGGTGCTGGGGCGCGCCGAAGCCCTCCGCGGCGAAGCGCGCGTCGATCGCGGCGGCGACCTCGTCGATCCTGTCGGCCGGCACGAGTGCGACGCTCGAGCCGCCGAAGCCGCCGCCGGTCATCCGGGCGCCGGCCGCGCCGGCGGCCAGCGCCGCCTCCAAGGCGGCGTCGAGCTCGGGGCAGGAGATCTCGAAGTCGTCGCGCATCGAGACGTGCGACTCGACCATGAGCGTGCCGAGCGCGTCGGGGTCGTGCCCCTCGAGGGCCGCGACGGCGTCCTCGACCCGCTCGATCTCGGTGACGACGTGCCGGGCCCGGCGACGCACCCGCTCGTCCTCGAGCGCGGTGACGCCCTCGAGCGTCGCCGCGCGCAGCGACGCGACGCCGAGGGCGGCCGCGGCGGCCTCGCAGTCGGCGCGACGCGTGGCGTAGCCGCCGTCGACGAGCGCGTGGCTCACGCGGGTGTCGGTGACCAGCCAGGCCCACGCCGCGCCAGGCAGTCGCACCGGTCGCGCGGAGTCGTCGTCGAAGTCGATGAGCAGGGCGGCGTCGGCGACGCCGAGCATGGAGATCGTCTGGTCCATGCCGCCGGTGGGGGCCCCGACGACCTCGGTCTCGGCGCGGATCGCGGCGGCCGCGAGGGTGCGTCGGGCCTCGGCGTCGAGGCTCTCGCCCTCGGCGAGCCACAGGGCCGTCGCGACCGCGCACTCCAGGGCGGCCGAGCTCGAGAGTCCCGCGCCGAGGGGCACCGTGGAGTCGACGAGGACGTCGAACCCGGTGCTGCGTCCCAGGGCCCAGGCCGCGCCGGCCGCGTACCCGACCCAGCCGGGTCGGTCCGCGCCGGGCTCGAGATCGGTCAGGCGGCCGACCCACGTCTCGTCGACGCCCGTGCTCGCGGCCCGCACGACGTCGTCGGAGCGACGACGCACCACGGCGACGGCGGCGTGGGGGAGCGCCAGCGGCAGGACGAGCCCCCGGTTGTAGTCGGTGTGCTCGCCGATGAGGTTGACCCGGCCCGGAGCGCGGGCGCCCGACTCGGCCTCGGCGCCGAAGCGGCGGGCGAAGTCGGTGCGCAGGAGCGAGGCGGTGCGGACGGGATCGCCGGCGGTGAGGAAGGCCACGGCGCAGAGCCTAGGGCCGCGGGTCAGCCCCGGGAGGACCGGGCGGTGCGCCCGCGCACGATGCCGATGAGGTCCTGCACGCGCGGGTCGTCGTCGCGCTCGATGAGCCAGGCGAGGCCGATGCGGGTCGGGTCGAGGTCGGCGACCGGCCGCTGCACGACGTCCTTGCGTCCGTGGAGGCGCGCGACCGACATCGGGAGGACCACGACGCCGGTGCCGGCGGCCACGGTCTCGACGGCGTCCTTGGCCGACATCTCCGGCCAGGCGAGCTGCTCGGCGGAGGGGCGCCATGAGGAGGCGTGGCCGGCGTCGAGCGGACGCACGAGCTGCTCGTCGTCAAGATCGGCGAGGGTGACCTCGTCGTCGGCCGCGGCGATCAGGTGCTCGCGCCCGGCGACGACCACCGGATGCTCCTCGTAGAGCGGGATGCAGTGGACGCCGTCGCGGTCGACGGGCAGCCGCACCAGGGCCATCGCGACCTCGCCGTCGCGCAGGGCCCGGTCCTGATCGGCGGTGGCGAGCAGGACGAGCTCGAGGGCGTCGGTGCGACGCTCGCGCCAGATGCGCGCCCACTTGTCCGGGGTGGCCCCCTCGACGAAGCCGAGTCGGAAGCTCATGCGGTCGATCACACCTCTCTACGGCCAAGTCCGCCCGCGGCGGTCCCGGAGACCCCTAGTATCCGGCCAGGCCGCGCCCCCGGGCCACTCCCTCCCTCGCTCCACCCCCCGCCGCCCCAGGAGTCACCCCCGTGACCTCATCCCCACGCCTCCCCAGCGCCGACCGACACCTCGTCGAGCGGTTCTCCTACGGCGTGACGCCCGCGCTCGCCCAGCAGGTGCGCGCGGCCGGCTCGGCCTCGCGCTGGCTCGATCGGCAGCTCTCCGGCGCCGCCTCCGACGGCACGGCCGCCGCGCTCGTGCCGGCCTGGTTCGCCGCGCTCGGCAATCCGCCCCCGCTCGCCCAGCGGCTCAACCAGAGCGGAGCGCGGCCGGCCTTCCAGGTCGACACCGAGGTGATCGCCCGCACCATCGCGCGCCGGATCCTCAGCGAGCGCCAGGTGCGCGAGCGGATGGTCGACGCGCTGTCGAACCTGCTCTACATCCCGGCGCTGGGCGGTCGGACCTTCGCCTGGCGCGCCCACTTCGACGACCAGGTCGTGCGCGCGAACGTCCTCGGCTCCTACCGCACGATGCTGCGGGCCGCGACCGTCCACCCGGCGATGCTGACGTTCCTCGACGGCGACCAGAACGCGCGCGGGGCGATCAACGAGAACCATGCCCGCGAGCTGCTCGAGCTGCACACCGTCGGGCGCGCCACCTACGTCGAGCGCGATGTGAAGGACCTCGCCCGCCTGCTCACCGGCTTCACCGTCGACCCCGCCACCACCGGGTACGTCGCCGGCTACGACCCCGCCCGGCACCAGACCGGACGGGTGCGCATCGTCGGCTGGACGCACGCGAACTCCTCCGCGGACGGGCGTCCGGCCGTGCGCGCGCTGCTCGACCATCTCGCGCGCCACCCGGCCACGGCCCGACGGGTCGCGACGCGCCTGTGCCAGCGCTTCGTCGCCGACAGCCCGGACCACGCGATCGTCGACGCCGTGGCCCGGACCTACCGGCGCACCGACGGCGACCTGCGCGCGTGCGTGCGCACGCTCGTCGCCCATCCGTCCTTCCGGGCCTCACGCGACGCCCTGCGCCTGACGCCTGCCGACGACGTCGTCCGGGCGGCGCGGGTGCTCGGGCTGCGCCCGATCGGAGCCCAGCCCGGCGCGTTCGTGCACCGACTGGTCGAGCTGGGGTGGTCGATGGGGCAGATGAGCTACCGGTGGCCGGCGCCCGACGGCTGGCCCGAGACCAGCGGCCGCTACCTCGGGGCGTCGCGGATGCTCCAGGGCTGGGAGGCGCACTACCTGCTCGCCGGCCTGGCCAGCGACGGCTCCAAGGCCGTGCTCGCCCCGGACAAGGCCGATCAGCTGCCCGCGACCTGGCCGCAGACGCTGGCGTCCCTGACCCGCCAGCAGTCCGAGCTGCTGCTCGGCCGGCGCGCGGGGGACCGGCTGGTCACGGCGGTCGGCCAGGCGCTGCGGCTCTCGCCCCAGCACTCCTTCGCCTCGGCGGCCGCCGTCGACGACGACACCTACCACCTGCTGCGCGGCACCGTGCTCAACGACCCGTCAGGACTGCTGCGATGACCGACCTCACGAGCCGGCCGAGCGACGCCGGGAGCTGCGCCTGCGACGACGGCACCCGCGCCGCACTGGACCGTCGCCGGCTCCTCCAGGGCGCCGCCGGCGCGATGGCCTTCGCCGGCGGCGGCGTGCTCGCCGACGCGGTGATGACCCCGACCTACGGTGCGACCTCCGATGGCCGCGTGCTGGTGGTGCTCTCCCAGCGCGGCGGCTCCGACGGGCTGAGCATCGTCGTGCCGCACGCGGAGAAGGCCTACTACGCGGCGCGGCCCGGCATCGCGGTGGCGCGCTCGCGTCTGCTGGTGCCCAACGCGACCTTCGGGCTCCACCCCGCGCTGCGGCCGGTGCTGCCGCTGTGGAAGGACGGCCGCATGGCGGCGCTGCACGCCGTCGGCCTCCACGCGCCCAACCGGTCGCACTTCGACGCGCTGCTCGAGGTCGAGGACGCCGACCCCCGGGGCCGCAGTCGCAGCGGCTGGCTCAACCGCCTGGTGTCCGGACTCTCCTCGCCGGCGGGGGCCATGGAGGGCGTCCAGATGGGCTCCACGCTGCTGCCCGCGTCGCTGCGGGGCGCGGCCGACACGCTGGCGATGGAGGACCCGTCGTCGCTCGTGACGCCCTTCGCCGGCAGCGCCCGGGGAGCGGCGGTCAGCTCGGCCCTCCGCACGCTCCACGGCTCGTCGGCCGGCCTCGCCAGCGGGCCGTCCGCCGCCGGACGCGAGGCCCTCGCGGCCGTCGCGCGCGGGGCGACGGTGCGCACGACCTACGAGCGCGGCGTGCGCCGTGGGGTCCGCTACCCCGCCAGCCCGCTGGGCCAGGCGCTGCGTGCCTCCTCGGCGATGATCCGCAGCGGCGTGGGCGTGCGGGCCATCACCGTCGACTCCGGCGACTGGGACCACCACCGCGAGCTCTCCGGCCGGCTCGAGCGCAGCCTCGGCGATCTCGCCTCCTCGGTCGCGGCCTTCTTCGCCGACCTCGGACCGGACGCCGCGCGAGTCACCCTCGTGACGCTGAGCGAGTTCGGACGACGGGTGCAGCAGAACGGCGCCGGCGGGCTGGACCACGGCTACGGCAACGCCGTGCTCGTCTTCGGGGCCGGGGTGCGCGGCGGCTACCACGCCCGCTGGCCGGGGCTGGACGCCGACGAGCGCGTCGCGGGGGACCTCGCCGTCACCACCGACTACCGCCACGTGCTCGCCGAGATCGTCGATCGGCGCTTCCCGGAGGTCGACCGCTCCCGCGTCTTCCCCGATGCGGGACGCCTGAGGCCCCTGGGGTTCATGAGGTGAGGGCCCCCGATGCGGTGATTCCGGCCGTGCTTTGGTACGGTTCCACCGCACTCGTCCGGGTGGCGGAATTGGCAGACGCGCTAGCTTGAGGTGCTAGTGCCCTTATTGGGCATGGGGGTTCAAGTCCCCCCTCGGACACAGATCAGAAGGGCGGTCCTGCGGGGCCGCCCTTCTGCGTTCCCGGGGTCGCGCGCCCAGGAGCCGAGCAGGTGAGCCAGTGCTGCCTTGCTTGGGCGGATCCTCCGGGGGTGTCAGGCTCGGAGACGGGCGTCACGACGACCGCGTCGCGGCCCCGCTTCTCTCGGGATGGAGGTGTCCGGCGTGTCTTCTCTTGAATCATTCAAGAAAGTGCGGCAGGCTCGCGCCATGGCCGCTCCCGATCACGCACGCACGCTCCGTGAGGCGTCGCTGCGGGTGACGCGTCCCCGGCTGGCCGTCCTCGAGGCGGTCCACCAGCACCCGCACGCCGACACCGAGACGCTCATCGGCGCCGTCCGCGACGACATCGGCGAGGTGTCGCACCAGGCCGTCTACGACGTCCTGCGGGCGCTCACCGACGCCGGACTCGTCCGCCGCATCCAGCCGGCCGGATCCACGGCCCGCTACGAGTCGCGCATCGGCGACAACCACCACCACCTGGTCTGCCGCTCCTGCGGCGCCGTCGTCGACGTCGACTGCGCCGTCGGCGCGGCCCCCTGCCTCGACCCCTCCGAGGACCACGGCTTCGTCATCGACGAGGCCGAGGTCGTGTTCTGGGGCCTGTGCCCCTCCTGCTCCACCCGCTCCACCAGCCAGAGCACCACCCCCACCGCGTGACCGTCCGGTCACGCCTGCGAAGTCCGGGAAGGAAGTCATGACCGAGAACCACGAGACCCGCGTCGCCGACATGAACGAGAGCGAGAGCGAGGCGAAGTGCCCCGTCGTCCACGGCACCGAGCGCGCCCCGTACCCGACCCAGGGCGGCGGCAACCGCGGCTGGTGGCCCGAGCGCCTCAACCTCAAGATCCTCGCGAAGAACCCCGTCGTCGCGAACCCGCTCGGCGGTGACTTCGACTACGGCCAGGCCTTCGAGAGCCTCGACCTCGCCGAGGTGAAGAAGGACATCGCCCACGTCCTCACCGACTCCCAGGAGTGGTGGCCGGCCGACTTCGGCCACTACGGCCCGTTCATGATCCGCATGGCGTGGCACGCTGCGGGCACCTACCGCGTCCAGGACGGACGCGGCGGCGCCGGCGCCGGCCAGCAGCGCTTCGCCCCGCTCAACTCCTGGCCCGACAACGGCAACCTCGACAAGGCCCGCCGTCTGCTGTGGCCGGTGAAGAAGAAGTACGGCCAGAACCTCTCCTGGGCCGACCTCATCGTCCTCACGGGCAACGTCGCGCTCGAGGAGATGGGCTTCTCGACCTTCGGCTTCGCCGGCGGCCGTGCCGACGTCTGGGAGCCCGACGAGGACGTCTACTGGGGCCCGGAGACCGAGTGGCTCGGCGACGAGCGCTACACCGGCGACCGCGAGCTGGAGAACCCGCTCGCCGCCGTCCAGATGGGTCTGATCTACGTCAACCCCGAGGGCCCCAACGGCCAGCCCGACCCGCTCGCCGCGGCCCGCGACATCCGCGAGACCTTCCGCCGGATGGCGATGAACGACGAGGAGACCGTCGCCCTGGTCGCCGGCGGCCACACCTTCGGCAAGACCCACGGTGCCGCCGACCCCGACCAGTACGTCGGTGACGAGCCCGAGGGCGCGGGCCTGGAGGAGGCCGGCTTCGGCTGGAAGAACTCCTTCGGCACCGGCGTCGGCGCCGACGCCATCACCAGCGGCCTCGAGGTCACCTGGACCACCAAGCCGACCCAGTGGACCAACGACTACTTCACCCACCTTTTCGAGTACGAGTGGGAGCTCACCAAGAGCCCCGCCGGCGCGTGGCAGTGGACGCCGAAGGACGGCGCGGGCGCCGAGACCGTCCCGCACGCCCACGACGCGTCGAAGAAGATCGCCCCGAGCATGCTGACCACCGACGTCGCGCTGCGCGTCGACCCGGTCTACGAGGAGATCTCCCGCCGCTTCTGGGAGAACCCCGACCAGTTCGCCGACGCCTTCGCCCGCGCCTGGTTCAAGCTCACCCATCGCGACATGGGCCCGATCCAGCGCTACCTCGGTCCCGAGGTGCCCTCGGAGACCCTGCTGTGGCAGGACCCCGTCCCGGCCGTCGACCACGAGCTCGTCGACGACGCCGACATCGCCACCCTCAAGCAGGCGGCGCTCGACTCCGGCCTCTCGGTCGGCCAGCTCGTCAAGACCGCCTGGGCCGCCACGTCGTCCTTCCGCGGCAGCGACAAGCGCGGCGGCGCCAACGGCGGCCGCATCCGCCTGCAGCCGCAGGCCGGCTGGACCGTCAACGACCCCGACGAGCTCGCCGGCGCCATCCGCGTCCTCGAGACCGTGCAGGAGACCTTCAACGCCGGCCGCACCGACGGCAAGCGCGTCTCCTTCGCCGACGTCGTCGTCATCGCCGGTGCCGCGGGCATCGAGAAGGCCGCGCGCGAGGCCGGCGTCGACATCACCGTCCCGGTGACCCCGGGCCGCACCGACGCCACCCAGGAGCAGACCGACGTCGAGTCGTTCTCCTGGCTCGAGCCCCGCGCCGACGGCTTCCGCAACTGGGAGGGCAAGGGCCTGCGCCTGGGCGCGGAGTTCCAGCTCGTCGACAAGGCGAACCTGCTCACCCTCAGCGCGCCCGAGATGATCGTGCTCGTCGGCGGTCTGCGGGTGCTCGGCGCGAACGCCGGCGGCTCCACCCACGGCGTGCTCACCGACCGCGTCGGCGTGCTGTCCAACGACTTCTTCGTCAACCTGCTCGACATGGGCACGGTGTGGACGGCGACGTCGGAGGACTCCAGCACCTTCGAGGGCAAGGACCGCGCCACCGGCGAGGCCCGCTGGACCGGCACCCGCGCCGACCTGGTGTTCGCCTCGAACTCCGAGCTGCGCGCGCTCGCCGAGGTCTACGCCTCCGACGACGCCCAGGAGAAGTTCGTCCGCGACTTCGTCGCCGCCTGGACCAAGGTCTCCGACCTGGACCGGTTCGACGTGCGCTGACGCCGTCTGACGGCACCTGACGACAGGCCCCGGGGGAGGACTCCCCGGGGCCTGTCGCCGTCTCACCCCACCGGGGCCCACCCTCGGGCCCGCGGTCGGCAGACTCAGGGCATGACCTCACGCCCCGATGCCGCCAGCGAGCTGCTGGCCCTGCACCGCGCCCCCGAGCTGCTCACCGTCGTCAACGTCTGGGACGCCATCAGCGCCACCGTCGTCGCCGACATCCCGGGCACGAAGGCCCTCGCCACCGCCAGCCACTCCATCGCCGCCTCCCGCGGCTACGAGGACGGCGAGAACATCCCGCTCGACGAGATGCTGGAGGAGGTGCGCCGCATCGTCGCCCAGACGCAGCTGCCCGTCACCGCCGACCTCGAGGGCGGGTACGGCGACGCCGCCGAGACCGTGCGTCGCGCCATCGGCCTGGGCGTCGTCGGCGCCAACATCGAGGACCAGCTCAAGCCGCTGGCCGAGGCGGCCCGCCAGGTCGAGGCGATCATGAAGGCCGCCGAGGCCGAGGGCGTCCCGGACTTCGTGCTCAACGCCCGCACCGACGCCTTCCCGCGTCAGGCCGAGAACCCGCTCGAGGAGGCCGTCACCCGCGGCAAGGCGTTCCTCGAGGCCGGCGCCCCCGTGGTCTTCGTGCCCGGCCGCCTCGACGAGGAGCAGGTCACGACCCTCGTCGACGCCTACGGTCCCCAGCGCCTCACGGTCATCGGCATCCCCGGCATCCCATCGCTGGCCCGCCTGCAGGAGCTCGGCGTCGCGCGGGTCTCCTACGGTCCGATGTCGCAGAACGTCGCCCTCACGGCGCTGGCGGAGCTGGTCGAGGCCGTGCACGACGGCGGGGGAGTCCCCTCGTCGATGCGCATCCTGAACTAGGGCCGTCCGGGCCGCCTCACCAGCGGGGCAGCAGCCGCTCGCGCAGGATCCCCAGGAGGAAGGCGACGTCGGCGACGCTGCCGGCCAGCGCCGCCGGGCGATCACGCCATCGCACCGGGCGGCCGATCACGGTGGCGCCCCACCGGAGCCACGACCGCACGGTCCGTGGGCCCGGTGCGGGCGCCCCGTGGTCGGCGAAGGCGCGCCAGATGCGCACCGTGCCCCGTCCGTAGCGGTGGTGCTGCTCGCACCAGTCGCGCCAGCGCGATCGCGGCACCCAGTCGACGCCGGGCTCGGTGTAGCGGACGGTCGCTCCCTGCTCGAGCTGGGCCCGCCAGGAGAGCTCCACGTCGCCGCCCGATCGCACGGCGGGGAATCCGCCCAGGGCGTCGAACAGGGCGGACGGGAGGGCGAGGTTCGCGCCCACGGCGTAGGGCAGGAACATCGCGCGCTCGAGGTTGGAGCGGTCGAAGATCGGACGTCGACCCGCACAGCGGGCGACCGCGGTGCGTCCCTGGAGGATGCTCACCGCCCCTGCGACGAGGACGCCCGGCTCGGCCGCGTCGCGGACCGCCTGCAGCCACCCCTCCCGGGGACGGCACCGACCGTCCACGAACGCGAGGACGGTGGGCTGCGGGCCGTCGCCCGCGAGCGCGGCGCCCCGGTTGCGCGCGACGTACGGCCCGGCCGGCTCCTCGAGACGCAGCACCGTGATCCGCTGGTCGCCGACGTCGGCCGGCAGCCTGATCGGCGCCGGGGAGGCGTCGTCGACCACCACCACGGAGTCCTCCGGTCCGAGCTGATCGAGCACGAGGCGCAGCGCCGGGACGACGTCCTCCGCACGCCCGCGGACCGGGAGCACGATGCGGACGGCTGAGCCCGCGGAGGGCGACGGCGGCGGGGCGGAGGGCATGGGCGTCCTGACGTGAGGGGGCACCAGCCTAGGAGCCGCCCCACCCTTTCGGTTGTTCGTGACGGGGGGTGGGACGGGCATGAGTCCTCATGGCTCTCGGGAGCCGACCCCCCGTACCCGAGCGAAGGAGGAGGCGCCTCGGCGCCCCGTCGTGACCACGTACCAGGAACGACCCACCACCGCACCCGACCCCGAGAACCCCGACGGGACGCGCCCCTCAGGCGTCTCGACCGGGTCGACCGGCTCGATCGGCGCCTCGACCGACGCCTCGACCGACGCCTCCACCGACACCGGGGCCCACCCGGCGCTCGACCTCGACATCCCCGAGGCCGAGCCCGACCAGGGCGGCCTGGACCGTCTCGTCTTCGGCGTCCCGGCCGCGATCGCCGTCGCCTTCCTCGTCTGGGGCTTCGTCAGCACCGACAGCCTCGCCTCGTCCTCGCAGGCCGCCCTCGACTGGGTCATGGAGTCCACCGGCTGGCTCTTCGTGCTCACGGCCAGCGGCTTCGTCGTGTTCGTCATCTGGCTCGCGATGAGCCGCTACGGCCGGATCCCGCTGGGCCGCGACGACGAGGAGCCGGAGTTCTCCACCGTCTCCTGGGTCGCGATGATGTTCAGCGCCGGCATGGGCATCGGCCTGATGTTCTACGGCGTCACCGAGCCGATCAGCTTCTTCACCTCCAGCCCGCCGCCGGGCGTGTCCCAGGGCGACGCCGAGGCCGCGATAGCCACGACGCTGTTCCACTGGACGCTCCACCCGTGGGCCATCTACGCCGTCGCCGGCCTCGCGATCGCCTACGGCGTCTACCGCAAGGGCCGCACCCAGCTGATCTCCTCGGCGTTCGAGCCGCTCCTCGGTCGCCACGCGCAGGGCTTCGGCGGCCGCCTCATCGACATGCTCGCCATCTTCGCGACGCTGTTCGGCTCGGCCGCGAGCCTGGGCCTCGGCGCGCTGCAGATCAAGTCCGGCCTGCAGATCGTCGGCGGCATCGGCTCGATCGGCAACGCGGTGCTGGTGGCGATCATCGCCGTGCTCACGGTGGCGTTCGTGCTCTCGGCCGTCTCCGGCGTCGCCAAGGGCATCCAGTGGCTCTCGAACATCAACATGGTGCTCGCCCTCGCGCTGGCCCTGTTCGTCTTCGTGCTCGGCCCGACGGTCTTCATCCTCAACATGCTGCCGACCTCGCTCGGCTCCTACCTCGCCGACCTGCCCGAGATGGCGGCTCGCACCGGCGCCGAGGGCCCGGACGCGAACGCGTGGCTGCAGTCGTGGACGATCTTCTACTGGGCCTGGTGGCTCTCGTGGACGCCGTTCGTCGGCATGTTCATCGCCCGCATCAGCCGCGGCCGCACCATCCGCCAGTTCGTCACCGGCGTCCTGCTGGTGCCCAGCGTCGTCTCCCTGATCTGGTTCGCCATCTTCGGCGGCACCGCGATCCACCTGCAGCAGAACGGCACCGACATCGGCGGTGCCGGCAGCACCGAGTCGCAGCTGTTCACCGTGCTCGACCAGTTCCCGCTCGCCACCGTCGCCAGCGTCGTCGTCATGGTGCTGGTGGCGATCTTCTTCGTCTCCGGCGCCGACGCCGCCTCGATCGTCATGGGCACGCTCTCCGAGCGCGGCACCACCGAGCCGCGTCGTCGCACGGTCGTGTTCTGGGGCGTGCTCACCGGTGCCGTCGCCGCGGTGATGCTGCTCGTGGGCGGCTCGGACGCGCTCACCGGCCTGCAGACCATCACGATCGTGGCGGCCCTGCCGTTCGTGATCGTCATGATCGGCCTGGCGGTCTCGCTGGTGAAGGACCTCCAGAACGACCCGCTCGTGGTGCGTCGCCAGTACGCCGTCGACGCGGTCGAGGCGGCCGTGGTCAGCGGCGTCACCCAGCACGGCGACGACTTCGTGCTCGCCGTCGAGAAGGATCCCGACGCGCACGACCAGCAGGTCTGAGCCTCGCTCCGGCCGGGTCGGGACCAAGGTCCCGATCCGGCCGGTCGTGCGTCCCGTCGTGACGCGGACGGCACAGGTCGTCGTGGTCGTCGCCGATCGCGACGGCATGCGTCCAGGAGCCGTCGTGCCGACCGGGGTGGAGAAGACCTTCCGCCCCGACCAGATCATCGTCAGCAAGACCGATCCGCAGGGCCGGCTGACCTACGTCAACCGCCTCTTCGTCGACATCAGCGGGTACGCGGAGTCCGACCTGATCGGCCGCCCGCACAACGTGATCCGCCACCCGGACATGCCGCGCTCGGTCTTCCGGCTCCTGTGGGAGCGCATCGCCTCCGGCGAGGAGATCTTCGCCTACGTCGTCAACCTCAGCGCCGACGGCGGCCACTACTGGGTGCTCGCTCACGTGACGCCCACCCGAGACGGCGCCGGGACCATCGTCGGGTTCCACTCGAACCGTCGGACGCCGTCCGCGGTCGCGCTGGGACCGGTCCGGGCGCTCTATGCCGACCTGCTGGCCGCCGAGCGCGCCGCGGGCGGGGCCAGCGAGGCCGTGGCCGCCGGCGAGGCGCTGCTGCAGCGCCGGCTCTCCGAGGCGGGCCTGACCTACGACGAGTGGGTCTGGGGTCTGGACGCGGAGGCGGCGGCATGACCGCCGTCGAGGTGGGCCCCGCGCCGACCACCGAGCCCATGGTCGACCCGACGTCCGCGGAGGCGCCCGCGCGGGCCTCGGCGCCGGTGCTGGTGGCGGCCTCCGAGCTCGCAGACCTCCAGCGGTCCGCGGCCGCGGGGGGCGCTGCGGTCGCCGAGGCCGCGCGCCTGCGCGAGGCGATGGCCGCCGTCCGTGCCGTCTGCGAGGCCGCCGCCACCGGCGACCTCGAGGTGCGCGTCCCCGCGCAGGACCGCGACCGTGCCGACGACGATGGGTCCGATGACGTCGACGCCGTGCGCGACGCGCTCAACCAGCTCCTCGACCTCACCGACGCCTACGTGCGCGAGTCCTCGGCCTCCCTGGAGTACGCCAGCGAGGCCCGCTTCTACCGTCGCTTCATCGCCCGGGGCATGCTCGGCAGCTTCCAGGCCGGTGCCGGCACCATCAACGCCGCGATCTCGGCCATGGCCCTCACCCACGGACGACTCGAGGAGGAGCAGGCGCGCCGCATCGAGCTGGCCGACGGCTTCGAGCGCGCCGTGCTCGGCCTCGCCGACCAGGTGGCGGCGGCGTCGATCGAGATGGAGTCCGCGGCCCGGACCCTGGCCAGCACCGCCGAGTCGACGGCCGTCCGGGCCCAGCAGGTCTCCACCAGCTCGCTCACCGCCTCCGACGCGGTCACCGGCTCCGCTGCGGCCGTGGAGGAGCTCGCCGCCACGGTGCGCAGCATCGAGGCGCAGACCACCGAGTCCGACCGTGCCGGCAACCTCGCCGTCGAGGAGGCCGACGAGGTCCGCGTCACCGCGCAGGATCTCGCGACCGCCTCGCAGGAGATCGGGGAGGTCCTCGGGCTCATCGGCCAGGTCGCCAGCCAGACCAGGCTCCTCGCCCTCAACGCCACCATCGAGGCGGCGCGGGCCGGTGAGGCCGGCAAGGGCTTCGCCGTCGTCGCGGCCGAGGTGAAGAGCCTGGCCTCGCAGACCGCGGAGTCGACCGAGCGCATCGAGCAGCAGGTCACCTCCATGCAGACCGCCAGCGGCGACGTCCTGACCGCCATCGAGGGCATCGCCCGCGCCATCCGCACGGT
Organism: Nocardioides sp. B129/18; assembly: GCF_055282735.1. Classification (NCBI taxonomy): domain Bacteria; kingdom Bacillati; phylum Actinomycetota; class Actinomycetes; order Propionibacteriales; family Nocardioidaceae; genus Nocardioides; species Nocardioides sp. B129/18. The sequence continues at coordinate 200,488 of NZ_JBUZJI010000004.1, read as the reverse complement.
GGGCGCCAACCTCGGCGGGATCGCCTCGTCGGTGGAGGGCCAGCGCGAGGCGGCTGCCGAGCTGAGCCGCACGACCTCCGAGGCGGCGCGCGCGGTCTCCGAGGTCACCCAGGAGATCGGCGCCATCGGCGCGGCCACGGAGGCGACGAGCGTCGGCGCGGGGGAGATGACCTCGGCCGCCCTCGAGCTGGCCCGGCTCAGCTCGGACCTGCGCACCCACGTGCTGGACTTCCTGTCCCAGATCCGCTGAGGCGATCCTGCGCCGCGGTCGAGCCCGCCTCGGAGGGGGAGCGGCGGCGTCGGGAGCAGATGACATGCTGGCCCCATGACGACGCCCTCCGCCGAGTCCCTCGGGAGCCCCGCAGACGAGGTCGTGCAGCTGTGCAGCGACCTCATCCGCATCGACACCTCCAACTACGGCGACCAGGACGGTCCCGGCGAGCGCAAGGCCGCCGAGCACGTCGCGTCGCTCCTCGACGAGGTGGGCATCGCCTCGCGGCTCGTGGAGTCCGAGCCCGGCCGCACCAGCGTCATCGCGCACTGGGGTGGCGACGCCGGCTCCGACCCGCGTGGCGCGCTGCTGCTGCACGGCCACCTCGACGTCGTCCCGGCGGCCGCGGAGGACTGGCAGGTGCATCCGTTCAGCGGCGAGGTCCGTGACGGCTACGTGTGGGGTCGCGGCGCGGTCGACATGAAGGACTTCGACGCGATGCTGCTCAGCGTCGTCCGCCACCGCCAGCGCACCGGACGCGCGCCGTCTCGTCCCGTGGTGCTCTGCTTCACCGCCGACGAGGAGGCCGGCGGCCACCTCGGCGCCCAGGTGCTCGTCGAGCAGCACCGCGAGCAGTTCGACGGCGTCACCGAGGCCGTCGGCGAGGTCGGCGGCTTCAGCGCGACGGTCCGCGGCCGGCGGGTCTACCTCATCGAGGCCGCCGAGAAGGGCATGGCCTGGATGCGGATGACCGCCCGCGGTCGCGCCGGCCACGGCTCGATGATCAACACCGACAACGCCGTCACCCGGCTCACCGGCGCCGTCGCGCGCATCGGCGCGCACCCCTGGCCGGTGCGCCTGACGCCCGCGATGGAGGTGCTGCTGGCCACGGTCGGCGAGCTGGCCGGCGTCGAGGCCACCCCGGAGAACGCCCCGGCCCTCGTCGAGGAGTTCGGGGGAGCCGCGCGGATGCTCGGCGCCGTGCTCACCAACACCGCCAACCCGACCATGCTCCAGGCCGGCTACAAGGTGAACGTGATCCCCACCGAGGCCACCGCCCATGTCGACGGCCGCTTCCTGCCCGGCTACGAGGACGAGTTCTTCGCGACCCTCGCCGAGCTCGTGGGCGAGGGCATCGAGATCGAGCACCTCAGCCACCAGCAGCCGTGGGAGACCCCCTACGAGGGCGCCCTCGTCGACGCCATGACCCGCTCCCTGCTGGCCGAGGACCCCGACGCGATCGTCGCGCCGTACCTCATGAGCGGCGGCACCGACGCCAAGCACTTCCGCACCCTGGGCATGTCGTCCTTCGGCTTCGCCCCGCTGCGGCTGCCCGCCGACCTCGACTTCACCGCGCTGTTCCACGGCGTCGACGAGCGGGTGCCGGTGGACGCGCTGGAGTTCGGCTCGCGGGTCTTCGACCGCTTCCTCGACGACGCCGCGGGCCCGATCGCCGGCTGAGGCGGGGTCAGGCCGTTCTCACGGCCTTGATGATCTTGCGGCGCAGGATGACGCGGCGGGTGCCGTCAGCGGTGATCCGCACCCGGTCGAGCTCCCAGCCGCCGTACTCGGCGCGATCGGTGAGCAGTCGCGTCACGACGTTGCGTGAGAGCTCGCGCGAGAGCGTGATGCGGTCGAACTCCCACTCCGCGCCGGAGGCGGACGGTCGGCGGTGCGCTCGGGACAACAGGCTCCTCCTGGGTGCTCGGGATCAGTCGGCGGAGACGTCGTCCAGCGCCTCGGCGATCTCCGGGGGCAGGGCGAGCTCCTCCACCGCAAGACTGGCACGCAGCTGGGCGGCGCTGCGCGCGCCGACGATCGGGGCCGTGACGCCGGGGCGGTCGCGCACCCAGACCAGGGCCACCTCGGCGGGGCTCCAGCCCAGGCCGTCGGCCGCGCGGGCCACCCCCTCGACGATGGCCGCCGAGCGGTCCTCGAGGTAGTGGCCCACGAAGCGGGAGAACTGCGACGTCGCCGCGCGGGAGTCCGACGGCGTCCCGGTGCGGTACTTGCCCGTCAGGACGCCGCGTCCGAGCGGGGACCACGGCAGGACGCCCATGCTGAGCGCCTGCGCGGCCGGGATCACCTCGTCCTCGATCGACCGGTTGAGCAGGGAGTACTCCACCTGGGTCGAGACCAGCGGTGACCGGCCGGGGACGGCGCGCTGCCACGTCGCCGCCTGGGCGGTCTGCCAGCCGGTGTAGTTCGAGATGCCGACGTAGGCGGTGCGGCCGGTGCTGACGGCGTGGTCGAGCGCCGCGAGGGTCTCCTCGAGCGGGATGCCGTCGTGCCAGGTGTGCACCTGCCACAGGTCGACGTGGTCGACGCCGAGGCGCGCGAGCGAGGCGTCGAGGGCGGCCAGGAGCGCGCGGCGCGAGGTGTCGTAGCGCAGGCGGCCGTCGCGGGCCTCGAGGCCGGCCTTGGTGGCGATGACGATCTCGTCGCGCGCCACGACGTCGCCGATCAGTGCGCCGATCATCCGCTCGGACTGGCCCTCGGCGTAGGCCGCGGCGGTGTCGACGAGCGTCCCGCCGGCCTCGGCGAAGGCGATGAGCTGGTCGCGGGCCTCGTGCTCGTCGGTGTCGCGTCCCCAGGTCATCGTCCCGAGTCCCAGCCGGGAGACCCGGAGCCCGCTGTGACCGACCCGACGCTGCTGCATGCGGCTCACCGTAGCGATAGAGCGCCGGAACCGGTGGGAGGCTCCGTAGGATGCGGCGCGTGGTGGACTTCCTCCAGGCCGTGGTGCTCGGCCTCATCCAGGGCCTGACCGAGTTCCTTCCCATCTCCAGCAGCGCGCACCTGCGGATCTTCCCGGAGATCTTCGGCTGGGGTGACCCGGGCGCGGCGTTCACCGCGGTGATCCAGATCGGCACCGAGCTCGCCGTGCTCCTCTACTTCCGCAAGGACATCTGGCGCATCGCCACCACCTGGATCCGCTCGCTCTACCAGCCGGAGTACCGCGGCCACCTCGACGCCCGCATGGGCTGGTACGTCATCGTCGGCTCGCTGCCGATCGTCGTCCTCGGCGTGCTGCTCAAGGACGTCATCGAGAAGGACTTCCGCAGTCTCTGGATCATCGGCACCACGCTGATCGTCCTCGGCCTGATCCTCGGCCTGGCCGACCGCATCGGCGGCACCGACCGCCAGATCAAGAACCTGACGATGCGTCACGCGATCTACATGGGCCTGGCCCAGGCCGCCGCGCTCATCCCCGGCGTCTCCCGCTCCGGCGCCACCCTGTCGGCCGGCCGCCTGCTGGGCTACGACCGCGAGGCCGCCACCCGCTTCGCCTTCCTGCTGGCCATCCCCGCCGTCGTCGGCGCCGGCATCTTCGAGCTCAAGGACATCGGCCAGACCGACAACCCCTACGGCTGGGGCCCCACCATCACCGCCACCGTGGTGTCCTTCGTGGTCGGCTACGCCGCCATCGCCTGGCTCCTGAAGTACGTCTCCACGCACTCCTACACCCCGTTCGTGCTCTACCGCGTCGGCCTCGGCACGCTCACGCTGCTGCTGGTCGCCGGCGGCGCGATCGCTGCGTGAGGCCGGTGAAAGGTTCAGCGGCCGACCGCTGAAGCTTCGGCGGTCAGCCGCCAGAACGCACGGTGGGCGTTCGAAGGTTCGAACGCCCACCGAAAGGTTCCGTCGTCCACGACGACGATCGTCAGGGCTCGACTCTGCTCCGACCTGCACTAGCGTCGTCGGCGTGAGTCACGAATCTGGTGTGTCCCGGCGCGTGAGGCTCCGGCGCGGAGATGCCCTGGACGACGTCGCGGTCAGCGACGTGTCGATCTTCCGGGCCGAGATGCTGGACCGGGGACGCCTCTGGCTCGCCTGCTACCTGCCCGGCACGGGCGTGCAAGGAGACAGGATCGCCTTCGAGGTGTCCGTCGGTCCCGCCGGCGATCTCCAGTTCGACGTGACGGAGCATCCGGCTGGCCGAGTGGACCTCGAGCCGTAGGCGACCGCGCACGCCCGGGGGCGGAAGCCCAGGTGGAGCTGCACGGGATCGTCGGTGATCGCGGATGGGGCGACCCTGTCCTGACGATCGTCCGACCCCTCAGAGCCAGCCGCTCTTCTTGAAGAACCGCCACAGCCCGTAGGAGCACAGCGCCATCAGCGCCAAGGCCATCGGATAGCCGTAGCGCCACGACAGCTCGGGCATGTGGGTGAAGTTCATGCCGTAGACCCCGGCGATCAGCGTGGGGACGGCGACCAGGCCGACGCCGGCGGAGATGGTGCGCATGTCCTCGTTCTGCTGCACCGAGATGTGTGCCAGGTGGGCGTCGAAGGCGGTGGAGAGCAGCCCGTCGAGGCTCTCCACGATCTCGGCGGCGAGGTTGAGATGGTCGAGGACGTCGCGGAAGAACGGGGCCGCGCCCTCCTCCATGCCGCGCACCTCGCCGGCGACGAAGCGCCGCATCGGCTCGCGCAGCGGGTTGACGGCGCGCCGCACCTCGGCGATCTCGCGCTTGAGGGTGTAGATGCGGATCGAGTCGTTGGTGCGGGCGGGGGAGAAGACCGACTCCTCGACCTCGTCGACGTCGATCTCGAGCTCGGCGACCACCGCGGTGTAGCCGTCGACGACGCGGTCGCACACCGCGTACAGCACGGCGGAGGGCCCGTGGGTGAGCACCGACGCCCGGGCCTCGAGATCGCGGCGGGCCGACGCGAGCTCCGAGCCGCGTCCGTGGCGCACGCTCACGACGAAGTCGCGCCCGATGAACAGGCAGATCTCGCCGGTCTCGACGGCGTCCTCCTCGTCGACGTACCAGAGGGTCTTGAGGACGAGGAAGAGCAGGTCGCCGTATGCCTCGACCTTCGGACGCTGGTGGGCCGAGAGGGCGTCGTCGACGGCGAGACGGTGCAGGTCGAAGGCCACGGCGACGGCGTCGATCTCGGCGCGGTCGGGCTCGTGGAGGCCCACCCACACGAAGCCCGAGGTCTCGCGGGCACGCTCCCGGAGCGTCGCGTAGTCGGCGTGGTCGCACGCCACGTCGACCCGGGTCCCGTCGCGATACACGCCGCTGTTCACGATCACCGGGCCACGCTAGCGCCGCGTCCCGTCCCTTTGGTGGGTGCCCGGCCCGGCGCGGCGAGGGACGGTGGGAGAGGACCCACCCCTCAAGCCCTCGGAGGCGATCGCAGTGCCCACCCACCACGACTTCCTGATCATCGGCGCCGGCATGGCCGCCCACGCGGCGGCGAGCGGCATCCGCGCCCAGGGCGCGACCGGCTCGATCGCGATCCTCGGAGCCGAGCAGGACCCGCCCGTCGAGCGTCCGGCGCTGAGCAAGGACCTCTGGACCACCGACGACCGCGACGGAGCCGGTGCCCTGAAGGACACCGCGGGCGAGACCGGCGCGACGCTGCTGCTCGGCGACGCCGCGGCCTCCCTCGACGTGGGCACCAAGACCGTGCGCACCGAGTCGGGCGAGGAGCACTCCTACGGGGCGCTGCTGATCGCCACCGGCGGCGTGCCGCGCCAGGTCGAGGGACTGGAGGAGGGCGAGCGCGTCATCGCCTTCCGCAGCGTCGACGACTACCGCCGCCTGCGCGCGCTGGCCGAGGCCACCCCCGCCCCGCGGATCCTCGTGGTGGGCGCCGGCTTCATCGGCACCGAGATCGCGGCGGCGCTGAGCCGCACCGAGGCCCAGGTGGAGCTGGTGCATCCCGGCTCGATCGTCGGCGATCACGTCTTCCCCGAGGAGATCGCCCGCCAGGTCGAGGGCGAGCTCACCTCCCACGGCGTCAGCGTCCGCGGCGGCGCGGGCGTCGAGCGCGGCGAGCTCACCGACGCCGGCGTGCGGCTCCACCTCGAGGGCGGCGCCACCGCCGAGGGCGACGTCGCCGTCATCGGCCTGGGCGTGCGCCCGGCCACGCGCTTCCTCGAGGGCGTCGTCGACCTCGACGACGACGGCGGCGTACTCGTCGACGAGCACCTCGCCACCTCCGCCCCGGACGTGTGGGCCGCCGGCGACATCGCGGTCTACCCGGACCCGATCCTCGGCCGCACCCGCGTCGAGCACGTCGACAACGCCACCACGCAGGGCGACGCCGCCGGTCGCACCATGGCCGGCGCCACCGACGCCTACGACCACACGCCCATCTTCTGGTCCGACGTGCGCGACCTCGGCTACGAGGCCGTCGGCACCCTCTCCAGCCGGCTGGAGACCGTCGTCGACCACACCGATGACGGAGCGGTCGTCTACTACCTGGACGACGACCGGGTGCGTGGCGTGCTGCTCTGGAACGTCTGGGACTCCACCGACGCCGCGAAGAAGGTGCTCAGCGAGCCGCGTCCCAGCGACCCCGCCGAGCTCCGCGGCCGCATCGGGTGAGCCGGACCGCTACGGGCACCCCTCTACGCTGACGGCCATGGCAACCGTCGTCCTCGTGCGTCATGGCCGCACCACCGCCAACGCCAGCGGCGTCCTGGCGGGCCGCACCCCCGGCGTCCGGCTCGACGACGTCGGGCGCCAGCAGGCCGAGCGCGCCGGAGCGCGCCTGGCGGCGGTGCGGCTCGCCGAGGTCGTCAGCTCGCCGCTGGAGCGCTGCAAGCAGACCTCGAAGCTGCTGCTGGCCGGCCGCGAGGAGGCGCCCACGGTCGTCACCGAGCGCGGCATCTCCGAGTGCGACTACGGCGAGTGGCAGGGGCGTCCGCTCAAGGACCTCGCCAAGGAGGCGCTGTGGCGCACCGTGCAGAGCCAGCCGTCAGCCGCGGTGTTCCCCGGCGGTGAGTCGATGACGACGATGCAGGCCCGCTCGGTCAGCGCGGTCCGCGGCCACGACGCCCGGATCGCCGCCGCGCACGGTGACGACGCCGTCTGGGTGGCGGTGAGCCACGGCGACATCATCAAGTCGATCCTCGCCGACGCGCTCGGCATGCACCTCGACCTCTTCCAGCGCATCAACGTCGACCCCGCGTCGATCTCGATCGTGCGCTACTCCGAGAGCCGCCCCTACGTGCTGGCCACCAACACGCACGAGGGCGACCTCGCCTGGCTCAACCCGCCGCCGCGCAAGGGCCGCGGACGTCGTCGCAGCAGCAGCGACGCCGCCGTCGGCGGTGGTGCCGGACCGACCCCCGCGGCCTCCGCGGGTGCGTGAGAGGGTGACGACATGCCTCTGATCCACGGCTTCGACCCGCCGGAGCGGTTCGTCACCGGCACCGTCGGACCTCCGGGCCAGCGCACGTTCTTCCTGCAGGCCCGCGACGGCGTCCGGCTGGTCAGCGTGGCCCTGGAGAAGCAGCAGGTGGCCGCGCTCGCCGAGCGCGTCGACGAGCTCCTCGACGAGGTCATGAGCAGCGAGAGCACCTCCGGGGTCGTCCCCGCGGTCGCCCCGCTGGCGCTCGACGACAACCACCCGCTCGACCAGCCCATCGAGGAGGAGTTCCGTGCCGGCACCATGACGCTGGCCTGGGACGCCGACGACGAGCGCGTGGTCATCGAGGTCTTCCCGTTCAGCGAGGCCGCCGTCGTCGCGCCCGACCAGGTCGAGGAGGACTTCGAGGAGCCCGAGCCCGAGCAGCTGCTCGTGGTGCGTCTCGAGCCGGGACAGGCCCGCGCCTTCGTGGCCCGCACCGAGCGGGTCCTCGAGGCCGGCCGTCCGACCTGCCCGTTCTGCGCCGAGCCGATCGACGCCGACGGCCACCTCTGCGTCCGGGCGAACGGATTCAAGCGGCGTGACCCCTGAGGTCTCCGAGGCCGTCGGCCCCCTGCTCGAGGGCGACCTCGAGCTCGAGGGCCGGATCATGCCGGCGTCGAACGCCACCTTCATCGGACGCGTCACGGGCTCCGGCGTGCAGGTCGTCTACAAGCCGGTGCAGGGGGAGCGGCCGCTCTGGGACTTCCCCGGCGCCGTGCTCGCCCAGCGCGAGGAGGCCGCCTATCTCGTGTCGGTGGTCTTCGGCGGCGACCTCGTGCCGCCCACCGTCGTCCGCGAGGGGCCGCACGGGCCGGGCATGGTGCAGCTGTGGTGCGAGCCCGATCCCGACCAGGAGGCGGTGACGCTCGTCCCTGAGGGCGAGGTGCCGCCGGGCTACCTCCACGTCTTCGACGGCGTCGACGCCCGCGACCAGCCGATCGCCCTGGTGCACGAGGACTCCCTCGAGCTGCGCCGGATGGCCGTGCTCGACGTCGTGCTCAACAACGCCGACCGCAAGGGCGGTCACGTGCTCGAGATGCCCGACGGCTCGCGCCGCGGCGTCGACCACGGCATCGCCTTCCACGCCGAGAACAAGCTGCGCACGGTGCTGTGGGGCTGGGCCGGCGAGCCCCTGCGCGAGGAGGAGATCGCCGCGGTCACCGCGGTGCGCGAGGGCCTCGGCGGCCCGCTCGGCGAGCGGCTGCTCGAGCTCATCGACCCTCTCGAGGTCGACTGCGTCGCGCGACGCTGCGACCGGCTGCTCCGCGCGGGCGTCCTGCCCCAGCCGCGGGACTGGCCGGCGATCCCCTGGCCGCCCTTCTGAGCAGACCTTCTGAGCAGACCTTCTGAGCAGCCCTTCTGGCCGGGCCCCGGCCGGGCCCGGATAGGGTGCTCGACATGCGTGCGTGGCGAGCCCCCGAGGTGCCCACCCTGTCCGTCGACGGCCCGGCTGTGGCCCTCCACGACACCCCCTCCGGCGGGCCGGTGACCCTGAGCCCCGAGGGCGTCGCGCGGTTCTACGTCTGCGGCATCACGCCCTACGACGCCACCCACATGGGCCACGCGAACACCTACGTCGCCTTCGACCTGCTCAACCGCGCGTGGCGCTCGGCCGGGCACGAGGTGCGCTACGTCCAGAACGTCACCGACGTCGACGACCCGCTGCTCGAGCGGGCCACCAAGGTGCACGTGGAGTGGACCGAGCTGGCCGAGCGCGAGACCGAGCTCTTCCGTCAGGACATGGAGGCCCTGCGGGTCCTGCCCCCGGACGCCTACATCGGCGCCGTGGAGTCCATCCCGCTGGTCATCGCCCTGATCGAGCGCCTCCAGGAGGCCGGCGCGGTCTACCGGGTCGACGACGACCTCTACTTCTCCGTCTCCGCCGACGCCGCCTTCGGCGAGGAGTCGCGGCTGACGCGCGAGCAGATGCTCGAGATCTTCCCCGAGCGCGGCGGCGACCCCGACCGTCCCGGCAAGCGCGACCCGCTCGACCCGCTGGTCTGGCGCGCGCACCGCGAGGGCGAGCCGTCCTGGGAGAGCCCCTTCGGCCCCGGTCGCCCGGGCTGGCACATCGAGTGCGCGGCCATCGCCATGGAGCACCTCGGCGGCGCCTTCGACGTCCAGGGCGGCGGCAGCGACCTCGTCTTCCCCCACCACGAGATGTGCGCCGGCCACGCGCAGGTCGCCGAGCCCGGCACGCCCTTCGCGCGGGTCTACTCCCACGCCGGCATGGTGGCCTACGACGGCGAGAAGATGTCGAAGTCGAAGGGCAACCTGGTCTTCGTCTCCGCGCTGCGCAACTCCGACGTCGACCCCATGGCCATCCGCCTGACGCTGCTGCGCCACCACTACCGCAGCGACTGGGAGTGGACCGACGACCAGCTCTTCGACGCCGTCGACACCCTCGCCGACTGGCGCCGCGCGCTCTCGCTCGGGGCCGGTGCGGCCAGCGCGCCCGTGGTCGCGGAGGTGCTCGCGGCCCTCGCCGACGACCTCGACGCGCCGCGCGCAGTGGCGGCCGTCGACGCCTGGGTGCGCGCGACGCTCGGCACCGACGGGCTCGCCGACACCACCGACGCCGACGCCTCGCTCATCATCGCGCGGCTCATCGACGCGACGCTCGGCCTGGCGCTCTGATCTCCTCAAGCCAGCGCGGGAGGGTCAGTCGCCGTCCTGGCGACGCTTGAGGTAGCGCTCGAACTCGCGGGCGATCGCCTCGCCGGAGGCCTCGGGGAGGTCGGCGGTGTCGCGGGTCTCCTCCAAGGAGCGGACGTACTCGGCGACGTCCTCGTCCTCCTCGGCGAGCTCGTCGACGCCGCGCTCCCAGGCGCGGGCGTCCTCGGGCAGGTCGCCGAGCGGGATGGAGACCTCCAGCAGGTCCTCCAGCTGCCCGATGAGCGCGAGCGTCGCCTTCGGGCAGGGCGGCTGCGCGACGTAGTGCGGCACCGCCGCCCAGTAGGAGACGGCGGGGATGTCGAGACGCACGCAGGCGTCCTGCAGCACCCCGACGATGCCCGTGGGGCCCTCGTAGGTGGAGTGCTCCAGCTTGAGCCGGTCGACGAGCTCGGGCTCGGACGCCGTGCCGTTGATCGGGATCGGCCGGGTGTGCGGCGTGTCGGCCAGCAGCGCGCCGAGGGTGACGACGAGCTCGGCGCCGAGGTCGTCGCAGGCCGCGAGGATCTCGGCGCAGAACTGGCGCCAGCGCATGTTCGGCTCGATGCCGCGCACCAGGATGATGTCGCGGCCGAGGTCCGGGGGAGAGGCCACCGCGATCTGGGTGCTGGGCCAGGTGATCCGGCGGTGGCCCTGCTCGTCGGTGCCGACGTGCGGTCGGTTGACCTGGAAGTCGTAGAAGTCCTCGGGGTCGATCGCGCCGACGACGCGCGCGTTCCAGGCGACCATCAGGTGGTCGATGACGCCGGACGCCGCGTCGGCCGCGTCGTTCCAGCCCTCGAAGGCCGCGATGACGATGGGATCCACGAGGTCCTGGGCGTGCTCGAGCTCGATCACGCGCCCAGCCTAGTCACCCGTCCCGATTTCGCTCCGGTGTTCGAGCGGTGTCACGATCTGGGAAACGGGTCCACCCATCGGACACCCCCTCCGTACCGTGGAGGGAGGATCGGCAGAGGCCGACCCGGAAGGAGATGCGCGTGACCGAGCCCATCGTCGGGGCGCCTTGGCGTCCGGACGCCACCGAGTCCCTGACCACTGCTCTGCGGCAGCGGATCCTGGTGATCGACGGCGCCATGGGCACGGCCATCCAGCGCGACCGGCCCGACGAGGCCGGCTACCGCGGCGAGCGGTTCGCCGACCACCCGAGCGATCTCGTCGGCAACAACGACCTCCTCACGCTCACGCAGCCGCAGATCATCGAGGAGATCCACCGCGAGTACCTCCGCGCGGGCGCCGACCTCCTCGAGACCAACACCTTCAACGCCAACTCCGTCTCGCTGGCCGACTACGGCCTCGAGGAGCTGGCCTACGAGCTCAACCTCGAGTCGGCCCGGCTGGCGCGACGCGTGGCCGACGAGTTCTCCACCGACGAGCGCCCGCGCTACGTCGCCGGCGCGCTGGGCCCGACGACCCGCACCGCGTCGATCTCCCCGGACGTCAACGACCCCGGGGCCCGCAACGTCTCCTGGGACCAGCTCGTCGAGGCCTACGGCACGGCGGCGCGGGGTCTGGTCGACGGCGGGGCCGACATCCTCGTCATCGAGACGATCTTCGACACCCTCAACGCCAAGGCCGCGATCTTCGCCGTCGAGACCCTCTTCGAGGAGACCGGCCGCCGCTGGCCGGTGATCATCTCCGGCACCATCACCGACGCCTCGGGCCGCACGCTCTCGGGCCAGGTCACCGAGGCGTTCTGGAACTCCGTGCGCCACGCGCGGCCGATCGCCGTCGGGCTCAACTGCGCCCTCGGCGCGCGGGAGATGCGTCCCTACATCGCCGAGCTCTCCCGCATCGCCGACACCTTCGTCTCCTGCTACCCCAACGCCGGCCTGCCCAATGCGTTCGGCGAGTACGACGAGGCCGCCGAGGAGACCGCCGCGGTCGTCGGCGAGTTCGCCGACGCCGGCCTGGTCAACCTCGTCGGGGGCTGCTGCGGCACCACGCCCGCGCACATCGCCGCCATCGCGAGGCGGGTCGACGGCGTCGCCCGCCGCCAGGTGCCCGAGATCGCCCCCGCGATGCGCCTCTCCGGCCTCGAGCCGTTCGCCATCGGCGCGGACTCGCTGTTCGTCAACGTCGGCGAGCGCACCAACATCACCGGCTCGGCGCGCTTCCGCAACCTCATCCGCGACGGCGACTACGACACCGCCCTCTCCGTGGCCGCGCAGCAGGTCGAGAGCGGCGCCCAGGTCATCGACGTCAACATGGACGAGGGCATGATCGACGGCGTCGCCGCGATGGACCGCTTCCTCAAGCTGGTCGCCGCCGAGCCCGACATCTCCCGCGTGCCGCTGATGGTCGACTCCTCGAAGTGGGAGGTCATCGAGGCCGGTCTGAAGACCGTGCAGGGCAAGCCGATCGTCAACTCGATCTCCATGAAGGAGGGCGAGGACGCCTTCCGGGCCCAGGCGCGTCTGTGCCGCAAGTACGGCGCGGCCGCCGTCGTCATGGCCTTCGACGAGGACGGTCAGGCCGACAACCTGCAGCGGCGCATCGCGATCTGCTCGCGCGCCTACCGCATCCTCACCGAGGAGGTCGGGTTCCCGGCCGAGGACATCATCTTCGACCCCAACGTCTTCGCGGTCGCCACGGGCATCGAGGAGCACGCCTCCTACGGCCTGGACTTCATCGAGGCCACCCGCTGGATCAAGGAGAACCTGCCCGGGGCGAAGGTCTCCGGCGGCATCTCCAACGTCTCCTTCTCCTTCCGCGGCAACAACCCGGTGCGCGAGGCGATCCACGCCGTGTTCCTCTTCCACGCGATCCGCGCGGGCCTCGACATGGGCATCGTCAACGCCGGCGCGCTCGCGGTCTACGACGAGGTCGACCCTGCGCTGCGCGAGCGCATCGAGGACGTCGTGCTCAACCGTCGGCCCGATGCCGCCGAGCGGCTGCTGGAGATCGCGGAGTCCCACAACGCCGCGGCCTCCGCCGTCGAGGTCAGCGCCGAGGAGTGGCGTGGCCGGCCCGTCGAGGAGCGCATCACCCACGCCCTGGTCAAGGGCATCGACGCCCACGTCGAGGCCGACACCGAGGAGCTGCGCGCCCTCATCGCCGAGCGCGGCGGACGGCCCATCGAGGTCATCGAGGGCCCGCTCATGGCCGGCATGGACGTCGTCGGCGACCTCTTCGGCGCCGGCAAGATGTTCCTGCCGCAGGTCGTGAAGTCCGCTCGCGTGATGAAGAAGGCGGTGGCCTACCTCATCCCGTTCATCGAGGAGGAGAAGGCCGCCAACCCGGCGCTGGCCACCGCGAAGGACTCCAACGGCACGATCGTCATGGCCACGGTCAAGGGCGACGTCCACGACATCGGCAAGAACATCGTCGGCGTCGTGCTGCAGTGCAACAACTTCGAGGTCATCGACCTCGGCGTCATGGTGCCGCCGCAGAAGATCCTCGACACCGCGCAGGAGGTCGGCGCCGACATCATCGGCCTGTCGGGCCTGATCACGCCCTCGCTCGACGAGATGGTCACCATCGCCACCGAGATGCAGCGCCTCGGGCTCGACATCCCGCTGCTCATCGGCGGCGCCACCACCTCGCGCGCCCACACGGCCGTCAAGGTCGCCCCGCGCTACGAGGGGCCCGTGGTGTGGGTCAAGGACGCCTCCCGGTCGGTGCCCACTGCCGCCGCGCTCCTCCACCCCGAGCGCCGGAAGGCGCTGCTGGCCGACGTCGCGGAGGACTACGCGTCCCTGCGCGAGCGGCACGCTTCGAAGTCCGAGCGGCCCAAGCTGAGCCTCGAAGCCGCGCGGGCCAACGCCACCCGCATCGACTGGAGCGGCTACGAGCCGCCGGCGCCGCGGCAGCACGGCGTCCACGTCCTGCGCGACTACGACCTCGCCGAGCTCCGTGAGTACATCGACTGGCAGCCGTTCTTCAACGCCTGGGAGATGAAGGGGCGCTTCCCCGACATCCTCAACAGCCCCACCGCGGGCGAGGCCGCACGACGGCTCTACGAGGACGCCCAGGCGATGCTCGACACCCTCATCGCGGAGCGGTGGATCAGCGCGCACGGCGTGTACGGGCTCTTCCCCGCCGCCTCGCGGGGCGACGACGTCGTGGTCTACGACGACGCCCGCGACGGCGAGCGGATGGTCCTCCACCACCTGCGTCAGCAGGGCGAGCACCGCGACGGCATCCCGAACCGCGCCCTGGCCGACTTCGTCGCGCCGGAGTCCACCGGCCTGGCCGACCACCTCGGCGCGTTCGCGGTCACGGCCGGCATCGGCCTGCCCGAGCGCGTGCAGGCGTTCAAGGACGCCCACGACGACTACTCCGCGATCCTCCTGGAGTCGCTGGCCGACCGTCTCGCCGAGGCGTTCGCCGAGCGGCTCCACCAGCGCGTGCGCACCGAGTTCTGGGGCCACGTGCCCGCCGAGCAGCTCAGCAACGAGGACCTCATCGCCGAGAAGTACACCGGCATCCGGCCCGCACCCGGCTACCCCGCCTGCCCCGACCACACCGAGAAGCTGCTGCTGTGGGACCTCCTCGACGTCGAGGAGACCACCGGCATCACGCTCACCGAGTCGATGGCGATGTGGCCCGGCGCGTCGGTCTCCGGCTTCTACTACAGCCACCCGCAGGCGCAGTACTTCGTCGTCGGCCGCCTCGGCCGCGACCAGGTGGCCGACTACGCCGAGCGCAAGGGCTGGAGCATCCAGGAGGCCGAGCGCTGGCTCTCCCCGAGCCTGGGCTACGACCCCGACGACTGATTCCTGCGACAGTCGACGGAACGGCCGCGCGGCCCCGGATGGTGATCGAGCCTGTCGAGATCCCCGACGCCTGCGCGGAGTCCGCTCAGCCCCACGTGCGGTGGCTCAGGACGAGCAGGTGGCCGTCGGGGTCGCGGATGGTGACGCCGTGCTCGTCCCAGTACGGGTTCCGGGACGCGACGACGCTGCCGCCGGCGGCCTCGAGCCGGGCGCGTTCGGCGTCGTCCAGGGGGACGGCGCGGTACAGCACCAGCAGGTCCTCCGGACCCGGCGGTCGGGCGGCGAGCTGCTCGGCGTCCGCCACCAGCTCCAGGTGCCATGCGGCTCCGGGCGCTCCGATCATCAGCAGGGCGTGACCGCCCTGAGCCTCCGCGTCAGTGCGCCACTGCACCGCCAGGCCGACGCCCTCGCACCAGAATCGCTCGGCCGCCGCGAGATCAGCGGAGGGGCGGGCGATCCGCAGGTGATGCTCGGCAGTGACGAGTGGTGTGGTCATGGCCCGAGCCTGCCAGGGGACCTCGACAGGCTCGATCACCGTGGCGGCCTGGGACCGACGTCACGTCGTTCGAGCGGCGGCGGCCGCCTAGGGTGGAGACGACCCCCGCCGCGCCCCAGGAGGACGTCCTGACCACCGCTTCCGCCGCCCTCGAGCAGCCCGCCACGACCACCGCTCCGGCGGCCGTGCTGTGGGACATGGACGGCACCCTCGTCGACACCGAGCCCTACTGGATCGCCACGGAGTTCGCCCTGGCCGAGCGTCACGGCGCGACCTGGAGCCACGAGCACGCGCTGGCGCTGGTGGGCAACGACCTGATCACCTCGGGGCGCTACATCCGCGAGCACATGGGCCTGGACCTCTCCCCGGAGGAGATCGTCGAGGAGCTCCTCGACGGCGTCGTCGCCCGGATCCGCGAGTCGGTGCCGTGGCTGCCGGGCGCCCGCGAGCTCCTCGCCGAGCTCCACGAGGCCGGCGTGCCCTGCGCGCTGGTGACGATGTCGTGGACGCGCTTCGTCGAGCCGATCCTCGAGCACCTGCCCGAGGGCACGTTCGCGACGATCGTCACCGGTGACGTCGTCACCCACGGCAAGCCGCACCCCGAGCCCTACCTGGTCGCCGCCGAGCGACTCGGCGTCGACCCGGCCGACTGCGTGGCCGTCGAGGACTCCCGCCCGGGCGTCGCGAGCGCCGTGGCGGCCGGGTGCTCGGTCATGGTGGTGCCGAACCACGTGCCGGTGCCCGAGGGCGAGCGCCGCGTCTTCCGCGAGACGCTCGCGGGCCTGACGCCCCACGACCTCGCCGTGGTGCACGCCGAGGCCCGCGCCTGAGCGTCTAGTCCGGCTGGTTCGGCCGGTTCGGCTGGTCCGGCCGGTCCGTCTGCGGCAGCGGAGGCGGGGTGCCGCCGAACTCCGGGCAGAGCGCCTGGTGGGCGCACCAGCCGCACAGGCGTCCGCGGCTGGGCTGCCACTCACCGCTCTCACGGGCCGCGCTGATCGCCTCCCAGATCGCCTCGACCTTGCGCTGGGTGGCGCGGAGGTCCTGCTCGTCGGGCTCGTAGCGCACGATCGTGCCGTCGCCGAGGTAGACCAGCTGCAGCATCGCCGGGACGACGCCGGTCGTGCGCCACAGCACGAGGGCGTAGAACCGCATCTGGAACAGCGCCGAGGCCTCGAAGCCGGGGCCGGGCGCGCGACCGGTCTTGTAGTCGACGATGCGCACCGCCCCCGTGGACGCGACGTCGAGCCGGTCGATGAAGCCGCGCAGCAGCAGGCGGCTCTCCAGCAGCGCCTCGACGTAGTGCTCGCGCTCGGCCGGCTCGAGTCGGGTGGGGTCCTCGAGGGTGAACCAGCGGGCCAGCACGCCGGCGCACCCGCGCAGCCACCGCTCGAGGGCGTCGGGGGCGGCTCCCTCGAAGAGCCCCTCGACCTCCGGGCGCTCGGCGCGCACGGCGTCCCAGGCCGCCGGCAGCATCGACTCGGCCCGCTCGGGCGTGCGCTCGGCCGCCGGCAGGCCGAAGAGGTCCTCGAGCACCTTGTGCACGACCGTGCCGCGGGTGGCCTCCGGCGACGGCGGCTCCGGGAGCCTGTCGATGGTGCGGAAGCGGTAGAGCAGCGGGCAGGCCAGGAAGTCCGAGGCGCGACTGGGGGAGAGGGCGCCGACGACCTCGACGCCGTCGACGGGCGTCGAGACGCGCTCGGCGGGGCTGGTCGTCATGCCCGCAACCTAACCGGCCGCGCCGACAGCGCACGCACGGTCCGGCCTCGGCGTCCGGACGCCTCGGTCCCTCGGCTAGCCTCGGGGCGTGTCCGCAACGCCGCCGCCGTCGCCCCGGACCGCCCGGCGTCCCGGGACGATCCGCATCGGCTCCATCGCGGGCAGCGACGTGCTCGTCTCGACGTCCTGGTTCTTCGTCGCGGCCCTGATCGCGGTGGTCATCGCGCCGCGCGTCGACGAGGTCGAGCCGGGCCTCGGACCGTGGAAGTACCTCGCGGGCCTGGTGTTCGCGGTCGTGCTCTACGGCTCGGTGCTGCTGCACGAGGCGGCCCACGCGGTCGTCGCCCGCGCGTTCGGGCTCCCGGTCAGCTCGATCACGCTCCACTTCCTCGGCGGCATGACCTCCATCGAGAAGGAGGCGCGCCGCCCGCGCGAGGAGCTCCTCATCGCGATCGTCGGCCCGCTCACCTCGCTGGCCGTCGGCGTCGTCGCCCTCGGCCTGCTGTTCGTGGTGCCCGACGGGCTCCTGGAGCTGGTGCTCGAGGGACTCGCCGGCGCGAACCTGCTGGTGGGCGTCCTGAACCTCGTCCCGGGCCTGCCGCTGGACGGCGGCCGCGTGCTCAAGGCCGTCGTGTGGGGCGCCTCCGGCGACGTCCACCGGGCCACGATCGTCGCCGCCTGGGGCGGTCGCGTCGTGTCGGTGCTGGCGCTGCTGTGGCCGCTGGCGCTGGAGCTGCTCGGCATCCCGTCGACGTTCCTCGACGTCATCCTGGCCGTCCTGGTCGCCGGGTTCCTGTGGGCGGGCTCCACGGCCGCCCTGCAGTCGGCCCGGCTGCGCCGCCGTCTCCCGTCGATCCTCGCCCGCGACCTCGCGCGCCGCAGCCTCGTCGTGCCCGCCGACCTCCCGCTCGCGGAGGCCGTCCGCCGCGCCCGCGACGCCCAGGCCGGCGGCATCGTCACCGTCAGCAGCGACGACCGCCTCGAGGGCATCGTCAACGAGGCCGCCCTGCTCGCCGTCCCCGAGGAGCGTCGTGCGTGGGTGGCCACCTCCACCGTCGCCCGGCGTCTGGAGCCCGGACTCCTCATCTCCGCCGCGCTCGCGGGCGAGGCCCTCGTCAACGCCCTCACCGCCACGCCCGCGGCCGAGTACGTCGTGCTCGACGAGTCCGGCTCGGTCTACGGACTCCTGGTCGCCCACGACGTCGACCGCGCCTTCCGCGAGGCGCTGGCGCGCTGATCGCGGCCGCTCCGGGCCGGAGCGCGTCGTCGTTTCCGGCCCTGCGGCCCGACGACACTAGGGTGACCGCCCATGGAGAGCAGCCAGACCCCCGCGCCCGGTGTCGACGACGTCCCCGCCGAGGCCTGGTCCGGCGTGCACCGCGGCGTCCTGCGCGCGGGCGAGTGGGTGCGTCTGGTCGACGCCAAGGGCCGCAAGCACAACTTCGAGCTCGTCCCGGGCAAGCGCTTCTTCTCCAACCGCGGCCACCTCGAGCACGACGACCTGATCGGCCGCGAGGAGGGCTTCACGCTGCAGAGCTCCGGCGGCGCGGAGTACCTGGTGTTCCGGCCGCTGCTCTCGGAGTTCGTCGTCTCGATGCCCCGCGGCGCCGCGGTCGTCTACCCCAAGGACGCCGCCCAGATCGTCGCCCTCGCCGACGTCTTCCCGGGGGCCCGCGTGGTCGAGGCCGGCGTCGGCTCCGGCGCCCTGACCTGCTCGCTGCTGCGCGCGGTCGGCCCCTACGGCAAGGTCTCCTCCTACGAGCGGCGCGAGGAGTTCGCCGAGGTCGCCCGCAAGAACGTCCACCAGTTCTTCGGCGCCCCCGACGGCGAGACCCACCCCGCGTGGACGCTGACCCTCGGCGACCTCGCCGAGGCGCTGCCGGCCTCGGGGGAGCGGGCCGACCGCATCATCCTCGACATGCTGGCTCCGTGGGACTGCCTCGACGCCGCCGCCGACGCCCTCGTGCCCGGCGGCATCGTGTGCGCCTACGTCGCGACCACCACCCAGCTCTCCCGCTTCGTCGAGACCGTGCGCGTGCACGGCGGCTTCACCGACCCCCACGCCTGGGAGTCGCTGGTCCGCGACTGGCACGTCGAGGGCCTCGCGGTGCGTCCGGGCCACAAGATGATCGGCCACACGGCCTTCCTCGTCACCGCCCGTCGGCTCGCGCCCGGCGCCCGCCCGCCGCGCCGCACCCGGCGTCCGGCTCCCGGCGCCTACGGCCCGGACTACACCGGCCCGCGTCCCGCCGACGTCGAGCACGAGGCCGGCGGCGACCAGGACTGAGGTCGGCCGCCCCGCAGCCCCGACCCGGAGGGGTGGGACCGCGTCCCAGCACCCGGACGCCGACAGGCGGCAGGGTCCGTCGGTGTCGAATCGTGACCGAGAAGTTCCTCGCGGCTCACTGCGGATCGCCCGATCGCGCAGGTAGGGTCGAAGGACAGGAGGTGCGCACATGACAACCGATGGTCAGTACGGCGGTCCCGGGGGCCCGAGCGCCGACGAGCTGCGCAGCCAGG
This sequence comes from Nocardioides sp. B129/18, assembly GCF_055282735.1. Lineage (NCBI taxonomy): Bacteria > Bacillati > Actinomycetota > Actinomycetes > Propionibacteriales > Nocardioidaceae > Nocardioides > Nocardioides sp. B129/18. Next base: position 181,008 of record NZ_JBUZJI010000004.1, on the reverse strand, counting down.
TGCGGTTCCTCGAGGCGGAGGTCGGCGATCTGCGCCGTCGTCTCACCGAGGCGCCCGGATCCTCGCGATCCCTCGAGCTGAAGCTCTCCGACGCCCAGCGCTCGCTGGCGGCGCTCACGTCGCAGAACGAGCGGCTCGCGCAGACCCTGCGCGACGCTCGCGACCAGATCATGAAGCTCAAGGAGGAGGTCGACCGCCTGGCGCAGCCGCCGGCGGGCTTCGGCACCTTCCTGCAGCGCAACGACGACGACACGATCGACGTCTTCACCGGCGGCCGGAAGCTGCGCGTCAGCGTCAGCCCCGCCGTCGAGCTCGACGAGCTGCAGCGCGGCCAGGAGGTCATGCTCAACGAGGCGCTCAACGTCGTCGCGGCGATGGAGTTCGAGCGCACGGGCGAGGTCGTCCTGGTCAAGGAGGTCATGGCCGACGCCGAGCGCGTCCTGGTCATCGCCGGCGCCGACGAGGAGCGCGTGGTCAAGATGGCCGAGCCGCTGCTCTCCGAGGTCGTGCGCGCCGGAGACTCCCTCCTGCTCGACAGCCGGGCCGGCTACGTCTACGAGAAGGTCCCGAAGTCGGAGGTCGAGGAGCTGGTCCTCGAGGAGGTCCCCGACATCGCCTACGACTCCATCGGCGGCCTCGGCAACCAGATCGAGCTGATCCAGGACGCCGTCGAGCTCCCGTACCTGCACCCCGAGCTCTTCGCCGAGCACGAGCTCAAGCCGCCCAAGGGCATCCTGCTCTACGGCCCGCCGGGCTGCGGCAAGACCCTCATCGCCAAGGCGGTGGCCAACTCGCTGGCCAAGAAGGTCGCGGCGAAGACCGGCCAGGAGGGGAAGTCCTACTTCCTCAACATCAAGGGCCCCGAGCTGCTCAACAAGTACGTCGGCGAGACCGAGCGCCACATCCGCCTGGTGTTCCAGCGGGCGCGTGAGAAGGCCAGCACCGGCACCCCGGTCATCGTGTTCTTCGACGAGATGGACTCCCTGTTCCGCACCCGCGGCTCGGGCGTGTCCTCCGACGTCGAGAACACGATCGTCCCGCAGCTGCTCAGCGAGATCGACGGCGTCGAGCTGCTCGAGAACGTGCTCGTCATCGGCGCCTCCAACCGCGAGGACATGATCGACCCCGCGATCCTGCGTCCTGGCCGCCTCGACGTGAAGATCAAGATCGAGCGTCCCGACGCCGAGTCCGCGCGCGACATCTTCTCCAAGTACCTCACGGCGCGGCTGCCGCTGCACGCCGAGGACGTCGCCGAGTTCGGCGGCGATCCCCAGGCCTGCGTCGACGGCATGATCCGGGCGACCGTCGAGCGGATGTACACCGAGACCGAGGAGAACCGCTTCCTCGAGGTCACCTACGCCAACGGCGACAAGGAGGTCCTGTACTTCAAGGACTTCAACTCCGGCGCGATGATCCAGAACATCGTCGACCGCGCCAAGAAGATGGCCATCAAGGACCTCCTCGAGCACCAGCAGCGCGGCATCCGCGTGAGCCACCTGCTGCAGGCCTGCGTCGATGAGTTCAAGGAGAACGAGGACCTCCCGAACACCACCAACCCCGACGACTGGGCGCGGATCTCGGGCAAGAAGGGCGAGCGGATCGTCTTCATCCGCACGCTCATCACGGGCAAGCAGGGCACCGAGCCCGGCCGGTCCATCGACACCGTCTCCAACACCGGTCAGTACCTCTGACGGCGCTGGCCGGGGCGGCCCCGGCGGCCCCGGTCGCCTGAGAGCCCCGACGCACGCGCCCTCCACCCCGGGTCTACCGTGGGGGAGGGCGCGTTCGCGTCCGCACCGAGAGCACCGGAGGAGCACGCCATGGGCGTCATCGAGATCGTGGCGGGAGCCGGCGTCGTCATCGCGGCGCTGACCTGGTGGATGGGCCGCGACGCCCGACGCGGCATCGACCTCGACTGAGGCGCGGCGAGCGGGTGGGCCGACGCTGCCCACCCTCCTGGGCGTGTGAGCCGCCAGGGGACGGGGAGGCTTCCCGCATGATCAAGCTCCTCGTCCTCGTCCTGCTCGTCCTGGCCATCGTCTACGTCGCCCAGCTGGTCCTCCGCAAGCGCTGACCACCCGACCCCGTAGGCTCGCCGCATGTCGGTGCGGCGAGTCATGGGGACCGAGGTCGAGTACGGCATCGCCGTCCAGGGGCAGCCCCTGGCCAATCCGATGGTGGCCTCGTCCCAGATCGTCAACGCCTACGCCACGGCCACGCTCACCGCGCGGCGGGCGCGGTGGGACTTCGAGGAGGAGTCGCCGCTGCGCGACGCCCGCGGGTTCGACATGGCCCGCCAGGTCGCCGATCCCTCGCAGCTCACCGACGAGGACCTCGGCCTGGCCAACGTCATCCTCACCAACGGCGCCCGGCTCTACGTCGACCACGCCCACCCGGAGTTCTCCACGCCCGAGATCACCAACCCGCTCGACGCCGTGCTCTTCGACAAGGCCGGCGAGCTGGTGATGCTCGACGCCGCCCGGCGGGCCGCCACGCTGCCGGGCGGGGCGGCCATCGCGCTGTACAAGAACAACACCGACAACAAGGGCGCCTCCTACGGCGCCCACGAGAACTACCTGATGCGGCGCTCCACGCCCTTCGCCGACATCGTCAAGCACCTGACGCCGTTCTTCGTCAGCCGTCAGGTCGTGTGCGGCGCCGGCCGGGTCGGCATCGGCCAGGACGGCCGCGAGCACGGCTACCAGATCAGTCAGCGCGCCGACTTCTTCGAGGTCGAGGTCGGCCTCGAGACCACGCTCAAGCGGCCGATCATCAACACCCGCGACGAGCCGCACGCCGACCCCCAGCGTCACCGTCGCCTCCACGTGATCATCGGCGACGCGAACCTCGCCGAGGTCTCCAGCTACCTCAAGGTCGGCACCACGGCGCTGGTCCTGGCGATGATCGAGGACGGCTTCATCACCCGCGACCTCAGCGTCGACGGCCCCGTCGCGGCGCTGCGGGCGGTCTCCCACGACCCCACGCTGCGCCAGACCGTCACGCTGCGCGACGGCCGCACCATCACCGCGCTCGAGCTGCAGGGGGAGTACCTCGAGCTCGCACGCGCCCACGTCGCGAAGACCGGCGCCGACGACGAGCAGACCCGCGACGTCCTCGACCGCTGGGAGTCGGTGCTCACGCGCCTGGCCCGCGATCCGATGGAGTGCGCTCGCGAGCTCGACTGGGTCGCCAAGCTGCAGATCCTGCAGCGCTACCGCGACCGCGACGGCCTGGACTGGGACGACGCCAAGCTGCAGGCCGTCGACCTGCAGTACTCCGACATCCGCCCCGAGAAGGGCCTGTACCACCGCCTGGTCGCCGCCGGCCGGATCGAGCGCCTCGTCACCGACGAGGCCGTCGAGGCGGCCATGCACGAGCCGCCGCACGACACCCGCGCCTACTTCCGCGGCAAGTGCCTGGAGAAGTACGCCGACGCGGTGGCCGCGGCGTCCTGGGACTCGGTGATCTTCGACCTGCCCGGCCGCGAGTCCCTGCAGCGCGTGCCCACCATCGACCCGCTGCGGGGCACCGAGGCCCACGTCGGCGAGCTGATCGCCGGCGCCGAGACCGCCCAGCAGCTCTTCCACCGGCTCACGCGCGGCACCCGCTCCTAGTCCTCCCCGGCCGCCGGCGCGTTCGCCTGCGGCGAAACCGGGCGAAACCCCACCGCAGCCCGGGCGTCGGGTGGTCCGGAGGGCTAGGGTCGGAGACATGGCACAGGAGCAGAAGCAGCCGCGCCGGTCCGGTGAGACCGAGGAGACCACGCAGGACCTCCCCGAGACCGACGTCGCGGAGCGCAAGGAGGCGCTCGACGCCGACGTCGACGACCTCCTCGACGAGATCGACGACGTCCTGGAGACCAACGCCGAGGACTTCGTGAAGTCCTTCATCCAGAAGGGCGGCGAATGAGCGAGTCCCGTCTGCCGGCCGCGTTCCTGCGCCCCGGCACGTCGTCGTTCGCGGAGTTCCTCGCCGACCAGGCGCCCGACCTGCTGCCCTCGCGGCGCTCGGTCCCGGGCGTCGTCGGCGACGACGCCGCCCCGCACGGCACCACGATCGTCGCCCTGACCTTCCCCGGCGGCGTCCTCATCGCCGGTGACCGTCGCGCCACGATGGGCAACCTCATCGCCTCGCGCGACATCGAGAAGATCTACGCCACCGACGAGTACTCCGCGGGCGGCTTCGCCGGCACCGCGGGTCTCGCGGTCGAGCTGATGCGCCTGTTCCAGGTCGAGCTCGAGCACTACGAGAAGATCGAGGGCACCGTCCTCTCCTTCGACGGCAAGGCCAACCGCCTCTCCGCGCTCATCCGCGGCAACCTCGGCATGGCCATGCAGGGCATGGCGGTGGTCCCGCTGCTGGTCGGCTACGACCTCGACGTCTCCCGCGGCAGGATGTTCAGCTACGACGTCACCGGCGGGCGCTACGAGGAGACCGGCTACCACTCCGTCGGCTCCGGCTCGCTGTTCGCCAAGGGCTCGCTGAAGAAGCTCTACCGGTCCGACCTCGACGAGGACGAGGCCGCCACGATCGCCATCGAGGCGCTCTACGACGCCGCCGACGACGACTCCGCCACCGGCGGTCCCGACGTCAGTCGCCGCCTCTTCCCGATCGTCCACGTCATCACCGCCGAGGGCGGACGCCGGCTCACCGAGCAGGAGGTCGCCGACATCGCCACCCGCGTCGTCGCGGCCCGGATGTCCCAGCCCAACGGCCCGGTCGCCTCCCTCGGCTCCGCCGGTCCCGTCGACACGAACGGAGGTGCACCGGCATGAGCATGCCGTTCTACGTCTCGCCCGAGCAGCTGATGAAGGACCGGGCCGACTTCGCGCGCAAGGGCATCGCCCGGGGCCGGTCGGTCGTCGCGGTCCAGTACGCCGACGGCATCCTCTTCGCCTCCGAGAACCCCTCGCAGGCGCTGCACAAGGTCTCCGAGCTCTACGACCGCATCGCCTTCGCCGCGGTGGGCCGCTACAACGAGTTCGAGAACCTGCGCATCGCGGGCGTCCGCCTCGCCGACATGCGCGGCTACTCCTACGACCGTCGCGACGTCACCGGCCGGGCCCTGGCCAACGCCTACGCCCAGACCCTCGGCGCGGTGTTCTCCTCCGGCGGCGAGAAGCCGTTCGAGGTCGAGCTGTTCGTCGGCGAGATCGGCGAGCGCGCCGCCGACGACCAGATCTACCGCCTCACCTACGACGGCCAGGTCGCCGACGTGCACCAGTACGCCGTCATGGGCGGCGCGGCCGACTCGGTGGCCGGCTATCTCCAGGAGCGCTACGTCGAGGGCGCCAGCCTCTCCGACGCCCTGCGGCTGGCGGTGGCGGCCCTGGGCCACACCGACGCCGAGGACCGCTCCATCGAGGTCGCCGACCTCGAGGTGGCGGTGCTCGACCGCACCCGTCCGCAGCGCAGGAAGTTCAGCCGACTCAGCCCGGCGCGCCTCGAATCCCTGTTGGGCTGAGGGTCCGGGCCGTAGGGTCGTTCCATGGACCGCCGGATCTTCGGGATCGAGAACGAGTACGGCGTCACCTGCACCTTCAAGGGGCAGCGACGACTGAGCCCGGACGAGGTGGCGCGCTACCTCTTCCGCAAGGTGGTCAGCTGGGGGCGATCGAGCAACGTCTTCCTGCGCAACGGAGCCCGGCTCTACCTCGACGTCGGCAGCCACCCCGAGTACGCCACCCCCGAGTGCGACGACATCGTCGAGCTGGTCACCCACGACAAGGCCGGTGAGCGGCTCCTCGAGGGGCTGATGCTCGACGCCGAGGAGCGGCTGCACGACGAGGGCATCGCCGGCGAGATCTACCTGTTCAAGAACAACACCGACTCCGCGGGCAACTCCTACGGCTGCCACGAGAACTACCTGGTCAGTCGGGCGGGGGAGTTCAGCCGCCTGGCCGACGTGCTGATCCCGTTCCTGGTGACCCGGCAGATCATCGTCGGCGCCGGCAAGGTCACCCAGACCCCGCGCGGGGCCACCTACAGCGTCAGCCAGCGGGCGGAGCACATCTGGGAGGGCGTCTCCTCGGCCACCACCCGCTCGCGGCCGATCATCAACACCCGCGACGAGCCGCACGCCGACGCCGAGCGCTACCGCCGCCTGCACGTCATCGTCGGCGACTCCAACATGTCCGAGACCACGACCCTGCTGAAGGTCGCCACCTGCGACCTCGTGCTGCGGATGATCGAGGAGGGCGTGGTGATGCGCGACCTCACGATGGAGAACCCGATCCGGGCCATCCGGGAGATCTCCCACGACGTCACCGGACGCCGCAAGGTCCGCCTCGCCAACGGCCGCGAGGCCAGCGCGCTGGAGATCCAGGGGGAGTACCTCGCCAAGGCCCGTGACTTCGTCGACCGCCGCGAGCTGCGCACCCCGGTGATCGACCGCGCCCTCGACCTGTGGGAGCGCGGACTGAAGGCCGTGGAGTCCGACGACCTCGGCCTGGTCGACACCGAGATCGACTGGGTCATCAAGTGGAAGCTCATCGAGGCCTACCGCGCCCGGCACGGCCTCCCGCTCGGGCACCCGCGCATCGCCCAGCTCGACCTCGCCTACCACGACATCCGTCGCAACCGCGGGCTCTACTACCTGCTGGAGAAGCGCGGCCAGGTCGCCCGCGTCACCTCCGACCTCGCGATCTTCGAGGCCAAGTCGGTGCCGCCGCAGAACACCCGGGCCCGGCTGCGCGGGGAGTTCATCCGCCGCGCCCAGGAGCGGCGTCGCGACTTCACCGTCGACTGGGTGCACCTCAAGCTCAACGACCAGGCGCAGCGCACGGTGCTGTGCAAGGACCCCTTCAAGGCCCACGACGAGCGGGTGCAGCGACTCATCGACGGCATGTGAGCGCGGCGGGTCGTCGAGGGCTCCGGCGTGACCCGTAGGATCCCTGACGGACGCGCGACGTCCGCCCGCCCGACCATGTGAAGGATGTTCCCGGTGACTGCCTCCCGTTGGAAGCTGGCCCTCGCCCTGCCCGTGCTGCTCGTCCCCGCCCTCGCGGGCTGCGGCAGCGACGACTCGGCCGACGACACCAAGAGCGGCTTCGCGGCCGTCAGCGTGTCGGGCGACGTCGGCAGCGCGCCGAAGATCGACTGGAAGGGCCAGATGTCGGCGTCGGGCACCGACACCAAGACCCTCGTCGAGGGCGACGGTCCCGAGCTGACGAAGGTCGACACCGCCTACCTCGGCCTGGTGATCGCCAACGGCTACGACGAGAAGACCTCCTTCTCCAGCTACGACGACGGCAGCGGCGCGCAGAGCGTCGACCTCTCCGACGCCCAGACCCTGCCGACGCTGACCAAGGCGCTCATCGGCGCCAAGGTCGGCTCCCGCGTGGCCGTCACCGCCCCCGCGAAGGACGTCTTCGGCGAGGCCGGCAACACCCAGCTCAAGATCGGCAACGACGACCCCGTCCTGCTCGTCCTCGACGTGCTCGGCCCCTACCAGCCCACCGCCGACTTCCCGGCCACGGCGAAGGGCACCGTCCCCGGCGTCACCGTCGACAAGGACGGCAAGCCGACCAAGCTCACGTTCGCGGCGAAGAAGCCCGCCCCGGGTCTCACGCTCACGGTCGTCAGCAAGGGCACCGGCCCGGTCGTTCCCAAGGACGGCAACGTGCTGGTCAACTACCTCGGCCAGGTCTACGGCGCCTCCAAGCCGTTCGACGAGAGCTACTCCAAGAAGCCGTTCCCGACGGCCCTCAGCGGCGTCGTCGAGGGCTGGCAGCAGAAGCTCGCGGGGCTGCCCGCCGGCAGTCGCGTGATCCTCTCCATCCCGCCGAAGTTCGGCTACGGCAGCAAGGGCCAGTCCTCGGCCGGCATCAAGGGCACCGACACCATCGTGTTCGCCATCGACGTGCTGGGGGCCTCCTGACGCGCGGCGCCGGGGGAGCGGTCCGATGAGCGCACGCAAGACCGAGCGACTGCTCAACCTGCTCATCATGCTGCTCGTCCAGCGGCATCTCGTCCCGAAGTCGCGGATCCGCGCGATCCTCTACCCCGATGCCTCCGACGAGGCCTTCGACCGGATGTTCGACCGGGACAAGGACGAGCTGCGCTCGCTCGGCGTCCCGATCGAGGTCGGCCAGCTCGACCCGCTCTTCGACGACGAGCCGGGCTACCGCATCCGGCCCGACCGCTTCGCCCTGCCGCCGATCGCGCTCGAGGCCGACGAGGCCGCGGTCGTCGGCCTGGCCGCGCGGGTCTGGCAGCACGCCAAGCTCGCGGAGGCCACCGGCGAGGCCGTCCGCAAGCTGACGGCGGCCGGCGTCGAGGTCGACCTCGGGGCGCTCGACATCGCCGAGCCGCGCCTGAGCGCCGACGAGCCGTCCTTCGACGTCTTCTGGGACGCCGTGCAGGACCGTCGCGAGGTGGTCTTCGACTACCGCCGCGGCGGGGCCGGCGCCACCTCGAGCCGCCGTCTCCAGCCCTGGGGCGTCGTGCGCCAAGGCGGGCGCTGGTACGTCGTGGGCCACGACGTGGACCGCGGCGAGGAGCGGGTCTTCCGCCTCTCCCGCGTGATCGGCGAGGCCCGCGCCGTCGGACCCGGCCGCGCCTTCCAGGTGCCCGAGGGCACCGACGTCCGCGCCCTCGCCCGGCGTCTCGCCCCGGCCCCGACCCCGGACCGCGCGGTGCTCCTGGTGCGTCCAGGCACCTGCCACAGCCTGCGGGCGGGCGCCGAGCCGGTCGCCGTCGGCGTCCTCGGCCCCGACGGGCGGGCCGACTGGGAGCGCCTGGTGCTCCAGCGCAGCACCCTGGGCCTGGTCGACGAGGTCCTCGCCCACGGCCCCGACGTCGTCGTCGAGGAGCCCGCGCCGGTGCGCGACCAGGTCCGCGCCCGGCTGCGGGCCGCGCTCGAGGGGAGCCCCGCATGAGCCAGCAGCAGGCGCCCCGCCCCGCCGCGTCCAAGGAGCAGCTCGCCCGCCTCCTGGCCCTGGTGCCCTACCTGCACGCCCGGGGCGCCGTGCACCTCGACGAGGCCGCCACCGACCTCGGCGTCGCTCCGCGCCAGCTGCTGCGCGACCTCAAGGTCCTCCTCATGTGCGGCCTGCCCGGCGGCTACCCCGACGACCTCATCGACGTCGACCTCGACGCCCTCGAGGGCCCCGACGCCGACGGCGTCATCCGCATCTCGAACGCCGAGTACCTCGCCCGTCCGCTGCGGCTGACCCCCACCGAGGCCAGCGCCGTCGTGGTGGCGCTGCGGGCGCTGCGCAACGGCTCGGACGCCGAGACCCGCGAGATCGTCGACCGCACGCTGGCCAAGATCGACGCCGCGGTCGAGGAGGGCGCCGACGCCGTCCTCGTCGAGCCGGGCGCGGTCGTCGAGGACGACCGCGCGGCCGACGTGCTCGCCGAGCGGCTCGCCGCCGCGGTGGAGCAGCGCCGTCAGGTGCGGCTGGCCTACTTCGTGCCGGCCCGCGACGAGGTCACCGAGCGCGTGGTCGACCCGCGGGGGGTCGTGGGAGCCGGTGGCCACCGCTACCTCGACGCCTGGTGCCACGCCGCCGACGCGCCCCGCCTCTTCCGACTCGACCGCATCGAGTCCGCCGAGGTCACCGACCTGCCGGTGCTCCGCGAGCCCGAGCCGCCGCGCGACCTCGGCGAGGGGCTCTTCGCCCGCCCGCAGAGCACCACGCCGGTCACCCTGCACCTCGCGCCGGCCGCCCGCTGGGTCGTCGACTACTACCCGGTCGAGTCGGTGCGCGAGCTCGAGGAGGGCGCCCTCGAGGTCGTGCTGCCCGTGGCCGACCCCGCCTGGCTCACCCGACTGCTGCTGCGGCTCACCCCCCACGCCCGCGTCGTGGATCCCCCCGACCTCGGGGCCGATCACCGCCGCGCCGTAGAGTCGGCTTCGCGGCTCTACGACGCCTGACGACCGCCGGCGGCGTAGGCTAGGCAACGGTCCGCAGGAACCACCGATGACGACTGGAGCACATCCCATGAGCATTCCCCTGATCGCGATGCCGCAGGGCGCCGAGTGGCTGGTCATCCTGGCCATCGTCGTGCTGGTCTTCGGCGCTGCGAAGCTGCCCGACCTCGCGCGCAGCTCGGGTCAGGCCCTGCGCATCTTCAAGGCCGAGACCAAGAGCCTGCGCGAGACCGACGACTCCAAGGCCGCCACGCCCACCAGCGAGCTGCCGGGCACCGAGAACACCCCCGCCTCGGAGACGCAGAACCACACCGACCAGAACCACGCCTGAGCGCGGCCCCGCCGCCTCCGACCCCGCCTGAGACACCGTGGCGATGATCTCCGGCGTCGTCGGCCTGTTCCGGGGCCGACCGGTGCATCCGGTCGGCGCCGACGGCCGCATGGCGCTCTCCGACCACCTGCGCGAGCTGCGTGCGCGCGTCATGAAGGTCGCGCTCGTGCTCCTCGTGGGCCTGATCGTGGCGCTGTTCTTCTTCGACCAGCTCTACGACCTCGTCTACGGCCCGTACGAGCAGGCGGCCGCCAAGCTGCCGGCCGGCACCACCGAGGCCACGACCAACGGCGCCGGCGGCGGCCTCATGCTCTACCTGAAGCTCTGCGGCTTCGCGGCCGTGATCGGCACCTCTCCGCTCTGGCTCTACCAGATCTGGGCGTTCATCATGCCCGGACTGCACAGCCACGAGAAGCGCTGGAGCCGCATCTTCGTCGGCATCTCCACGCCGCTGTTCGCCATCGGCCTGGTCTTCGGCTACGTCACGCTGCCCAAGGGCCTGGAGGTGCTGATCGGCTTCAACCCGCCGGGCATCACCAACCTGGTGGAGTTCAACGAGTACCTGCAGTTCTTCACCCGCACGCTGCTGGTCTTCGGCCTGGCCTTCGAGATCCCGGTCTTCGTGGTGCTGCTCAACCTGGCCGGCATCGTCAGCGGGAAGTCCCTGGGGCGTCACCGGCCCTGGATCATCGTCGGCATCTTCGTCTTCGCCGCCGCCGCCACGCCGTCCACCGACCCGTTCACGATGACCTTCATGGCGGTGCCGATGGTGCTGCTGTACTTCGTCTCGGAGTTCATCGCGCGGTTCAACGACAAGCGCAAGGCTGGGCGCCGACCCAACGCCGGACTCTCACCCGACGAGGCCTCGGAGCTGTGACCTCGTCCCAGGCGCCGGGTGAGGCCTGGGGCGACGTCGACCCGTTCGAGCTGCCGGAGTGGCTCGGCACGCACGAGGTGCTGTGGCGCGGCTGCGTCGGCACCGCCGGCTCCCACGTGCTCACCGGCGAGCTGGTCGGGGACGGCGCGCCCGTCGCCTGCGACCTCCTCGCCGTCGACGAGGCCTATCCCCGCCCGGTCGCGCCGGAGGCGGTGCGCCAGCAGGTGCACCTGGCCTGGCGCTCCGGCGAGGTCAGCCTGCTGACCAGCCCGCTCGACCCCGCCCGCCTGGCGCTCGCGGTGCCCGGCTGCACCGTCGACGCCGGCACCACCATGGACGCCGTCGCGCGGCTGGCCCGCGCCGTCGGCGCCTCCCCGCGCCGCTGGTCGGTCCAGTGGCGCCTGTCGGCCACGGAAGGACGACGATGACCGAGGAGCTCACCCCCGCGCAGCGCTACGCGGAGTTCCGCCGCACCCAGGGCAACCCGGTGCTGCGCGACTTCCGCGCGATGCACGACTTCCCGCTCGACCCGTTCCAGGAGCAGGCCTGCGAGGCCATCGAGGCCGGCCGCGGGGTGCTCGTGGCCGCGCCCACCGGCTCCGGCAAGACCATCGTCGGCGAGTTCGCGATCCACCTCGCGCTGGCCGAGGGCCGCAAGGCCTTCTACACCACGCCGATCAAGGCGCTCTCGAACCAGAAGTACGCCGACCTCGTGCGCCGCTACGGCCCTGAGAAGGTCGGCCTGCTCACCGGCGACAACGTCGTCAACGGCGAGGCGCCCATCGTCGTGATGACCACCGAGGTCCTGCGCAACATGCTCTACGCGGGCTCGCGCACGCTTCTCGGGCTCGGCTACGTCGTCATGGACGAGGTGCACTATCTCGCCGACCGCTCTCGCGGCGCGGTCTGGGAGGAGGTCATCATCCACCTCCCCGAGTCGGTCTCGGTGATCTCGCTGTCGGCCACGGTGTCCAACGCCGAGGAGTTCGGCGAGTGGCTGGCCACCGTGCGCGGCGACACCACCACGATCGTCGAGGAGCGGCGTCCGGTGCCGCTCTACCAGCACGTGCTGGTGGGCCGCCGCATGCTCGACCTCTTCGCCTCCTCCGACGTCGACGCCTCGGCGGGCTTCGTCAAGGAGGGCGCCCCGGTCAACGAGGAGCTGCTCAAGGTCGCTCGGGACGACTGGGCCTCCAGCCGCATGCGCGACCGCCGCACCCCGCGCGGCAAGGGAGGCCCGGGCGGACGCCAGGGCGGCAAGCAGGTCGGCAACGGACGACGCGTGTGGATGCCCAGCCGTCCCGACATGATCGACCGGCTCCAGCGCGACGGCCTCCTGCCGGCCATCGTCTTCATCTTCAGCCGGGTGGCCTGCGACGCCGCGGTCACCCAGTGCCTCGGCGCCGGCGTGCGGCTGACGACGCCGGAGGAGCGCGACGAGATCATCGCCTTCGTCGAGGAGTCCTGCCGCCACCTGCCCTCGGAGGACCTGCACGTCCTGGGCTACCACGACTTCCTCGACGGCCTCTCCCGCGGCGTCGGCGCCCACCACGCCGGCATGCTGCCGGTGTTCAAGGAGGTCGTGGAGGAGCTGTTCCTGCGCGGGCTGTGCAAGGCGGTCTTCGCCACCGAGACCCTCGCCCTGGGCATCAACATGCCCGCGCGCACCGTCGTGATCGAGAAGCTCACGAAGTGGAACGGCGAGAACCACGCCGACATCACGCCGGGGGAGTACACCCAGCTCGTCGGCCGCGCCGGCCGGCGCGGCCTCGACACCGAGGGCCACGGCGTCGTGCTGTGGCAGGCCGGCATGAACCCGCGCGAGCTCGCGGGCCTGGCCTCCACCCGCACCTATCCGCTGCGCTCGTCGTTCCGGCCGTCGTACAACATGGCCGTCAACCTGGTGCACCAGTTCGGCCGCGAGCGCGCCCGCGAGCTGCTCGAGCAGTCCTTCGCCCAGTTCCAGGCCGACAAGGCGGTCGTCGGGCTGGCCCGTCAGCTGCGCAAGGCCGAGGAGGCGCTCGACGGCTACGCCGAGGCCGCCGCCTGCGATCGCGGCGACTTCATGGAGTACGCCGGCATCCGGCGGCGGATCAGCGACGTCGAGAAGGGCGCCAGCCGCGCGCGCCGCGCCGACCAGCGCTCCGAGGCGGTCGAGTCACTGGGCCGGCTCAAGGCGGGCGACGTCATCGTCGTGCCCACCGGCAAGTTCGCCGGGTACGCCGTCGTCGTCGATCCCGGCTGGTCGCCCGAGGGCCCGCGGCCCTACGTCGTCACCCTCGAGCGGCAGGCGCGACGCCTGGCGATGATCGACTTCCCGACGCCGGTGGAGGCCGTCGCGCGCCTGCGGATCCCCAAGCGCTTCGACGGGCGCAACCCGCAGGCCCGACGCGACCTCGCCGCCCAGCTGCGCCAGCGCACGCTCGAGCTCGGCCCACCCTCGGCGCAGCGCCGCTCCGCGTCGGCCCAGCCCAGCGAGTGGGAGGCCGAGGTCCGCGACCTGCGCGACCAGATGCGGCGTCATCCCTGCCACGACTGCCCCGACCGCGAGGACCACGCGCGCTGGGCCGAGCGCTGGTTCAAGCTGCACCGGGACGCCGAGACGCTGCGCCGCCGCGTCGAGCAGCGCACGAACACCGTCGCGCGGCTCTTCGACCGCGTCTGCGACGTGCTGACCGCCCTCGGCTACCTCGAGGGCGACCAGGTCACCGAGCGCGGGGCGCGCCTGCGCCGCATCTACTCCGAGCTCGACCTCCTGGCCGCGGAGTCGATGCGCGAGGGCCTCTGGGACGACCTCTCGCCCTCGGCGCTGGCCGCCGCGCTCTCCACCCTCGTCTACTCCGCGCGAAGGGCCGACGACACCGTCGCCCCGCGCGTGCCGGGCGGCCCCACCCAGGAGGCCATCAGCGGCATGGTGCGGCTGTGGGGCCAGCTCGACGCGCTGGAGAAGGACCACCGCCTCGACTTCCTCCGGCCGCCCGACCTCGGGTTCGCCTGGGTGGCCTACCGCTGGTGCGAGGGCGACGACCTCGACGACGTGCTCGGCGAGGTCGAGCTGGCCGCGGGCGACTTCGTGCGCTGGATGAAGCAGCTGCTCGACCTCGCGGGTCAGATCGCCGACGCCGCGGGCGACACCGCCCTGCGCACCACGGCGCGCGAGGTGGTGCGGCGGATGCGTCGCGGCGTCGTGGCCTACTCCGCCCTGGCCGACTGAGGGCTCGTTCGCCGACTGTTGGCCTCCGCGCCGCCTGCGGTGGTTGGCCGGCGACCACCACATCCACACGCAGTACAGCCCCGACGCCATGTACCGCGTCATCGACCACGTGCAGCACGCCGAGGCGTACGGCCTGGACTGGATGGTCATCACCGACCACGGCAGCGTCACCCACGCCAAGATCGGCGTCGAGAAGGTCAACCCCGACATCCGCGCGGCCCGCGAGCGGCTGGAGGACCGCATCCTCGTCTTCCAGGGCCCGGAGTGGAACATCCCGGCCGCCGAGCACGGCACCGTCTTCGTCCACCCCGGCCGCCACGGAGACCCGCTCCTTCGTGCGGCCGGTGGTCGAGGGCGGACGGCTGGTGCTGCGCGTGCGCCCGGCCAGCGGCGGTCTGCTGGTGCCCTTCGAGGTGCCCGCTCCGACGCCCTGCTGCGCCGAGCACGCCTGAGCACGCCCAGCACCCCAGAGCCCTGGCAGGGAATCGGGTGGCTGGCAGCGCGGTCGTGCGGAAGGCTGGCCCGGTGACCCTCTCGGACCACTGGCCCCTCTTCGACCTCGAACTGCGTGTGGGCGACGTCGTCCTCCGGCTGCCCCGCGAGGAGGAGCTGGCGGCGCTGGCCGACGTCGCCGCCCGCGGCGTCCACGCGCCCGACGAGCGCCCGTTCCTCACGCCGTGGGCGGAGGGCACCCCGCAGGAGCGGGCACGGGAGGTGCTGGGCGGGCACTGGTGGCGTCTCGGCACCTGGGAGCCGTCGGACTGGCGGCTCGGGCTCGCGGTCGTCGACGCCGGCACGGCCGTCGGCATGGTGACGCTGCGCGCGCGGAACTTCGCGGTGCTGCGCGAGGTCTCGACGTCGTCGTGGACCGGCGTCGAGCACCAGGGTCGGGGCCTCGGCGCTCTCGCCCGCGTCGCGCTGCTGGCGCTGGCCTTCGACCACCTCGGCGCCACTGACGCCACCACCGAGGTCTTCCCCGACAACATGCGCTCGCAGGGCGTCTCGCGGCGTCTGGGCTATGAGCCTGACGGCATCTCCCGCGACCGTCGGGGGGACGAGATGCTCGTCTCGGACCGGCTCCGGCTCGCCGTGGCCCGGTGGAACACGCTGCGAACGGCACGACCGGCCGTCGAGGTGCGGGGCCTCGAGGCCGGTCGGTCGCTGTTCGGGTAGGCGGTCGGCTGCTCAGTCCAGCGCCTTCTGCACGGCGTCGGCGATGCTGAGCGACCCGCCGACGAGCTCCCACTGGTGCCCGACCGACCGCGGCTCGTCGAGCACGGCGACGATCGCCGCGGCCACGTCCCCACGCGAGATGCTCCCGCGCTCGACCTTGTCGGCCAGCTCGACGGCGTCGGTGGCGGGGTCGTCGGTGAGGCCGCCGGGGCGGAGGATCGTCCAGTCGAGGTCGGTCTGGCGCAGGGCGGCGTCCGCGTCGCGCTTGGCCTCGACGTAGGCCCGCCACACCGGCTCGACGTCGTCGCCGAGCGGCTCGTCGACGCTGATGGCGGAGACCTGCACGAAGCGGCGCACGCCGGCGGCGGCCGCGGCGGTCTGCGACTTCAAGGACGCCTCGAGGTCGACCGTGCGCTTGCGCTCGATGTCCCCGTCGGCCCCTCCGCCCGCGGCGAAGACCACTGCGTCGGCGCCCGCGATGGCGTCGGCGTACTCGGCGGCGTCAGCCTGCTCGAGGTCGATGCGCCGCACCTCCACGCCCTGCGCCTCGAGGGCCTCCTGCTGCTCGGCCTTGCGCACCAGCGCGACCGGGGTGTGCCCGGCGGCGAGGAGCAGGGGATGGAGCTGACGGGCCACGTTGCCGTGGCCCCCGACGATCGCGATGCGTGCCATGACCCCGACGCTACGCAGCGCGGCTGTGGAGGCGTCTCACCCGAGAGTCGGGTCGCCCAGCTCGGCCAGCACGTCGACGACGCGCTGCAGCGGCGAGGCGGCGTTGAGGTGCTCGGCGAGCGCCTCGACGGCCACCGGATCGCGGGGGGCGGCCGGCAGCGCGAGGACGTCGCGCGGGACGGCGAGGTCGCGCCGCACCGCGACGACGGTGGGCGCGACGTCGAGGTAGTCCGAGGCCTCCAGCAGTCGGCGTCGCTGGGCGGGGGTGAGCGCCGAGGAGTCGTCGAGTGCGGCGGCGCGGATGCCGGCGAGGTCGTCATAGCGCTGCAGCAGGGTCGCCGCGGTCTTCTCGCCGACACCGGGCACGCCGGGCAGGCCGTCGGAGGTGTCGCCGCGCATCGTGGCGAAGTCGGCGTACTGCGAGGCGCGCACGCCGTACTTCTCCAGCACCCAGGCCTCGTCGACCCGCTCGTGACGCCCCACGCCCTTCGCGGTGTAGAGCACCCGCACCTGGGCGGTGTCGTCGACGAGCTGGAAGAGATCGCGGTCGCCGGTGACGACGTCGACGGGCATGCCGGCGCCCGTGGCCAGGGTGCCGATGACGTCGTCGGCCTCGGCCTCGGGGGCCCCGATGACGGCGATGCCGAGCGCCTCGAGCACCTCCCGGATCAGCGGCACCTGCACCGCCAGCGGGTCGGGCACCTCCTCGACGTCGGGGGCGGTGGGCTGCTCCTCGACGACGCGGTGCGCCTTGTAGGTCGGCACGAGGTCGACGCGCCACTGCGGACGCCAGTCGTCGTCCCAGCAGCAGGCCAGGTGCGTGGGGCGGTACTCCCCGGCCAGCCGGGCGATGAACTCCAGCAGACCGCGCACCGCGTTGACCGGCGTCCCGTCGGGCGCCTCGATCGGCGGCACGCCGAAGAAGGCCCGAAAGTAGAGCGAGGCGGTGTCGAGGAGCATCAGGCGCGGCGCGGCGGGCATGGCCGCAGTCAACCAGACCGGGACGTCGGTCCCGCGTGCCGTCGTCCGGCCGCGAGCGGGGTGCGCAGCCACTACTGTGTCGCCGGTGAGCGAGGTCGAGACCACGGATCGTCGGATCCTCCAGCTGCTGGCCACCGACGGACGGATGTCCTACACCGACCTCGGACGCGCGACGGGCCTCTCGACCTCGGCGGTGCACCAGCGGGTCAAGCGCCTCGAGCAGCGCGGCCTGATCCTCGGCTACGGCGCCACGATCAACCACGCCGACGTCGGCATGCCGCTGACGGCGTTCATCGCGATCCGGCCGATCGACCCCTCGGCCCCGGACGACTGTCCCGACCGTCTCGAGGGCATCCCCGAGATCGAGTCGTGCTGGTCGGTGGCGGGGGAGGAGTCCTACGTCCTCAAGGTCCGCACCAGCACGCCGCAGGACCTCGAGCAGCTCCTCGCTCGCATCCGCTCGGCGGCCAACGTCTCCACGCGCACGACGATCGTGCTCTCCACCTACTACGAGAACCGACCGGTCACCGGCCCGCTGACCGCCGGGTGACCCAGGGGGGCGGGTCGCCCCGACGGGGCGGGACGGTGCCGGCCGTGGTGCTCGACGACGATCAGGGAGGACCGCCGCCGAGGCAGGGTGTGGCTCTCGGCCCGGTGCCTCAGTAGGCCTGCAGCGCAGCGGTGCGACGCGAGGCCTCGGCGGCCGCGCGGGCGTCGAGGGTGACCTCGGCGTCGCCGTGCTGCTCGGCCCACCAGGCCCGACCGACCTCGGGCAGGGTGTGGATCGGGTCGTAGTAGTGGTAGGAGCGGCTCAGGGCCTCGGCGTCGTCGGCCTCGATCGAGGTGCGGTAGTTCTTCGTCCACGAGGTGATGCCGCGCTCGTGGTCGTAGCCGGCGAGCTGGTGCACCCAGCGCTTGCCCACGAACGGGACGTCGCACACGATGCGCGGCGTCGCGAAGCCGGGCAGGTAGCCCATGATGTGGTGCTGCAGGCGCTGGGCCTCGGCCACCGAGATCCGCCAGTGCTCGGCGAAGGGGATCATGTCGCAGAGGTAGAAGTAGTAGGGCATGATCCGGGCGCCGTCGAGCAGGCGGAAGCACAGGTCGAGCAGGGCGTGCGGGTCGGCGTTGACGCCGTTGAGGATGACGCCCTGGTTGCGCACGTCGCGCAGGCCGGCGTCGAGCATGGTGCCCGCGGCCTTCGCGACGATCGGGGTGATCGACGCGGCGTGGTTGGCGTGGGTGTGCATCGCCAGCGAGACCCCGCGGCTGCGCGCCAGGGTGGCCACGCGGGCGACGCCGTCGACGACCTCGGGCTGGAGCCAGTGCTGGGGCAGGCCGATGAGCGCCTTGGTGGCCAGGCGGATGTCGCGGATGTTCTCGATCTCCAGCAGGGAGGTCAGGAACGCCTCGAGACGCGGCCACGGCATGTTCGCGACGTCGCCGCCGGAGACCACGACGTCGCGCACCTGCGGGGTGCGCCGCAGGTAGTCGAGCATGTCGCCGAGCCGGTCGTTCGGCTTGGCGAGGAACTTCAGCTTCTCCACCGTCGGCGTGGAGTTGCCGACGAGGTCCATGCGGGTGCAGTGGCCGCAGTACTGCGGGCAGGTCGGCAGCAGCTCGGCGAGCACCTTGGTGGGGTAGCGGTGCGTGAGGCCCTCGGTGGCCCACATGTCGTGCTCGTGGAGGGAGTCGCGCGTGGCGTAGGGGTGGGAGGCCCAGTCGGTGCGACGGTCGGAGAGCACCGGGATCATGTAGTGGCGCACCGGGTCGGCGTAGAACGCCTCGGTGAGCGAGCCGGCGCCGCCGGGCACGGCGTGCGGGGCCATCGTGTTGAGCATCTGCGGCGGCACGAGCATCGACATCGTCGCCCGCTCGGCCTGGTCGCGCTGGAGGTCCTCGTAGAACCGGTCGTCGACGAGGTCGCCGAGCACCTCGCGCAGCTGCGCGACGCTCTTGACGCAGTGCGAGCGCTGCCACTGCGCGGACTCCCACTCCGCGGCGGTGACGTCGCGCCAGCCGGGGAAGCGGGTCCAGTCGGGCTCGACCAGCTCGACGCGGCGGTAGGGGTAGGGCTGCCCGGTCTCGTCCTCGACCAGGCGGGCGATGGAGGTCTCGATGCTCATGTGAGCAGGGTAACGCAAGACTTACGGACTCCTGACCATCTGGCCGGACGATTTACGGCTTCTGCCGCGGCAGGGACTCCAGCGTCCTGACGGTCGCCTGATGGTGGGCGTCGCAGCCGTAGCGGTGCAGCAGCACGCCACGCACGAGATCGTCGAGCCCGGGGAGGGGCTGCTCGCCGAGGGGGAGCGCCATCAGACGCAGGTGCGGCTCGTGGCCGTCCTCGTGGGGCGGACGCCAGTGCGGCACGTCGAGCAGGAGCCCGCCTCCGCGCTGGTAGAAGGCGATGCGACGACGGTGCTCGGCGACCGACTCCTCGTCGATGCCCGGCTCGTCGGGATCCTCGACGTCCCAGAGCAGGACGCTGCGTCCCTCGCCGCGGAGCGTGACGGCGAGGGCGGCCAGCATCGCGGACCCGACGCCGCGGCCGCGCGGGCCGGCGGCGAAGTACCGCAGGAACGTCCAGCCGGTGTCGGCGTCGCCGCTGCCGAGGTCCCGGACGAGGGCCAGGCCGACGACGCCCTCCTCCGGCGAGACCAGGCCGAGCATCCGATCGACGAGGAGGTCCTCGAACGGCGCCGTCAGCTCCTCGGGGAACGAGGCGCCGTAGATCTCCCGCACGCGAGCGCGGGCGGGCTCGTCGAGGTCGGTCCATGCGACGGTGGCGAGCGGTCGACTCATGCGCGCCACACCTCCTCTCCTCCGAGGTACGTCGCCCGCACCTCGATGTCGGCGATGCGCTCGGGGGCGCAGGTGGCGGGGTCGTCGGAGAGCACGACGAGGTCGGCCAGGCGCCCGGGCGTCAGCGTGCCGCGCTCGTGCTCCTGATGGGAGGCGAGGGCCGAGCCGAGGGTGTAGGCCACCAGCGCCTCCAGGCCGCTGATCGCCTCCTCGGGGCCGACCGGGCTGCCGGCGTCGGTGCGCCGGTTGACCAGGTCGTGCATGCCGCGCAGCGGGGCGCCGTCGACGACGGGCCGGTCGGAGCTGCCGGGCAGGATGCAGCCGGCGTCGAGCAGGCTGCGGCCCCGGTAGGCCCAGCCGCTGCGCTCGGGGCCGAGGGCGCGGAGCATGCCCTCGCCGATCTCGCCGATGAAGCGGCCCTGCGGCACCGGCACGACGCCGAGCGCGGCGCACCGCGCGACCTGATCGGGTCGGGCGACGCCGAAGTGCTCGATGCGGTGGCGGGCGTCGGGCCGGGGCCAGCGGCGCTGGGCCTCCTCGTAGACGTCGAGCACGAGGTCGATCGCGGCGTCGCCGATGGCGTGCGTGGCCACCCGCCAGCCCGAGCGGTGGGCGCCGAGGATCCGCGCGCGCAGCGCCTCCGCGTCGTCCTGCAGGTAGCCGGACTCGCCCGGGGTGTCGGCGAAGTCCTCGGTCATCGCGCAGGTGTGGCCGATGAGCGAGCCGTCGGAGAAGACCTTGACCGGGCCGATGCGCAGTCGATCGTCGCCCAGGCCGGTGCGCAGCCCGAGGTCCAGGCCCAGGCCGAGGTCGTCGTCGGCGTGGCCGGCGATCGGGTGCAGGGCGTCGGCGGCCACCATGAGCTCGACGCGCACCGGCAGGCGGCCCTGGTCGCGCGCCCGCTGGTAGGCGAGCACCTCGACCGGGCTCTTGCCGATCCAGCCGCCGCCGATGCCGGCCTCGACGACCGACGTCAGGCCCTGGGAGAGGTAGACCGCACCCGCGCGCTCGATGGCGTCGACGAGGGTGTCGAGCGGGTAGGGGAGCACCAGCGGGGAGAGCAGCTGCTGGGCCTGCTCCTCGAGCAGCCCGTTCGGCCGGCCGTCGGCGTCGACGCTCACGCGTCCGCCGACGACCTCGCGCGGGCGCTCGCGCAGGTCGAGGTCGCCGAGCACGGCGTCGCTGACGACGCACATGTGCCCCGAGGTGTGCCGCAGCCAGACGCGACGTCCGGGCGCCACGCGCTCGAGGCCGTCACGGGTGGGGTGCCCGCCGATCTTGTTCTCGTCGTAGCCCGCGCCGACGATCCAGGCCTCGCCCGGCGTCCGGGCCGCGCGCTCGGCCACGGCGGCGTAGAGGTCGTCGAGCGAGGCGACCCGCAGGTCGATCTCCTCGAGCGTGAGTCCGAACCACGCCATGTGGTTGTGGGCGTCGTGGAAGCCGGGCGTCACGACGGCGCCCTCGAGGTCGACGACCTCGTGCGCGTCGATCTCCTCGTCGACGGCGAGGACTCGCCCCTGCCAGATCGCCAGGCTGCGGGCGACCTGCTCGTGCGCGGGCCCGCCGAGGGTGCGGATGCGCCCGTTGGTGAGCAGCAGGTCGGCCCTCATGCGCGCTGCTCCGCGCTCGTGCGGGCGGCGATCTCGGCGCACAGCGTGCCCTTCTCGACCCGCTGGGAGGCGGTGAGCGGGAGGCTCTCGCGCAGCTCCCAGCGGGAGGGCACCTTGAAGGGCGCCAGCCGCTCCGCGCACCACGTCGTGAGCTCCTCGGGCGTGACGCCGGGTGCCACCAGCAGCGCCATGACCTCCTCGCCGCGGATCTCGTCGGGCACGCCGATGACGGCGGCCAGCCGCACGCCGGGATGGGTGAGCAGCACCTCCTCGACCTCCTGGGCCGCGATGTTCTCCCCGGCGCGCCGGATCATGTCCTTGAGGCGGCCGGTGAGGTAGAGCCGGCCGGCGTCGTCGCGTCGCGCGAGGTCGCCGGTGGGGAACCAGCCGTCGGCGTCGAAGGGCGAGGGCAGGCCGCGGTAGCCGTCCATCATCCCCGGACCGCGCAGCCACAGCTGGCCGGCGTCGTCGAGACGTGCCTCGCGGTGGGCGGCGGGACGGCCCAGGCAGCCGGTGCCGACGAGCTCGTCGTGCTCCTCGGGCGTGACGCGCAGGTCGGCGCCCGTCTCGGTCATGCCGAACGCCTCGAACCACGGGACGCCCCAGCGGGCCTCGAGGTCGGCGTGCAGCGCCGGCGGGATCGCCGAGCACTGGACGACGCGCACCCGATGCTCGCGGTCGCGCGGGTCGGGCGGCATCCGCAGCAGCAGGGTCGGCATGGCGGCCAGGCAGTAGACGTAGGTGGCGCCGTGCTCGCGCGCCTTGGCCCAGAACGTCGAGGGGTGGAAGCCGTCGAGGCCGACCATCCGGCCGCCGGCCATCAGCGCGGCCACCGCGTTCCACTGCGGGTCGACGTAGTGGAACGGCTGCGCGGTGAGCAGGACGTCGTCGGGGCCCAGATGCGGGAATCCGTCGACCAGGGAGCCGGCGAGCGTGGTCCAGTAGCGGTGGGAGAGCACGCAGCCCTTGGGGCGGCCGGTGGTGCCGGAGGTGTACTGGACGCTGACGGTGCGGCCCGGCTCGTCGGCCGGCCTCCACCAGCCGCGTGGGCCGGCGTCGAGCTCGGCGGGGGTCATCACGGTGGCCAGCGGCGCGAGCAGCGGTCGGTGCTCCTCCCACGCGACGACCAGGCGCGCCTCGGCGTCGGCGAGCACGTGGCGCGCGTCCTCGGCCCGGTACCGGACGTTGAGCGGCACCATCGCCGCGCCCAGCCGCTGCAGCGCGAACCACGTCAGCAGCATCTCGGCGCTGTTGCCGAGCATGACGCCGACCCGGTCGCCGGGCACGACCCCCTGCGCGGCGAGTGCGCCGGCGAGGTCGCGGGTGCGCTCGGCGGTGGCGCCGTAGGAGAGCTCGGTGAGGGAGTCGGGCAGGTCGATGGTCCACAGCGGCCGCTCGGGGTGACGCTCGGCTGCGGCGTCGAGGAGCCCGACCAGGGTCTGCTCAGCCACGGACGAACTCCTCGCGCGGTGCGGCGCCCTCGCCGGAGACCGAGGTGAGCACGGCGTGCTCGACCTCGCGGCCCATCGCGGTCTCGAGGTCCGCGCCGAGGCCCTGGTCGAGCACCTGCTTGGCCAGCGAGACCGAGGTGGCGGGGCGCTCGGCGATCCGCCGGGCGACGTCGAGGGCGGCCTCCTCGTGGGTGCCGGCGGGCACGCATCGAGCCACCAGGCCCATCGCCGCCGCCTCCGGTCCCGACACCCGCTCGCCGAGCAGGAGCAGCTCCTTGGCGCGGGCCCAGCCGACGAGCGCCGGCAGCAGCACGGAGATGCCGCCCGTGACCGAGAGCCCGACGCCCACCTCGGGGAAGCCGAATGCGGCGTCCTCGCCGGCGATGACGACGTCGCAGCACAGCGCGAACTCCGCGCCGGCGCCCAGGGCGTAGCCGTGCACGGCGGCGACGACGACACCGGGGAAGCGGCGGATGAGCCGGGTGACGTCCTGGATGTCCTCCAGGCGGGTGCGCGTCTGCTCGACCGTCTCGACCGCGGGCGGCTCCTTGAGGTCGTGGCCGGCGCAGAACGCCCGGCCACGGCCGGCGAGCACGACGGCCCGCACGCCCTCCGCGGTGGCGCGCCGCAGCGAGGCGGCGAGCTCCGCGGGCAGCGCGGCGTCGACGGCGTTGAGCCGCTCGGGGCGGTTGAGGTGGATGGTGGCGACGACGCCGTCGCTCACGTACTCGACGCTCACGGGTGCGCTCCTCGGGGTGGCGGGATCGGCTACGGTGTCGATCGATCGATCGATCGATCGGGACGCTATCAGCACCAGGGGGCACCGATGGGCACCGAGCAGGCCGCGCCCGTCGTCGCGCCCGGCCCGACGGCCGAGCGCGTACGTGAGGCGGCGCTCGACCTGTTCGCCGAGCGCGGCTATCACGGCACCGGCATCCGCCAGCTCGCCGAGCACGCGGGCGTCTCGTCGGCCACGCTCTACCACTACATGGGCACCAAGGAGGAGCTGCTCGTCGCCCTCATGCGCGAGGGCCTCGAGCGACTGGTCGGCCTGGCCGTGCGCCTGGGCGAGATCCCGGATCCCCTCGAGCGGCTGGCCGCGCTGGTGCGGATGCACGTGCGCGAGCACGCCGAGCGGCCGCGCGAGACCCGGGTCGTCGACGACCAGATCGGGGTGCTGGGGGAGTCGGCGCGGCGCGAGGTCGTCGCCCTGCGCGATCGCTACGAGGACGTCTGGCGCCGGTGCCTCGAGGACGCCGCCGCCGCGGGGCGCGTGCCCGACGTCGACCTCGGGCTCCAGCGCCGTGCGCTGCTCGAGATGTGCACCGGGGTGGCCCACTGGTACCGCGTCGACGGCGCCCTCTCCCTCGACGAGCTCGCCGACGCTCATGCCGACCTGGCCCTGCGGCTGGTGGGCGCGCAGCGGCGCTGAGCATCTCGGCGGCTCCCGATCGGAGGAGTGCGCCACGTCACACTCGTCCCACCCGCACCGCCCGTCACGGGCGTCCCGCGTCGAGGGACGGAGGGTCTCCACGATGCGGGAATCCGGCGAATCCCCGGTGAACGGCGGGGGGCCGCTGACCTGCGAGAACGGACGTCTCCGCAGGTCAGCGCCCGGTTGACAGGGGCCTGTCGCCTTCGTGAGGGTAGGCCCACCGCTCATGCAGAACGTGGCCGGTGAACCGACGTCCGAGTGGCCGTGTCGGAGGGTGAGGTGCCAGCACCTGTCCGACGCTGTTCGCGGAGGTCGGTCCACCCCACGAGAGCGGGCACGGGAGGATCCCCCACCCCCTAGACAACAGCCCGACCCCGGCAGCCAGCCGGTACCAGGGGTGGACCGAAGGCGTGCGGGGATCCTCCCGGTGCTCTGCAGGGCGCCGTCGCGGCGGATCCCGCGACCGCCCCGGTACCGTGACGTCGTGCTGCGCCGCGTCGTCCTCGCTCTCGTCGCCGGCGTCGTCCTGTCGCTGGCCTTCGAGCCGGTCACCCTGCCCTGGGTGCTGCCGTTCGCGGTCGCCGGCTTCGTCCTCTCCGTGCACGGGCTCTCCCCGAAGCGCGGCTGGATCCCGGGGCTGGTCTTCGGCGTGGGCTTCTACTTCGTGCACATCGTCTGGATGAGGGCGGTGGCCACGGCGGCCTGGATCGCCCTGGCGAGCATCGAGGCGCTCTTCTACGGCCTGCTCGGCAGTGCGGTCGCCGCGCTGGTCGTACGGCGTCGCTGGCCGCTGTGGTGCGCGGCCGCGTGGGTGACGATGGAGGTCTGGCGCAGCCAGTGGCCCTTCAGCGGCATGCCCTGGGGCAGGCTGGCGTTCGCGGTCGTCGACACGCCCGTCGAGCGCTCGCTGCCCTACGTCGGCATGGTCGGCGTCAGCCTCGCGCTCGCGCTGTCGGGGATGCTCCTGGCCTGGCTGGTGCTCACCACCGGCCCGCGCCGCGCGGGCGTCCTCGGCCTCGCCGCACTGGTGCTCCTGCTCGCCGTCCCGGTCGTGCATCCGTACCACCTCGCGCAGCGGGGCACCGCCACGGTCGCGGCGGTGCAGGGCGACGTGCCGGGCCCCGGGAACGACGTGCTCTACGACTACCGCCGGGTCACCCAGAACCACGTCGACGCCACCGTCGGGCTCGCGGCCCGGGTGGCGGCCGGTGACGCGCCCCGGCCCGACTTCGTGGTGTGGCCGGAGAACTCCACGGCCGTCGACCCGTTCACCGACGTGCTCACCCGCGAGGGGATCGATCGCGCGGTCGCCGCCGTCGACGTCCCGGTGCTCGTCGGCGCCATCGTCGACGGAGGCCCGAAGTACGCCTACAACCAGGGCATCGTGTACACGCCCGGCGAGGGCGCGGGGGAGCGGTACACCAAGCGCCACCCGGTGCCCTACGGCGAGTACATCCCGATGCGCAGCCTCTTCAACGCGCAGTTCGGCCAGCTGGCGCGGATCAGCCGCGACATGCTTCCCGGCACCCGACGCACACCGCTGACCATCGCGGGGGTGAAGGTCGCCGATGCGCTGTGCTTCGACATCGCCTACGACGACGTCGTGCGCGACCAGATGACGCGCGGCGCGCAGATGCTCACCGTGCAGACCTCCAACGCGACCTTCATCTTCACCCACCAGGTCGAGCAGCAGTTCGCGATCACCCGCCTGCGCGCCATCGAGACCGGCAAGTGGACGGTCGTCGCCTCGACCAACGGCATCAGCGGCGTCATCGACCCCCAGGGCGAGGTCGTCGAGCGGGCCGCGAAGCGCACCACCGCCGTCCTCGACCAGGAGGTCGGTCTCTCGCCGGGAGCGACGCCTGCCATGCGACTGGGGCTGTGGATCGGACGGATGTGCATCGGTGCGACGCTCGTCGGCCTCCTGCTCGTCACCGTCGCGTATCGTCGTGACCGCAGGCTGCGCAGTCTTGCCCCCAGCACGGAAGAAGGAATGCGCGCGTGAGCATCGATGAGCTGGGACGGGCCGTGATGGTCGTCCCGACGTACAACGAGGCCGACAACCTGAGCTGGATCGTCGGTCGGCTCCGCGCTGCCCAGCCCCGGGTCGACGTCCTCATCGTCGACGACGGCTCGCCCGACGGCACCGGCGACATCGCCGACGCCCTCGCCGCGGCCGACCCCGCCGTCCGGGTGCTCCACCGCACCGAGAAGGCGGGCCTCGGCGCCGCCTATCTCCACGGCTTCGCCGTGGCCCTCGAGGCCGGCTACGACGTCATCGGCGAGATGGACGCCGACGGCTCCCACCAGCCCGAGCAGCTCGACCGGCTCCTCACCGCCCTCGGCTCGGCCGACCTCGTGATCGGCTCGCGCTACGTGCCCGGCGGCTCGGTCGTGAACTGGCCGATGCGGCGCCGGGTGCTCTCGCGCGGCGGCAACCTCTACGTCCGTCTCCTGCTGGGCATCGACGTCCGCGACGCCACCGCCGGCTATCGGCTCTTCCGTCGCAGCACGCTGGAGAAGATCCGCCTCGACGAGGTGCAGTCCACCGGCTACGTCTTCCAGACCGACCTCGTCACCCGCACCCTCCACGCCGGGCTCACCGTCGCCGAGGTGCCGATCGAGTTCGTCGAGCGCGAGCGCGGCGACTCCAAGATGTCCGGCGCGGTGGCCCTGGAGTCGCTGCGTCTGGTCACCCGCTGGGGCCTCAGCGAGCGCCGTGCCCGGCGCGCGACCCGACGCCGGGAGCGGGAGCGGGTTGCCTGATGGCCTCACGCCGTCGCCGGCTGGCGTCGATCCTGGTGCTGGCCTTCGTGCTGGTGCCGATCGTGGAGATCTACGTGATCATCCAGGTCGGGCAGGTCATCGGTGCCTGGTGGACGGTGCTGCTCCTCATCGCCGACAGCCTCCTCGGCTCCTGGCTGGTGCGGCGCGAGGGCGGACGGGCCTGGGAGGCGCTGCGCACGGCGCTGCGCGACGGCCGGATGCCGGCCACCGAGCTCGCTGACGGCGCGCTCATCCTCATCGGCGGCACGCTCATGCTGACGCCGGGCTTCGTCAGCGACGTCGTCGCGATCCTGCTCATCCTGCCGCTCACCCGCCCGCTGTTCCGCGGGCTGCTGGCGCGGGCCGTGGCCTCGCGCCTGGTCGTGATGGGGGTCCCGAACGCGAATCGCCCCGGACGCGGGCCCGGGGGCCCGGTCGTCCGGGGCGAGGTGCTCGACGACTGATCCGTCCGCGGACGAGGTCGTCGGAGTGGATCAGGCGGGACGCCGCTTGGCGTTGGCCCGGTGCAGGTGCGCCGGACCGATCTCGCCGCCGCGCAGCAGCTCCAGGCGCTCCTTGAGGATGTCCTCGAGCTCCTTCTCCGAGCGGCGCTCCAGGAGCATGTCCCAGTGCGTGCGGGCCGGCTTCTCGACCTTCTGCTCCGGCTCGATGCCGGCCGTGCTCAGCGCCTCGGCGCCGCACCGCGGGCACTCCCAGGTCGCGGGGACGTCGGCCTCGACCGACATCGTGATCTCGAACTCGTGCTGCTGCGGGCATCGGTAGCCCACCTGCTGCCGCGCGGCGAACTCGATGCCGCGCTCGTCCTCGAAGCTCTGTCCTCCGAGTCGCGCTCCGCGCAACGTGCGCTCAGCCATGAGGCACCTCCGTTCTCTGCATTCCCCCATGCGACCCGTCGCGCCGGGGGTTCGCCCCGGACCGTCGTCGCGGGCCGTCAAGTGTTCAACGGTAGCGATCGGCCGAGGATTCCGGAAAGCGACGAAGGGGTGGCCGGGGCCCTCCATTCACAGCCTGCTCTCAGGTGGATCCGGCCTCAGACGACCTCGGGTGCGCGGTTGCCGGCCTCGCGGATGCCGCGCTCGGGGTCGAGCCGCAGCAGGAGCAGACCGCCGAGCACGAAGAAGATCACCAGGGCGAAGATCGCCGGCCGGTAGGAGCCGGTGACCTGGAAGACGACGCCGAAGAGCAGCGTCCCGAACCAGGAGGTGCCGCGCTCGGCGGCGTTGTAGAGGGCGAAGTACTCGCCCTCGCGTCCGCGGGGGATGAGCTGGGAGAAGAAGGAGCGCGAGAGGGCCTGGGTGCCGCCCATGACCAGACCGATCGCGACGCCGGCCACCAGGAACAGCGCGACGTCGCCCGCCGGGAGCGCGATCGCGAGCACGACGATGACGATCCAGGCGCCGGTGCCCCACAGCAGCGAGCGGTAGGCGCCGTGGGTGCGGGCGAGGCGGCCGAAGAAGAGCGCGCCGCCGAAGGCCACGAACTGGATGAGCAGGATGGTGCCGATGAGGACGGAGTCGCCGAAGCCGAGCTGCTTGGAGCCGTAGGTCGACGCGCTCGCGACGACCGTCTGGATGCCGTCGTTGTAGAACAGGTAGGCCAGCAGGAAGGTGAGCATCATCGGGTAGCCGCGCACCTCCTTGAGCGTGCGGCCGAGCTGGCCGAAGCTGCGCTGCAGGAGCCCGCCCTCGACCTCGACGACCGCGCGCGGCTCGTAGTCGCGCAGACGCAGGTAGGGGATGAGCGTGAAGCCGGCCCACCACAGCGCCGCGGAGAGCATCGAGACCCGCACGGCCGTCTCGGTGGAGATCCCGAAGGCGTCGTTGCCCAGCACCACGACGAGGTTCACCAGGAGCAGCAGCCCGCCGCCGAGGTAGCCCCACGCCCAGCCGCGGCTGGAGACCTCGTCGCGCTCGTCCTCGGTGGAGATCTCCACCAGGATCGCGTAGTAGCTCACCAGCGAGCAGCCGGCGAGGATCGAGCTGGCGACGATGGCGATCGCGCCGATCTGCCAGTGATCGTCCTTCATGAGGAACAGCAGGGCCGCGCAGGCCGCGCCCGCCCAGGCGAAGACGGCCATGTGGAGGCGCTTGCGGGCCGACCGGTCGACCATCGCACCGACGATCGGGAGGACGACGGCGCTGGCGATCGTCGCGAAGCTGGTGAGGTAGGCCGGCAGGGAGCCGGCGGCGACGTCGATCCCGAGCACCGAGAGCGTGCGCCGACAGGTGTCGTCGGCGTCCGTGCAGCCGGCCGCGCGGCCGGCGACGGTGATCATGTACGGCGCGAAGAGCACCGTCAGCACGGTCGTGTAGAACGCCGAGTTGGCCCAGTCGTACCAGTTCCACGCCCGCTGCTCGCGGCGCCGGGCGACGGGGTCGTCGAGCGGGGTCATCGCGCCGGCTCCAGCCATCGACCCTCGGTGCGCAGCACGTCGCGCAGGACGTCGGTGCGGTCGGTCATGAGGCCGTCGACGCCGAGCGCGAGCAGCGCGCGCATCTCGGCGGGCTCGTCGACGGTCCACACGTGCACGTGGGCGCGCGCGGCGTGGGCGCGGCGCACCAGCGCGGCGGTGACCACCGGCACGGTGACGGGTCCGAGGCGTCGGTGCCGCGGCACCTGGAGCGCGGCCACCCGGCCGCCGGTGATGCGCCGCGCCAGGGCGGCGCTGGGGCACAGCACGAACACCGCGACCTCGACCGGGTGCGCGGAGGTGGCGACGCGGCCGGCGGTCAGCCGTCGGAAGCGACGCAGTCGCAGGGGCGAGAAGGAGCCGATGAGCACGCGGTCGTGCAGGCCGCGCTCCTCGACGAGGGCGGCCAGCGGGCCGACGGCGTCGTCGGACTTGAGATCGATGTTGAATCGGACGTCGGGATGGTCCTCGAGCAGCTCCACCAGCGTCGGCACCGGCTCACGCCCACCGACCCGCGCCTGACGGATCTCGTCCAGGGTGAGGTCGCGCACCGCGCCGACGCCGTCGGTGACCCGGTCCAGGACGCCGTCGTGGAAGGCCAGCAGGACGCCGTCACGGGTGAGGTGGACGTCGGTCTCGAGGTAGCCGTAGCCCAGCGCCACGGCGTGGGAGAAGGCGACGCGGGTGTTCTCCAGCCCGGCGATCTCCGGGTGCGTGGCTCCGCCGCGGTGGGCGAAGGCCAGCACGGCGCCCGCCTGCTCGCGGACGGCGTCGAGATAGGCCCAGCCGGTGCGCGGCGGACCGGAGGTGGTGGACACCTGAGGGAGCATGCCACGCACCGGCCGGTCCGCCGGCGTCGCCTCGCGAGCGGGACGGCTCAGATGTCGCGGAAGGTCTCGATCGAGGCGCCGAGCTCGTTGAGCCGCTCGGCGAGGTCCTCGTAGCCGCGGTGGATCACGTAGGTCGAGCGCAGGACGCTGGTGCCCTTCGAGGCCAGCATCGCCAGCAGGATCACCACCGCCGGACGCAGCGCCGGCGGGCAGACGATCTCGGTGCCGGAGAAGTGCGTCGGGCCCTCGATCATCACGCGGTGGGGATCGAGCAGCTTGACCTGCGCGCCGAGCTTGGTGAGCTCGGTGAGGTAGATGGCGCGGTTCTCATAGACCCAGTCGTGCAGCAGGGTCTGACCGCTGGCGACGGCCGCGATGACGGCGAAGAACGGGAGGTTGTCGATGTTGAGACCCGGGAACGGCATCGGGTGGATCTTGTCGAGCGGAGCCCGCAGGTCGGAGGGGTGCGTGGTGAGGTCGACCAGGCGGGTCTCGCCGTTGAGCGCGACGTACTCCTCGGAGCGGTCGTAGCGGAAGCCCATCTCCTCCAGCGTCGCGAGCTCGATCTCGAGGAACTCGATCGGCACCCGCTTGATGGTGATCTCCGAGGAGGTGACGATCGCCGCGGCCAGCAGCGACATCGCCTCGATGGGGTCCTCCGAGGGCGCGTAGTCGACGTCGACGTCGATCTCGCTGCGGCCGGTGACGGTCAGCGTGGTGGTGCCGACGCCCTCGATCGTGACGCCGAGGCGCTGCAGGTAGAAGCAGAGGTCCTGGACCATGTAGTTCGACGAGGCGTTGCGGATCACCGTGGTGCCCGGGTGCAGCGCCGCGGCCATGAGGGCGTTCTCGGTGACGGTGTCGCCGCGCTCGGTGAGCACGATCGGACGCCCCGGCTCGATGGCCCGATCGACCGACGCGTGGTAGCTGCCGTCGGTGGCCTTGACCTCCAGGCCGAAGGGCCGCAGCGCGGTCATGTGCGGCTCGACGGTGCGGGTGCCGAGGTTGCAGCCGCCGGCGTAGGGGAGGTCGAAGGAGTCGGCGCGGTGCAGCAGCGGACCGAGGAACATGATCACCGAGCGGGTGCGGCGGGCCGCGACCTCGTCGATGGCGTCGAGGCGCAGCTCCTTGGGCGGGACGATCTCGAGATCGTTGTCGTCGTTGAGCCAGCGGGTCTGGACGCCGAGGCTGCCGAGCACCTCGAGGAGCCGGTTGACCTCCTCGATGCGCGCGACCTTGCGCAGGGTGGTGCGACCCCGGTTGAGCAGGGAGGCGCACAGCAGCGCGACGCCCGCGTTCTTCGAGGTCTTGACCTCGATGGAGCCCGAGAGCGTCGTGGGGCCGGTGATGCGCAGGTGCGTGGGCCCGGCGCCGAGCGCCACGATCTCGGAGTCGAGCGCGGCGCCGATGCGGGCGATCATCTCCAGCGAGAGGTTCTGCTGACCCTTCTCGATGCGGTTGATCGCGCTCTGGCTGGTGCCGAGGACCTCGGCCAGCTGGTGCTGCGTGAGCCCGCGGTGCTTGCGGGCATCGCGGATGAGGTTCCCGATGCGACCCTTGTATCCGTCCGTCATGCCGCCTACGTTAACTCACATGTGAGATATCGACGCAACACGCCGGACGGGTGAGTCGTGAGCGTGCCCGAGAGGCGCGTCCGACGCCGGGTTGGACGCCGCGCCGCGCGTGGGTGTCAGATGCCCTCATGCGCGCCACCACCCTCCACGACACCCGCGACATCCGCTTCACCGAGGTGCCCGACCCGACCCTCGAGCTGCCCACCGACGCGATCGTCCGCGTCACTGCCGCGTGCATCTGCGGCTCGGACCTGTGGCCCTACCGGGGCGAGAACCCGATCACCCCCGGCCAGACGATCGGCCACGAGTGCCTCGGCGTCGTCGAGGAGATCGGCGCCGACGTGCGCGACGTCCGGGTCGGCGACCTCGTCGTCGTCCCGTTCGACCACTGCGACAACACCTGCCCGCACTGCGCGTTCGGGATGCACTCGGCCTGCGACAACCTCGGCATGACCGTCAGCGGCCAGGCGCAGTACGCCCGCGTCACCCAGGCCGACGGCAGCCTCGTGCGGATCCCCGCCGATCATGACCCGGCGCTCGTGCCGGCGCTCATGGCGCTCTCCGACGTCATGCCCACCGGCTGGCACGCCGCCGTCAGTGCGAACGTCCAGCCCGGCTCCACCGTCGTGGTGGTCGGCGACGGCGCCGTCGGGCTGTGCGGCGTCCTCGCGGCGTCCACGATGGGCGCCGAGCGCGTCATCGTGATGTCGCGTCACGCCAGCCGGCAGGAGGTCGCGCGTCGCTTCGGCGCCACCGACGTCGTCGAGCAGCGCGGCAAGGAGGCCGCGGCGCGGATCAAGGAGCTGACGCAGGGCGTCGGCGCGGACGCGGTGCTGGAGTGCGTCGGCACCGACGACGCGATGGGCACGGCCTTCGCCGTGGCCCGGCCGGGCGCGATGGTCGGCTTCGTCGGCGTTCCGCACGGGGTGGAGCTGCCGGTGCGCAAGATGTTCCAGCGCAACGTCGGCCTGCTCGGCGGCATGGCGCCCGTGCGGCGCTACCTGCCGGATCTACTGGAGCGGGTGCTTGCGGGGACCCTCGACCCGGGCCCCGTCTTCGACCTGACGCTGCCGCTGGACCAGGTGGCCGAGGGCTACCGGGCGATGGACGAGCGTCGGGCCATCAAGGTGCTGCTGCAGCCCTGACAGAAGGGGTCCGGGCGGCGGTCGCGGGTCTCGCTCAGGCGACGCGGGCGCGCTGCTCGGCGGCGCCGGGCGGGCTGACGGGGACGCAGTCGCATCCGGCGTCGCAGGCGAGGTAGGTGTGCATGGCGTGGCCGCAGCGCTGGCACGGCAGGTCGTGCGACAGCGGATGGTCGTCACTGCGGACGGTGTCCCACATGACGTGCTCCTTCGAGTTCGCGGATTCGGCGTGTCCTCGACCGTACGGACGATCGGGCGCCGGCCTGAGGCGAACTCCACAGGACTGTCAGGACGCGCGCGGCCGTGTGGCCCGGACGGGCCATGGGGCATGGTCCGGCCGGACCGCGTGTCGGGCTAGCCTGCGGCCATGCCGACCCGCGGGAGCCTGACCACCTTCGACGACGGCGAGCCCCCGGCGGGCACGTCCGCCTACGTGCCCGGAGCAGGCCCGTCCCAGGCGATCGACGTCGTCCCGCCCGACCCCGCCTGGCCCGACGTGGCCGAGGAGCTCATGGGGCGCGTCCGCGGGGCCTTGGGATGGCGGGTGCTCGACCTGCAGCACGTCGGCTCGACCTCCGTGGCCGGTCTGTGGGCCAAGCCGATCATCGACCTCGACCTCGTCGTCGCCGCCCCCGCCGAGGAGGAGCACTGGCTCCCGGCGCTCGTCGACCTCGGCTTCGAGCTGCGGGTGCGCGAGCCCTGGTGGTACGAGCATCGGATGCTGCGCCTGCTCGAGCCGGCCTGCCACCTGCACGTCTTCGGACCCGAGGCCCCCGAGCCGGTGCGCCACCGGCTCTTCCGCGACTGGCTGCGGGGCGATGCCGCCGACCGCGAGCTCTACGCCGCCACCAAGCGCAGCGCGTCGGAGGCCACCCGCGTCGACGGGGGCCACGGCATGGACTACAACCTGCGCAAGGAGTCGGTGGTCCGCGAGATCTACGGCCGGCTCTTCGCCGCGACCGGTCTCAGCTGACCGAGTCGACGACCTCCACCGTCGTTCCCCGCGCGACCTCGCCGGGCGTCGTCGCCGTCGCGTAGATCCCGACGTGCATGTCGCGCTCGCGGGTCACGCCGGGCAGCCAGCGGTCGTCGAGGGGGCGTCCCTCGACGAGATCGAGCATCCGGCAGCGCGGGGCCCGCTCGCCGACGGTGAGCTCGACGTCGCCGACCCTCAGGACGGCCCAGCCCTCCTCCTCGAAGGGCTCGGTGGTGCGGACGAGCAGGTTGGCCCGCAGCCGGCGGATGTCGGGCGTGCCGCCGAAGCGCTCGGCCAGCCAGGCCAGCGTCGCGGTGCCGACGAGGTGGATGGGGGAGTCGTCGTGGTGCTGGATCTCGGCCTCCTGCTTCAGCACGAGCGGGACGCCGACCCGATCGCTCAGCCAGGCGTCCGCCTCGGGCGTGCCGACGCGGACGGTGCGCCCGGGCGCGCCCTCGGGGTCGTCGACCTCGACGGCTGTCGGCTCACCGGGTCCGGCGGTGACCGTGCGGGCCCGCAGCCGCAGGACGTCGTCGTAGCGCCGGAAGCGGCGGCTGTTCTTGCCGCTGGCGATGCGACCGTCCTCGTCGTAGACCGCCCAGAGACGATCGCCGACGAGCCCGCGGGCGTCGAGCCGGATCCGCTCGACCCGTTCGCCGATCATCGCCTTCACGGGGTGGTGCCACAGCTCCTCGAGAACCGTCGTCATGCCCGTCATCCTGGGGCATGACCCGCGCCGCGGAGGCCGCTGACCCCCCGTTCACCGGCGTGTCGGCCGGGTGCGGTAGGAAGAGCGGCGACCGACATCGGGCCGGTCGACCACCCGGGGGACGGACCATGAGCATGTCGGGCATCGAGCCGACGCACGACCGCGCCGGCAGCACCTGGCGCGTCCCAGGCGCGACGACCGCGGTGGTCGTCCTCTCCGGCTCCAGCGGCCGGCTCGAGGCTCCGCGGGCGCGGCTGCTCGCGGACACCGGCGTCACCGCCCGCGCCCACCTCTGGTTCGGCGGTCCGGGGCAGCCGACGGCTCCGGTCGAGGTCCCGCTCGAGCCCACCGCCGAGGTCGTCGGGGCGCTGCGTGAGGAGCATCGGCGGGTGGTGGTGCTGGGCACCTCCTTCGGCGCCGAGCTCGCGCTCGCGCTGGCGGACTCGGGGCTCACGCCGCTCGACGGCGTCGTCGCCGTGGCGCCGCCGGCCCACGTGTGGGCCGGGGTGCGGGCGGACGGCACCCAGACCTCCCACTGGACCGTGAGCGGGCGGCCGCTGCCGTTCGTCCGCCTCGACGAGGAGTGGTCCACCGACGAGCGCCCGCCGGCCTACCGCGACCTCTACGCCGTCTCGCTCGCCGCCGCCGAGAGCAGCGGCGACGCCGCCCGAGCCGAGCTGGTGGCCGAGGGCTCGCCCGAGCTGCTCCTCGTCACCGGGGGCGACGACCAGGTGTGGCCGGCAGGGGACTGGGCGCCGCGGTTGGTCGAGCGTCGCGCCCGGCGCGGGCTCTCGACCCGCCACGTCCACCATCCGCTCGCCGGGCACCGGGTGGTGCTCCCCGGTGAGGAGCCGGTCGCCGGGGGAGCCTCGATGCGGCGTGGCGGCGCGCCCGAGCACGACCTCGCACTCGGGCGGCAGGCCTGGCCGGCGCTGCTCGACCTGCTCGGCCTGCCGTCGCCCAGGAGCCTGCAGGGCGGCCCCGCGGTGCAGTAGCGTCGCGATCTCCCGGGACCGAGGAGCACGATGACCGAGCAGCCGAGCTACGCCTGTCCGGCCTGCGCCGAGGCCGTGCCCGCCGGCCCGGCCGCCTGTCCCCACTGCGGGGTGAGCTTCGTCGGCGATGCCGCCGATCGCCTGCGCGCCATCCACGCCGAGATCGCGGCGCTCACCGACGAGCGGGTCGGCCTGGTCACGCGGCTGCAGGCGGAGGCCCAGACCCAGGCCGAGGCGCCAGAGTCCGGCCAGGCTCGACCATCCGCCGGCCCCGGCGACCCTGGCGATCCAGCGCCGAGCCCGATGGGGGCGACGCCCGACCGCGAGGCCGACGGCGCGACGGACGGCACGACCATCGGCACGTCGTGGATCCCGCGCTTCCCCGCGGCCGGCGCGCCGCTCGGCGAGGGTCCACTGCTGGGTCCGCTCGTGGGTCCGGCGGCCCCGCCGATGCGTGCGCCTCGCCCTGCCCTCCAGGTCGTCCTCTACACGCTCGCCGGGCTCTTGCTGCTCGCGGGCGCGTCGGTGTTCGTCGTCGCCGTGTGGCTGCTCGTCGGCGTCGTCGGACAGGCGATCATCATGCTCGCGCTGACGATCGCCGCGCTCGGCACCGCGGTGAGCCTGGCGCCCCGCCTGCCGGGGGCCTCGGAGACCCTGACCGTGATCGGCGTCGGCCTGCTGCTCATCGACGCCGACGCCGCCTGGAGGCTCGACCTCCTCGGGCTGCGCGGGGTGCCTGGGCCCTGGTACGCCGCGGCGGCGAGTGCCCTGGCGGTCGTGGTGCTCCTGGCGGTGCATCGCGGGGCCCAAGGCCGGGTCGCCGCGCTGCTCCCTGCCGCGCTCGCGGCCGGGGCCGTCGGCGCCGGAGCGCTGGCGGAGGCCGTCCGCACCTCGGCGCTGGGCGGCCTCGGCGCGGTGGTCGTGCTGCTCGGCGCCGCGGTGCTCTCCGGGGTGCTCCTGCTCCTCCTGCGCGAGCGCGCGCGCACCGCTCCGGAGCGCTCGCGCGAGCGTGCCGGGCTCGTGCTCGCCACCGCGGTCGCCGGGGCGTCCGCGCTCGTCCTCGGGCTCAGCGGTCTGGCCCTCGACCTCCGACTCGGGTACGACGTCGCCGGCACGGCTCGCTCCACCCGCTACGGAGCCGGTCTGCTGCTCCTCCTCGTGCTGCTCGCGCTCGTGCGCTGGGAGGTCGAGACATCGGCCCGCTCCCGCGCCCGCGCGATCGGCAGCGGCGCCGAGAGCCATCTGCGGTGGACGCCCGCGCTGCTCGTCCCCGGCTGCCTCCTGGCTCTCGGGCCCGCCCTCCTCGACGTGCCGCGGGTCGGCTGGGTCGGCGTCACGCTGGTGCTGGCGGTCGCCGCCGGCGGCGTCCGCATCATCCTCGGTCGCCTGCGCGAGCTCGGGCCGTACGCGGTGGTCGGCGGGCTGCTCGTCCAGCTGCTCACCCCCGCCTCGGCGCTGACGGTGCTGGTGCTGTCCCGGCAGGGCGTCCCCGATCTGGGGCACCTCGATCGCACGGGCACCCTCGGGACGCTCCCGCTCGCCGCCGAGCTCGTCGGCATCGTCGCGGTGCTCGTCGTCGCGGTGCTCGGCACCGTCCTCGACCACGGACGGGCGGGCGAGCCCTGGGCCGCGGCCGTCGGACCCACGTGGCTGGTGCTGGCCCTCGTGGCGGTGCGGCCCTTCGATGCCGCCTGGGTGGTGCTGGTGCCCGCGACGCTCGCCGCGCTCCCGGCGTCGACGCTCGCCGCCCGGGCGTCCTCGCGCACGCTGCAGCGCAGCACCTGGGTGACCCTGGAGATCTCGCTGGCGCTGCCGCTCCTCGTGCTGGGCGGCCTGGGCATCGGCTCCGCGGTCGTCGACCTCCACGACGACGCCTGGGCCACGCTCGCCGTGCTCCTGGTGCTGCTCGGCCTCGGCGTGCTCGGCTACGCCTCGGCTCCGGGACGCCTGCTCCTGGCCTACCCGGGCACGGTGCTGCTCTCGTCGTCCACGTGGGTCGTCTCCGCGCACCTCGGCGCGGGCCTGATCGAGGTCTACACGCTGCCCCTGGCAGCCCTGCTGCTCGGCGTCGCGGCCGCGCAGATGCGACGGGCCCGTGCCGCCGGCCACCCGCGGCCGACCTCGACGGTGAGCCTCGGCCCTGCGCTCAGCGTCGCCGTCCTGCCGTCGCTGACACTCGCCCTCGGGGAGGGCGACGCACTGCGCCTCGTGCTGCTGGTCGTCGCGGCGATCGTGCTGCTGACGCTCGGGATCGCGCGCGACCTGCGCACGCCGGTGCTGTTCGGCGGCGGCACGCTGGTCGTCGTCGCGATCACCCGCGGTGGCCCGTACCTCGCCTACGTGCCCGCCTGGCTGCTGCTGATCGCGGCCGGCGCCACGGTGCTGACGCTCGCGATCACGTGGGAGCGGTCCGTGGCGGCCGGACGCGACCTCACGGCCTGGCTGCGCACGCTCGGCTGAGGTCCACGGGGCCGGTCAGGCCTGACAGGACGGGCACCAGAAGAGCCGTCGCGCCACCATCTCCTCGTCGACCACCTCGGTGCCGCAGCGGCGGCACGGGAGCCCGGCGCGACCGTAGACGTAGTGCGCGTCGACCCGGCGGACCCGGCCGCTGGGACGCTCGCGGTCGCCCGGCTCGGTGGTGATGATGCGGCCGACCCGCACGCCGTCGCGCAGCAGCTCGGCGAGGTCGTCCCACATCGCCTGCACGGCCTCCGGGCGCACCTCGCGCCCGGGACGGTGGGGCTCGATGCCGTGTCGGAAGAGCACCTCGGCGCGGTAGACGTTGCCGACCCCGGCGATGACCGCCTGGTCCATCAGCAGCCCGCCGATCGGCGCCCGGCTGCGTCCGACCCGGGTCACGAACCTCTCGACGTCGGCGTCGCGGCGCAGCGGGTCCGGCCCCAGCCGGGCGAGGATCGCGTCGCGCTCGGGATCGGTGAGCACCTCGCAGGCCGTGGGGCCGCGCAGCTCGAGCCAGTGGTCGTCGGAGACCATGCGCATGCGCAGTGCGCCCTTCGGCTCCGGCGCCGGCAGCGGCCCGTCCCGGAACTTCCCGAACAGCCCCAGGTGCACGTGCACCCACAGGTCGTCGTAGCGGTGGAAGAGGTGCTTGCCCCACGCGTCGGTGTCGTCGAGCACCTGCCCGTCGACGATGGCCGCGCCCTCGGCGAAGCGGCCCTGGGGGCTGTCGACGTGCACCTGCTTGCCGCGGAAGAGGCGACGCTGGGCGCGCGCATGTCGGTGGATGGTGTGTCCCTCTGGCACGCCCCTCATCGTGACGGGCCCGCCCAAGCCGCCCTCGCGGACCGGGTCGTCGCCCCGCCTCAGAGCGTGCGCTTGAACCCGACGTGCGTCGCCCGGAACCCGAGGTCGGCGTAGAAGCGGTGCGCACCGGAGCGCGAGGCGTCGGAGGTCAGCTGCGCCAGGGTCGCGCCGCGCCCGCGACCGAGATCGAGCAGCAGCTCGAGCAGCGCGCGGCCCAGGCCGCCGCCGCGCAGGTCGGAGGCGACGCGCACGCCCTCGATCTGCCAGCGCAGGGTCGCGCCGCGGCTGAGCCCGACGAGCAGCGTGGCCTGCGCCGTCGCGACCACGCGGTCGTCGAGGCGGGCGACGACGAGCAGCTCGTCGGGGTCGGCGTCGAGCCGGTCGAAGGCCTCGAGGTACGGCGCGAGCTCCGCGCTCTCGCGATGCCGGCCCAGCTCGTCGTCGAGCAGGAGCGCCCGGATGGCGGCGACGTCCTCGCGCCGGGCGCGCTCGACGAGCACCTGAGCGCGACCGAGGTCGAGCCGTGCGGGCAGGTCGCTCACGGCAGCAGCGCGAACGAGCCGCCGGGGTGGCCCTCGGCGAGCAGGGCGAGGGCGGCGACGGCCTCGTCGAGCGGGAAGGTGCGTGCCACCGGGACCTCGAGCCGGCCCTCGCCGGCCGCGGCCAGCAGGGCGGGGCGGGCGGCGTCGCGGAAGGCGGCGCTGACCGGGTCGGAGCCCGCGAGGGCGCGGATGCCGTCGGGCGCCACGCGGTGCTGAGCGGCCACCGTGACCACCCTGGCCGGGCCGACGAGCAGCAGGCTCGCGTCGATCGCCTCGTCGGTGCCGGCGGCGTCCAGCGCGGCGGCGTAGCCCTCGGACGGCGCGAGCGCGAGCAGGCGGTCGAGCAGGCCGGGGCCGTGGGCCACCGGGACGGCGCCGTAGGAGCGCAGCAGGTCGTGACGGGCGGGGCTGGCCGTGCCGACGACGCGGATGCCGAGGTCGCGGGCCTGCTGGCACAGGCTCGTGCCGACGGCCCCGGACGCCCCGTGGACGACGACGGTGGCGCCGGCGGTCGCGCCGCTCACCTCGAGCAGCTCGGCCGCGGTGGTGCCGGCGAGCAGCAGGTTGGCGGCGGCCTCCCACGAGAGGCCCACGGGCTTGGGGAGCACGGCGCTGGCCGCGACCGTGAGCCGCTCGGCGTACCCGCCCTGCACGCGGAAGGCGACCACCTCGTCGCCCACGGCCAGGCCCTCGACCTCGACGCCCACCGCCTCGACGGTGCCGGAGACCTCGTAGCCGACCGGACGCGGCTCGGTGAACCGCCCCCGGGCGACGTGCTTGGCGTCGGCGGGGTTCACCCCGGCCGCGCGCACGAGGATCGTCACCTCACCGGGACCGGGCGCGGGCACCTCCTGCTGGACCAGCCGCAGCACCTCGAGCCCGCCGGGCCGTCGGGCCACCCAGACTCGTGTCGTCCCGAGATCGCGCATGGTCGCAGCCTTCCACGGCGCCCACGGGCTCAACCGTCCGGTCCCGTCGCCTCACCCCGAGTGGGGGCGGTGAGCCTGACGTCCTCGCATCGGGTAGGACTGAGGGATGCAGACCCGCACCCTCGGCAACGACACCGTCGGACGCACTGAGATCGGCGTGATCGGCCTCGGCGTCATGACCTTCACCCAGACCGAGGAGGTGCCGCGCGAGCAGCTCCTCGACACGCTGCGGGCCGCGCTCGACGCCGGTGTCACGCTGCTCGACACCGCCGACGCCTACGGTCCCGCCGAGCTGGGCCTCCAGGCGCAGGGCGCCAACGAGCGTCTGCTCGCCTCGCTGCTCGACGAGCTCGGGGTGCGCGACCGCGTGCTGGTGGCCACCAAGGCCGGACACGTGCGCACCGACGACGGCGGCTGGGGCCTCGACGGCTCCGCCGACCACCTGCGCAGCGCGGTCGACGCCAGCCGCGAGCGCCTGGGGGTCGACGTCATCGACCTGTGGCAGCACCACCGGCCTGACCCGGCCGTCCCGTACGAGCAGGTGCTCGAGACGCTGCGCGAGGTGCACGCCTCGGGCAAGGTCCGCATGGTCGGGCTCTCCAACGCCGACCCCGCGCAGATCCGCCTGGCGCACGAGGTGCTCGGCGACGCGCTCGTCAGCGTCCAGAACCAGTTCTCCCCGGCCTTCCGCACCAGCGCGCCGGAGATCGAGGTCTGCGAGGAGCTCGGCCTGACGTTCCTGCCGTGGAGCCCGCTCGGCGGCCTCGGCAACGCCAAGGGCCTGGGCACCGAGCACCCGGCGTTCGCCGAGATCGCTGCCGAGCGCGGCGTCTCA
The DNA here is from genome assembly GCF_055282735.1 of Nocardioides sp. B129/18. NCBI lineage: Bacteria > Bacillati > Actinomycetota > Actinomycetes > Propionibacteriales > Nocardioidaceae > Nocardioides > Nocardioides sp. B129/18. The sequence goes on along the minus strand of NZ_JBUZJI010000004.1, from coordinate 139,586 downwards.
CCGCAGCAGGTCGCGCTCGCCTGGGCCATCGCGCAGTCGCCGTGCGTCGTCCCGATCCCGGGCGCCAAGCGGCCCGCCTCGGTCGTCGACTCCGCTGCCGCGGCGGAGCTGGTGCTCAGCCCCGACGAGCTGGCGCGTCTCGACGCCTGACGGCGAGCACGGGCACGCGCGTCCCGAGCCAGCCCACGAACGGCCCCAGGCCGAGGCTGACCAGCAGCGTGCCGGGGCCCACCGCCGCGCCCAGCAGCCAGCCGACGATCGCGGCGAGGGCCTGCACCACGGGGTAGGCCCAGCGGAAGGGCAGAGGCGGATCGAACGCGAGCGCCGCGCCCTCCGTGGGACCGGCGCCCAGGCCCACCGACAGGTAGCCCGCGACGCCCACCGCCAGCACCGGGAAGGCGATGAGGAGCAGCAGGATCCGCACGGCGAGGGAGTCGGGCTGCTCGAGCATCCCGAGGAGCACCGAGACGGTGACGCCGGAGACCACCGGCTGCACCAGCGTCCCGACGCCGGGGAGCTGGCGGCGCGTGGCCGCCAGCAGCACGAGCGCACCGCCGACGACCACGCTGACGATCCAGAAGTCGACGTCGGTGGCGCGGTTGAGGCCGCTCAGCAGCGTCGAGTAGCCGTCGGACCCCAGCCCGGCGGTGAGGACGAGCGCGACGCCCACGCCGAGGACCACGCAGGAGCCGACCAGACCGAGAGCGCGCACGCGCGCATGCCTATCAGGTGCGGTCGCGACGCCGGTCGCGCAGGGTCTCCCCGGCCCACAGGGCCCAGGCGATGAGCACGGGCTGGAAGAACAGCCGGAGGAGGCGGGCCCGGTCGGAGTCGAGGCCGAACGCGTCGGTGCCCTCGACGTACTGGGCGATGTTGCCGGGGAAGATCGCGACGTAGAACAGAGCCAGGAGCGCGCCCACGCGGCCCCGGTGGCGCGGCAGCGCGACGAACGCCGCGCCCAGCCCCACCTCGGCGACGCCCGAGGCGAGCACGGTGAGGTCGGCGTCGACCGGGAACCAGTCGGGCACCTGGGCCTGGAACTCCTGGCGCTTGACGGTGAGGTGCAGGACGCCGGCGGTGACCATGAAGCCGCCGAGGACGAGGCGGCCGAGGGTGCGGGGTGCGCTCATGGCGGCGAGCCTAGGAGCCGGCTCGCGGCCGGCGTCACACCCCGGCGGCGTCGGAGAGGTCGCCCGGGTCGGTGTTGGCGCCGCAGACGACCACCGCGACCCGCTCGCCGGGCCGCGGCTCGTATCCGCCCCCGCCGAGCCCTGCCAGAGCCGTCGCGGCGCCGTGCTCGGCGACCAGGCGGTGCTCGCGCCAGAGCCGTCGCCGCGCCTCGAGGATCGCCTCGTCGCCGACCAGCACGGTGACGGGTGGCTCCGCGGCGATCGCCGCCCAGGCGTGGTCCCCGAGCCGTCGCGCGCCCAGCGAGTCGGCGGCGACGCCGCCCACGGCGACGTCGACGGGGCCGTCGGCCGCGAGCGCCGCGTGCAGGGTCGGCGCCCGCTCCGGCTCCACGGCCACCACGCGGGCCCGCCCGCGCACGGCGGCCGCGACCCCGGCGTAGAGGCCGCCGCCTCCCACCGCGACCACGACCGTGTCGACCTCGGAGTCCTCGAGCAGCTCCAGCGCGAGCGTCCCCGCGCCGGCGACGACGTCGGTCTGGTCGTAGGCGTGCGCCAGCAGGGCCCCGGTGTCCGCGGCGTGGCGGGCCGCCGCGTCCGCTGCCTCGGCGTACTCGCGTCCGACGCGTCGGACCTCGGCGCCGTAGGAGGCGATCCGGTCGACCTTCACCTGCGGCGCGCCGGTGGGCACGAAGACCACCGCGGGCACCCCGAGCCGGCGCGCGGCCCAGGCCTGCGCCAGGCCGGCGTTGCCGCCGGAGGCGACGACGACGCCGTGGTCGAGACGGCCCTCCTCCTGCGCCGCGAGCTGCGCATTGAGCGCGCCGCGGGTCTTGAAGACCCCGCAGTGCTGCAGCAGCTCGAGCTTGAGCACGGTTCCGTCGCCGACCTCCAGCAGGGGAGTGCGGCGGACGGCGGAGCCGAGCCGGGCACGGGCGAGGACGACGTCGTCGGCGGTCAGCAGCACGACGCCATCATCGCCCGTGCCGAGTCGGCGGCAGCGCGCGACCGGCGCGGGCCGGTGGCTCAGCGCAGCCAGATGCCGCGCAGCCGGCCGACGTCGCGCATCCGGCGCTCGGCGAGGCGATCGGCGGCCACGGCGGGGGAGACGCCCTCGCTCGCCGCGAGCTCGAGCACCGAGGCGGTCGTGTCGAAGATGCCGCGCGCCCGCTGCTCGGCCCGCTCGAAGCGGAAGCCGGCGGGGTCGAGCTCGTCGGCCACCTGCATGAGGCCGCCGGCGTTGACGCAGTAGTCGGGGGCGTAGACGATGCCGCGCTCGAGCAGGGTCTTCTCGACGCCCGCGTGGGCCAGCTGGTTGTTGGCGGCACCGCAGACGATCCTCGCGGTGAGGGTCTCGACGACCTCGTCGGTGAGCGCACCGCCCATCGCGCAGGGGGCGTAGACGTCGAGCTGCTGGGACACCAGCGCCTCGGTGCTCTCGACGGCCACCACGGCGGGGTGCTCCTCGCGCAGGCGGTCGACGGCGGGGGCGTGCACGTCGGTGACGACGACCCGGGCGCCGTCGGCGAGCAGGTGACCGACGAGGTGGCGTCCGACCTTGCCGACGCCGGCGACGCCGACGGTGCGGCCCTCCAGCGAGGTGCTGCCCCAGGCGTGCTGGGCCGAGGCGAGCAGGCCCTGGTAGACGCCGAACGCGGTGAGCACCGAGCTGTCGCCGGCCCCGCCGTGGGCGACGGTGCGGCCGGTGACGAAGTCGCACTCGCGGGCGATGTCGTCCATGTCGGGGGAGAAGGTGCCGACGTCGCAGGCGGTGTAGTAGCGGCCGCCGAGGGACTGCACGAACCGGCCGTAGGCGCGGAAGAGCGCCTCGGCGCCACCGCGGGCGCGCACCTGCGCGGGGTCGCCGAGGATGACGGCCTTGCCGCCGCCGAGGTCGAGCCCGGCCAGCGCGGCCTTGTAGGACATGCCGCGGGAGAGGTCGAGCACGTCGGCCAGGGCGGCGTCGGTGGAGGCGTAGGGGTAGAAGCGGGTGCCGCCCAGCGCCGGGCCGAGGGCGGTGGAGTGGATGGCGACGATGGCGCGCAGTCCGGTGGCGGGGTCGTTCGCGACGACGACCTGCTCGTGCTCGTGGGCGGCCTCGAGGAGGTCGAGGGCGCGCGTCGGGGTGCTCTGCTGGGTCATGGGTGAACCCGTCCTTCGGTGATCAGGAGCCGGGGTGGTGGCTCGCGCTGTGCCCGCGGGTGTGGTGCGGGTCACCCCAGCGTAGGGCCGGCGGCGGTCCCACCGCACGCCGACGCGACCACCGCGGACTGTCGGCGGCGACCGCTAGCCTCGGGCGACCGACGACCTCCAGGAGCCCGCCATGAGCACCGATCGTGAACGCCGCGACCTCGCGGCCACCCTCCACCAGCACCGCGGCCTCCTCCGCGGCACGCTGCGCGACCTCGACGAGGCGCAGGCCCGCAGCACCCCGAGCGCCAGCGAGCTGTCCCTGGCCTCGCTGATCAAGCACGTCGCCGACACCGAGGCTGGCTGGATCGCCTTCGCGCGCACCGGCACGATGCCCGGCACCGAGTCCTGGAGCGGCGAGGACACCCGCTTCCTGCTGGGGGAGGAGCACACGGTGCCCGTGCTCCTGGCCCACTACGACGCCGTCGCCGCTGACACCGACGCCTTCCTCGCCGACGCCGACCTCGACGCCGAGCACCTGCTGCCCGAGGCCCCGTGGTTCCCGCCGGGCACCTCCTGGACCGTGCGCCGGGTGCTGTGGCACGTCCTGGCCGAGACCTCCCAGCACGCCGGGCACGCCGACATCATCCGCGAGTCCCTCGACGGCGCGAAGTCGATGGGCTGAGCCGGTGGTCGACGCCTCGCCCCATCCCGCCGACCGCCACGACCGCCTCCGCATCGAGGGCGCGCGGGAGAACAACCTGCGCGACGTCTCGCTGACGCTGCCCAAGCGCCGGCTCACGGTCTTCACCGGCGTCTCCGGCTCGGGGAAGAGCTCGCTGGTCTTCGCCACCGTCGCCGCGGAGTCGCGGCGGATGATCGACGAGACCTACAGCGCCTTCGTGCAGGGCTTCATGCCCAGCCTGGCCCGCCCCGACGTCGACCGGCTCGAGGGGCTCACCACCGCCATCGCGGTCGACCAGGAGCCGATGGGCGCCAACGCGCGCTCCACCGTCGGCACCGTCACCGACGCCCACGCCCTGCTGCGCACGCTCTTCAGCCGGCTCGGCGACCCCTACGTCGGTCCGCCCACGGCGTTCTCGTTCAACGTCCCCACCCGGCGGGCCAGCGGCGTCATGTCGGTGGAGCGCGAGGGCGGCCGCGTCGAGCGCACCAGCGTCCGCGACGTCGTCTACCTCGGCGGCATGTGCGCCCAGTGCGAGGGCCGCGGCACCGTCTCCGACCTCGACCTCACCGCCATCGTCGACGAGACCCGCTCGCTGGTCGAGGGCGCGATCCTCGTGCCCGGGTACACCGCCGACGGCTGGATGGTGGCGGCGTTCAAGGCGATGGTGCCCCCGGACGTCCCGATCCGCGACCTGACCCGCGCCCAGCGCGACGACCTCCTCCACGGCAAGCCCCGCAAGATCAAGGTCGAGAACGTCAACGTCACCGCCGAGGGCCTGATCCCGAAGATCCGCAGGTCGATGTTCTCCAAGGACCCCGACTCCCTGCAGCCTCATGTGCGGGCCTTCGTCGAGCGCGCGGCCACCTTCGGTCGCTGCTCCGAGTGCGAGGGCACGCGCCTGAGCTCCGCGGCTCGGTCCTCGCTGATCCGCGGCGTCAGCATCGCCGACGTCTGCTCGTGGCAGGTCAGCGACGCCGCCGCCTGGCTGCGCGAGCTCGACGAGCCCTCGGTCGCGCCGTTGCGCACGGCGCTGCTCGACCTGCTCGACTCCCTCGACGAGATCGGCCTGGGCTACCTCGCGCTCGAGCGTCCCTCCGGCAGCCTGTCGGGTGGCGAGGCCCAGCGACTGCGGATGATCCGCCACCTCGGCTCGGCGCTGACCGACGTCACCTACGTCTTCGACGAGCCCACCGTCGGACTCCATCCGCACGACGTCGACCGGATGAACCGGCTGCTGCTGCGCCTGCGCGACAAGGGCAACACCGTGCTCGTGGTGGAGCACAAGCCCGAGACCATCGCGATCGCCGACCACGTCGTCGACCTCGGCCCCGGGGCGGGCTCGGCCGGCGGCACGATCTGCTTCGAGGGCACGCTCGAGGGGCTGAAGGCCTCCGGCACCCTCACCGGCCGTCACCTCGCCTACCGCGCTGCGCTCAAGCCCGCGGTGCGCGAGCGCACCGGGGCCCTCGAGATCCGTGGCGCGACCCGCCACAACCTGCGCGACGTCGACGTCGACGTCCCGCTGGGCGTGCTGTGCGTCGTCACCGGTGTGGCGGGCTCCGGCAAGAGCTCGCTAGTGCACGGCTCGATCGCCACCCGGCCCGACGCCATCGTGGTCGACCAGACCGCCATCCGGGGCTCACGACGCAGCAACCCCGCCACCTACACCGGGCTGCTCGAGCCGCTGCGCAAGGCGTTCGCGAAGGCCAACGGCGTCAAGCCGGCGCTGTTCAGCGCGAACTCCGAGGGCGCCTGCCCCACGTGCACGGGCAACGGCATGATCTACACCGAGCTCGGCTTCATGGAGACCGTCGCCACCGTCTGCGAGGACTGCGGCGGACGCCGCTTCCAGCCGTCGGTGCTCGAGCTCCACCTCGGCGGCCGCTCCATCGCCGACGTCCTCGACCTGCCGGTCGAGCAGGCCGTCGCCTACCTCGCCGCACCCGAGTCCCGGGTGCCGGCTGCGGCCGCGATCGCCGAGCGCCTCGCCTCCGTGGGGCTCGGGTACCTGCGGCTCGGCCAGCCGCTCTCGTCCCTGTCCGGCGGCGAGCGGCAGCGGCTCAAGCTGGCGGTGCGGATGGCCGATCCGGGCGGCGTCATCGTCCTCGACGAGCCCACCACCGGCCTGCACCTCGCCGACGTCGAGAACCTCCTGCGGCTGCTCGACGCCCTCGTCGACGAGGGCCGCTCGGTCATCGTCGTCGAGCATCACCTGGCCGTCATGGCGCACGCCGACTGGATCATCGACCTCGGCCCCGGCGCCGGCCACGACGGCGGACAGGTGGTCTTCGAGGGCACCCCGCACCACCTGGTGGCGCGCGCCGACACCCTCACCGGCGAGCATCTGGCGCGGTACGTCGCGGGGTGAGCACCCGCCGCGCGTCGACTCGGGGGTCGGGGCCGGGCGCCGGTAGGGTCCAGCCGCGCCTCCACGTCTCGGGGGACCGCCACCACCGACGAGAGGAGCCGAGCCGATGAGGGCCATCCTGCTCAGCGGTGCGCTCGGCGGGATCCTGGCGCTGTTCGGCACCAGAGTCGCGATCGGCTGGTTCGTCCGTCGGGGCTTCGGTCAGCCGATCCGCGCGGACGGCCCGACCACGCACCACGTCAAGCGCGGCATCCCCACGATGGGTGGCCTGGTGATCGTGGTGGCGTCGGTGCTGGCGTACCTGATCGCGACGTTCGCCTCCGGCTCGGCGCCGAGCGCGAGCGCCTGGCTGCTGCTCCTGCTCTTCGTGGGCTGCGGCGTCATCGGCTTCCTCGACGACTTCCTCAAGGTCTACACGCAGAACAACGCCGGCCTGCCCGGACGGCTGAAGATGCTCGGCCAGACCGTCGTCGCCGTCACCTTCGGCTACCTCGCCACCCAGCTGTTCGCCGACGAGCGGGGTGTCCACCCGGCCTCGCAGCACCTCTCGACCACCCACGACTGGGGCGTCCGCCTGCCGTTGGTCGTCACGCTGGTGCTGATCTGGTTCATCGTCACGGGCACCTCGAACGGCGCGAACCTCACCGACGGCGCCGACGGACTTCTCGCCGGTGCCTCGGCGATGATCCTCGGTGCGTACGTGATCGTGAACATCTGGCAGAACAACCAGCTGTGCGGATCCTCCCGGCCGACGCTGGTCGCGTCGCAGTGCTACGAGGTGCGCGACCCCCTCGACCTCGCCGTGCTGGCCGCGGCGATCTCCGCGGCGTGCGTCGGCTTCCTGTGGTGGAACGCCAAGCCGGCGCGCATCTTCATGGGTGACGTCGGCTCGCTGGCCATCGGCGCGGCCGTCGCCGGGTTCGCGATCCTCTCGCGCACCGAGCTGCTGATGGCGCTGATCGCCGGGCTGTTCGTCGTCGAGGTGCTCTGCGTGATGCTGCAGGTCGGCACCTTCAAGGTCACCCGCAGGCTCACCGGCACCGGGCGTCGGATCTTCCGCATCGCCCCGATCCACCACCACTTCGAGCATCTCGGCTGGGACGAGGTCACCGTCGTCATCCGCTTCTGGATCGTCGCCGGTCTCTTCGTCGCCGGCGGCCTCGGCGTGTTCTACGGCGTCTGGCTGATCTGACCACGACCGCACCGGTACGAGGTCGGACCGCCGCGTCGGCGGTCCGACCTCGCGGTCGTCACGGCGCCAGCCGGTGGAGGTCGCGCGGGAACAGCGTGACCTCCCGGATGTTCGTGGCCTCGAGCAGCCGCGCCACCCACCGCTCCAGACCGATGGCGAAGCCACCGTGCGGGGGCATGCCGTGGGCGAAGGCCTGCAGGTAGGTCGCGTACGCCTCGGGCGACTCACCCCGGACGGCGAGGGCGGCGAGGTGGTCGGCGTGCCGGTGCAGCCGTTGACCGCCCGTGACGAGCTCGAGTCCGCGGAAGAGCAGGTCGAAGCTGTTGCTCCAGCGGGGGTCGTCGGGCTGCGGATGGGTGTAGAACGGTCGCTTGACCATCGGGTAGCCCTCGACCGCGAGCACCTCCGAGCCGTGCCTCTCCCACGCCCAGTCTCCGAGGGCGCGCTCGTGCTCGGGTGCGAGGTCCGGCTCGTCGGCAGGTGCGCCGACCAGTGCGAGGGCGTCGGCGAAGTGGATCACCGGGATCTCCTCCGGGATCACCGGCAGCCTCACGCCGAGCCGCGCGACGGCGTCGGACTCCTCGCGCACCGCCTCGACCATGCCGGCCAGCACGCTGCGGAGCACGCGGATGACGTCGCGATGGTCGTCGATGAAGCCGAGCTCGACGTCGAGGGAGAGGTACTGCGCGAGATGCCGGACGGTGTCGTGCGGCTCGGCGCGGAAGACCGGACCGACCTCGTAGACGCGCTCGAACACGCCGACGAGCTGCTGCTTGTGCAGCTGAGGGCTCTGGGCGAGGAAGGCGGGACGCCCGAAGTAGTCGACGCCGAACACGTTCGCTCCCGACTCGGTGGCCGACTCCACGAGCTTCGGCGTCGCCACCTCGGTGAAGCCCTGGGCGTCCAGGGTCGTGCGGAAGCCGCGCAGGCTCGCGGCCGCCAGCGTCCACGCGGCTCGGCGCGCGGGATGGCGCCAGGTGACCGCGGCATGGTCGAGCAGCGTCGGCAGTCCCGCGGCGAGCCTCGGGCGCCACAGCTCGACGGGCGGGGTGTCCGCGGGCTCGCTCAGCGCGCTGATCCGCGGGCTGGTGACCTCGACGCCGCCCGGCGCCTGCGGGTTCGGCGTCGCTACGCCGACGATGCTCACCGGCGTCTCCTCCGGCGGCAGGGATGCGTCCGCGGGGGAGTGATCCTCCGGGCGCACGACCACCTGGGCCGTTCCGGAGCGGTCGCGCACCACGAGGAAGGCCACCGTGGCCAGCTCGCGGCGGCGATGCACGTGGCCTTGCAGTCGGACGGTGGAGCCGGGCGCCACGCGAGGCAGGTCGGCGGTCAGCGTGCGGGCGGGCTCGGGTGGTCTCATCTCGTCCTCCAGGAAGTGGGAGCCCTGGAGGTGCGGGCGGGGGCCAGATCGCGGTGCCACCACACCTTCGCCGATGAGTCGTCGGCCTCTCGTCGGTGACGCCGGACGCGCGGGCGCCCGCTCGCCTCGCGGCCGAGGGGCGTCACTCCCTCGCGGTCACCGAGGTCGACGCTAGACGCGGGCGAGTGCTCCTCGCATCTGCTTATCGCCGCCACCGGACGAGGTAGCTGCTCTAGCGTGGGAACGTGATCTTCCTGGCGCTCTGTGCCGTGCTCGTCCTCATCGCGTGCGCCGTCGTGGCCAACGCTCGGGCGCGCCGGGAGCTCGAGGATCTGAGTCGACCACCTCAGGACGTGCGCCGCGCGGCAGATCGCGACGACCCGCCGTCGTCCACGGGCTATCGCGGCGGCGTCGGCTGATCCGCGCCGGTCCATGACGACCCGGGCACACTGGAGCGATGAGCGCTCCGCGCCTGGTCCTCGTCGAAGGGGAGAGCGATCGCATCGCGATCGAGGTCCTCGCGCGCCGGACCGGGCGCGACCTCGACGCCGAAGGCGTGCTGATCTCGGTGATGGACGGTGCCACGAACATCCGGCGCCATCTGCGTGAGCTCCTGGAGGGCCGCGTCGGCTGGGGCCTGACCGGCCTCTACGACCGCGCCGAGCAGCGCTTCGTCGCACGGGCCCTGGGCGAGCTCGGCCGCGGACCCGTCGCCGACAGCAGCGATCTCGAGCGACTCGGCTTCTTCGCCTGCGTCGACGACCTCGAGGACGAGCTGATCCGGGCCGTGGGGGAGCGGCGGATGCTGGAGGTCCTCGAGGCCCACGGCGATCTCGCGTCGTTCCGCCGCCTGCAGCACCAGCCGGTGCAGCGCTCGTGGCCTCAGCACCGTCAGCTGCACCGGTTCATCAGCGCGCGGTCGGGCTACAAGGCTCGCTACGCCCGGCTGCTGGCCGAGGAGCTGCCGCTCGGCGCGCTGCCGCGTCCGCTGGCGTCGCTCCTCGCGGCGATGTGACGTCGACCCGCCCTCAGGGAAGGTCCCAGAAAGATCGGAACTCCGCCGGAGTGAGGCCGTCGAGCTGGGTGCGCACCTGCTCGACGACGACCGCCGCCTCGGCCGGGTCGCGCACCGGTACTCGCCGCACCAGGCCGCCGTCCTCACGCAGACGGATGACGACGTCGAGGCCGCGGCTCAGCTCCATCGAGCCACCGGAGAGCGCACACCACAGGTCGAGGACGGCGTAGATCGTGGTGCGAAGGCGACCGCGTCGCCGCGGCTCCATGCCGACGAGGTAGACCTCGGCGGCGGATCCGCCGTCGTCGGTCTCCGGGAGGTCGAGCAGGTCCACGTCTCCGAGGGTAGGCCGTGGCGGACCGCGCACGGCCGCAGGAGAGGATGGCCGGGTGGGCTCGGGGACTCCGGACGTGGACGCGGTCGCCGCGGCGCGCCTCCTCGGCCGTCCCGAGCTGACCCTGCGCCGCGTCCTCATCGGCGGCACCCATGCGCGCACCACGGTGGTCGGCGACCGGTCAGGCGACGTCGTCGTGCGCCGGTTCCCGCCAGGTGATCCGGCCGGCCGCCACGAGGCCATCGGCGCGGAGCGCCTGACCGGCCTGGACGGGCTCGCCCCGCGGCTGCTCGCGATGGAGGTGAACGAGGTCGCTGGTGACCTGCTCGTCACCGAGCTCGTGGACGGCGACCCGCCCGGTGCCGTCTCAGATGAGCGGCTGGCCTCAGAGCTCGCGTCAGCGCTGGCGCGCATCCACGATCTCGACGGCAGTGGCCTGCGTCCGGTCCCATCGGGCCCGGCGGCGGGGGAGAGGGCGATCGCGCGCCTCGCCCGGGAGCACTTCGACCGCCTCGACCTCGGCGGGAGGGTGCTCACGCACTACGACCTCTGGACCGGCAACACGCTCTGGCGCGGCGAGCATCTGGTGGGCGTCGTGGACTGGTCGGGAGCGCGCAGTGCGCCACGGGGCGTCGACCTCGCCTGGCTCCGGCTCGACCTCGTCCTCCAGGGGCGACTCGCGGCCGCCGACCTCGTGGTGGACCACTATCGCCAGGCCACCGGACTCGAGGTCGCGGACCTTCGCTCGTGGGACGTCCAGGCGGCCGCCCAGGCCGTCGACGTCGTCACCACCTGGTCACCGAACTACCTCGGCGTCGGGCTCGCCGACCTGGACGCCACCGTGCTCCGCGCCCGGATGGATGCGTGGGCGGACCGACTGCTCTCAGTCCCAGACTGACGGAAGGACGCCGCCCGCTGGCCAGGGCTCGACCTCAGCCGGAGTTCACCGACCGGTTCCGAGCCTGGGGGAGACACCGCCGGGCGATCTCGACAGGATGGGCGCATGACCACTCTCTCGGGAACCTCCACGCGTCGCGGCGTCGCCGCGCTCGCCGTCCTGCTCGTCTCGCTGATCGCCGCGCTCGGCCTCGCCGGTCCCGCCTCGGCCGTCACCCAGGCCGACGCCGCGGCCCAGCTCCGCGCCGCCGGCATCACCTGGACGTCGTCCGGCGGCTGCACCGACCGCACCAACTCCACCTGCACGTCCTTCGACGGCATCCGCCAGGCCACCATCGACGGCGCGATCACCCTGAAGAACGCCAGCGGCTGCGCCCTGACGATCACCGGCGGCACGGAGACCGGCCACGCCGGCGGCACGTACAGCCACGGCACGGGCTACAAGCTCGACTTCCGCCGCACCACCTGCCTGGACTCCTGGGTGACCGGCACCTACTCCTACATCGGCCTGCGCAGCGACGGCGCCGCCCAGTACAAGGCCGCCTCCGGCAACGTCTATGCCAACGAGGGCAGCCACTGGGACGTCGTCTTCTACACCTGCGGCTGCTGACGCAGTCCGCTCGCGCCGAGGCGATCATCCAGCGACACGCAGCTAGGTGATCGCCTCGGCGTCGAAGAACGAGCGCAGCGTCGCGGCGAACTCCCGTGGCGCGGTGTGGCTCGCGAAGTGCGACTGCCCGGGCAGCACGACGTGCCTGCTGCTCTCCGGGAGCACGCGACGCAGCGCCGCCGTGGTCTGGGGGATCGGCCTCCAGGACTCTCCGCCCTGCATCAGCAGCAGCGGGGCAGCGATGGCACCCCACCGCTCGAGGTCGGTGGTGTCGCCGGCCTCGAGCCCAGGAGCTCCAGCGGCATCCGCGCGACGTCGGCGGCGAACAGCCACGACGCCGTCGCGTACCGCCGATGCTCGACCTCGGCACGATGGCGCCCGATGACGGGACGAAGCGCCGGGCCCGCGGCGAACAGGGGCGGCTCGAACACCGTGACCGTGCGCCAGGCGCCCTCGCCGCTGATGTCGACCGCGAGCCGATGGTCGCCGGAGTCGGCGATCTCGATGGTCACCCGCCCACCCTCTTAGCGCGCCTGGCGCCGAGCGAACCCGTTGTGCCACGACCACCAAGGGCTACCGAGATGACGCCGAGGAAGCGCGACGCCTCAACGCCGGCCGCGTCGGACACTTCTCCCGCGGCTTCTTCCCAGCCGGCGTCCGCCGCGCCGAAGTCGACTCCCTCGCAGCCGCCCACCAGACCACCGAACCTTCGCCCTGGATCATCCGCATCTGGTCCTAGCCCTCGCCCTGGATCACCTGCATCTGGTCCTGAGACCGCGTGCTCGACAGCACGTCTCTCCGTACCGTTGGCAGCCAGCCTGCTCAACGCCCAGCGCTGGTACTGGGCGTCACTGAACTCAGGGATGACAGCACCGTTCGAGTCGGGCCAGGCCCCAGGGTCCGCCGTCCACCACGGGCGGCGGACCCGAAAACGTCCCCGGGCGAAACTGGCGAAGCGACATGTGGAAGGGCGACGAGTCGTGGGCGCTAGGCGACGACGGGTCTGTCTTGTCTTCCCCCGTGTGTGCCTCTGATCGCACTCACATGCCGATGAGCGTGTGATGCGGCCCCTCTCGAAGAGCCGTGCCGCCGCTTTGGTTAGTTAGCCAACCGGTAGGTATAGTAACGAAGTGATGTCATCCGCCCCGGCTCCAGCGCACCGGCCCTCCATGCGCGACGAGATGGTCGCCAGCACCCTGACGCTGGCGCGCACCGGCGCATCGGTCTCGCTGGACTCCGCCGCCCGCGCCGCCGGGGTTACCAAGGCGGGGCTGATGTACCACTTCCGGACCAAGCAGGCGTTGATGACAGCGGTCATCGACCATCTGATGGACCAGTACGAGCATGAAATCACCACCCGGCTTCCGACTAGTGACACCACAGCAAGGACGACCGCTGCACGGCTCGGTGCCTACCTCGACTGGGTGTGCGACGGGCACTTCGACCTCGGAGACCTCGTCATGTTCACCGACCCCCGCCTGCGCGAGCCACTGAGCGAACGCTGGAACGAACGCATGGGCGCATGGGTCGACATCGCTGAGACCCTCCCTGCCCACGAACGCGCCCGGTTCCACGCCGTGCGGCTCATCGCCGACGGCATCTGGCTCAACGCCGCCAGCAACGGCATCCCACTGACCGACCAAGACCGCGACGCAGTCCAAGCACTCGCCCACCAACTCCTCAAGGAGAACTCATGACCAAGTGGCTCCTCCTGGCCGCAGCCATCTGCAGCGAAGTCACCGGCTCCCTGTCCCTCAAGGGCGCCCTCAACCACCCCGCGCTCTACGCCGTCGTCGCCGTCGGATACCTCGCCTCATTCACGCTCCTCGCCCTGGTCTTGAAGCAAGGCATGGCCCTCGGCGTCGCCTACGGCATCTGGGGTGCGCTCGGCGTCGCCCTCACCGCCGTCATGTCCGCCCTCATCTTCGACGAAGCGCTCACCGCCCTCATGGGCCTGGGCATCGCCCTCATCATCGCGGGCGTCCTCACCGTCGAACTCGGCTCCCAAGCCGCGCACAAGAACGCTCACACGAAGGAGTCCATCTGATGCAGTGGCTGTTCCTCATCGGAGCCATCGTCTTCGAGGTCTTCGGGACCATCTCTCTGCGCATGGCCGCCACTGGGCAACGCGCCTACTACGGCGCCGTCGCCGTCGGCTACCTCTTCGCCTTCGGCTTCCTCACCCTCACCCTCAACGAAGGCCTCGGCCTCGGCGTCGCCTACGGCATCTGGGCAGCCTCCGGCGTCGCCCTCACCGCAGTCGCATCCAAGATCCTGTTCAAGGAACCCCTCACCCCGATCATGCTCGGCGGCATCGCCCTCATCATCGGCGGCGTGCTCATGGTCGAACTGGGCGCCACCCACTAGGACCGCCTTACCCGACTACCGTCCGCGGCGCTTTAGGCAACGTCCGGATCTGCCGCGTTGAGCGCGTCTGGCGGCGGCCACAGGATCAGGAACCACCAGTGTCGAGCCTGGCCTTGATATAGGTCGCGTAGTTCGCGGCTGATCCGATTGCGTGCTTCTCGATCGTGGCGGGGGAGTAGCCGAGGACTTCGGCGATGATGGCGGTGGGAGCGAGCTTGCTCAGTTCATGGAGTGTGCCCAAGCGTGCGGCGCGTGCGCCGACCGTGGCGCGGAGTCGGCCGGCGATGTAACCGGCGTCGAGATGTCTGCCGGGGGAGTAGCCGGGGAAGACCCAGTTGCTGTTGGGGTGGGCGGCGGTCTGGTGGTTGTGCGGCTGGGCAGCGAGTTGGCGGAACGGCTCGTCGAGGGGCGGGTGCAGCTCGATGTCAGCGGTTGCGCCGAGCCTGATCGTGACGGGATCACCGGCGATGTCGACGTCGTCCCACGTCAGGGCGACGAGTCGCTCGAGTGGCTGCCCGAAGACCAGGAGCAGGATCGCGATGGCCCGGTGTCTGGCGGGTATGTCGGCGTTGTGGACGTTGTCGTCGATGGCCTCGTTCTGCGCCTGGCTGTCGAGCTTGGGGCTCGTGCCGCGGCGGTGGGGTGTGAGTCGGAGGTCTGGGTCAACGAGTCTGGTCTTGATGGCCCAGCCGAGGAATCGGCTGGCGATGCCGCGGGTGGTGGTTCCGCCGGCCTGCCAGGCGTCGAGGTCACCTTGGGTGAGGTCGTCGAGGCGAACACCCCGTGCGCGGAGCCAGGTCACGAAGTCGATGGCGACGGTGACGGTCTGCTTGGAGCGGAGGAAGGTGCCGCGGCTGGTGGCTTCGGTTTCGTTCATCCGGCGCAGGATGTGCCAGCGGATGAAGCGGGTGATGACCTCACGGTCGTCTGGGTGCTCGAGCCGTTCGATGGCGCCGGGCGCCCAGTCGTTGAAGCGGTCAAGGTAGACGTCGTTGCGGGGGAGCGCGCCATGTTCGACCAGGAGCCCGCGAACGTAGTCGCGCGTCCGGGTGGGGGGCAGGGAGTCCAGCAGCTCGTGGGTGACGTTGCGGCGGCCGCGGACCTGCTCGAAGAACGCGCGCACGTGGGGTTGCTTGATCCAGGTCAGGCCGCTGTTGGCGCGCTTCATGTTCTTCATGGCTTCGCTGATGGCGACGAGCTCGGGCGCGGTCTGCCCGGTGACCGGGTCGGCCAGCATCGAGTCGACGACGAGGTTCAGCTCGCAGTGCATGCAGCGTCCACCGCGGTAGAGCTCGGCTTCGGCGCCGCAGGCGACACAGTCGATGTTGAGGGTGACACCTGAGCAGGTGCGGCAAGTCGGTCTGCCGTCGGTCCGTCCGGGAAGAACACCTTCGTGGCCGCAAGCGCATCGGCCGCGGTGACGCTTGGCGGCCTGGTAGCAGTAGCCACAGACTCGCCCGTCGGGCCACCATGCGGCGGTCGGGTGGTGCTCATGGCAGCGCGCACAGGGATCCGGCCAGGCGGCTGGGTCGCCTGGCTTCCTGGGACGCGCCATCAGTCGTCGGGCTCGTCGGGAACGACGCGGACTCGTCGGGCGATGGGGCTGCCGGGTTTGATGCCGAGGTCCTCGGGCCGTTTGGGAGCGTTGGCCGTGGCAGCGGCGCGCATTTCCACGTAGGGCTCGAAGAGATCGTTGGGGGTGCAGTCGAAGATGTCGCACAGGGCTGCGAAGGTGCGTGCTGGGATCCGCTCGGGAGCCTGGGTGACGAGCCGGTGCACCTGGGCGTTGGACAGGTTCACGCCACGCGACTTGAGCAGCGGGATGAGCTCGGTGGTCTTCCAGAGGTTGTGCTCGGCCATCACTTGGCGCAGCCGCCAGTGGTAGCCGACCCGTCGTTGCTCAGCCATCGTGACCACCATCCTGGTTGTCGAGTCGGAGCCGCCGGTTGATCATCTGCTGGATCGTCTTTTGCTTGAAGTCCGACGACACCGATGTGTACAGCGACGTGGTGGAGGCGTGTTGGTGGCCGACCTGCTGCTGGACGAAGAACGGGTCGTAGTCGGCTTCGATCAGGTGCGTCACATACGAGTGGCGCAGACAGTGCAGCGTGAGCTCCTGGGGAAGGCCGGCTTGCTCGCGTGCGCGAGCGAAGGCGCGCTCGAAGGTTCGCAGGCTCGCGGCGCCGGCTCGTTCCGATGGCCACAGACACCGGGACCGGTCGGCGGTCGGGAAGAGTCCCCGGCCGGCCGGGGAGAGCCAATGCTGGAGAAGGTCGACCACCCAGTCGAACTCCGGTGTGGTGAGAACGGTGCGCCGTCGTGGCCCGGAGCCCCGCATGCCCTTGGCCCAGCGCACCTGTACCGCCCCGAAGTTCCGGTACGCGGGGACCTTCGGGTTGGGGCCGAAGTCGACGTACTCGAGTTTGGTGAGCTCGCGTCGGCGCAGTCCGTAGGCGTAGGCGACCTTCAGCGCGGTCGAGTCACGCAGGGCCGGCAGCCACCGCTTGGTGCCCTTGGCGTACTCGGCATCGACGAAGTCGTCGGCAGCGTCGAAAAGGCTCTGCATCTCGTGGCGCGTCAGGGCCCGTCGCGCGGTGGGCACGTCGTCGTCGGTGCTGTGGCGTGGACTGTTCCAGTCGAAGACGATCTGCGCTGGGATGTCGTCGAACACTCGGTCGCAGAACGCCACCCAGCCGTACCGGGTATCGCTGACATAACGCGTGAACGCCCGGATCGCCGTGGTGTAGGAACGCAGCGTCGAGACCTTCAACGGCGGCTCACTGGTGCGCAAGTCGGCGAGGAACTCCTCGAAGTGATGAGCCATCCAAGTCCACGGGTACTCGTTGGTGTGCGCCTGGAATCGCGTCACCATCCGGGACGAGGTCTTGATGTGGGCCGTCGTCAGGCCACGCGCCAGCTGTTGCGCACGCCAGCCGTCCAGCATCGCTTCGAACACGCGGTCATCAGCCCGCAGCAGCCCGATCGAGTCGTCGAGCAGATAGTCGGGGATCCGTCCAGGAACAAGCTCCACGAGCGCACACCGTACGCGAGAACCTCTCAATAAACGAGAGTAACCCGTGCTGAGCAGTCACAACGCAGCGGTCGGGACACCCGGAGGAACCTGGTCGCGGCCAGGGATCTTGCCTGTGACCTGCGGAAACAGGCCTTTGGCCGTGTGCGACGAGTTCTCTCATCTGTTTGAACTCGTCGGAGTTCTGCGCCGATAAGCGACATTATGTCATTCAGTGTTGGTTGAGACGCCTACTCTCGACCTCGCCCGCACGTGGATCCGGGTCGTGTCCGCGAGTCGCTCATCTCAGTCGCACGCCCACCTCGCCCGCGACCGCCTCGACCATCCGCAGCAGTCGAGTGGCGCGAGCGGGCATCGTCGCCCGGTAGTCGCTGATCGTGAGCAGGCCAGGGCCGACGAACGCCCAGGCCCGTGCTCGCAGCCACGTCGCCTCGTCGACGCCTGAGGCCTCGCGCAGCGCCCGACGGGCAGGAGCGTCGAGCAGGCTCCAGGTGTAGAGGAGGTCGATCGAGCGGTCCCCCACGCCGAGCCCGCCGAAGTCGATGACGCCGGCGAGCCGGCCGTCGGGATGCACGAGCACGTTCTCCGCGGAGACGTCGGTGTGCGCCCAGCAGGGCGGCTCGCTGGCCTCGGGCACGTCGCGCAGCAGGGCCCAGGCGCGACGCACCTGCGCCGGATCGAGCAGGTCAGCCAGGTCGTCGGCCGCCTCGTCGAGCCAGCCGTCGATCTGCGCTGTCACCGGCTCTCCGCACCGGTAGCCCCAGTGCTCGGGGCCGCTCGGGACATCGCCGACGTCCACTGCATGGAGAGCGGCGAGGAAGGCGCCGAGCTGGGCGGCGAACAGCGTCTGCGCGTCAGGGTCCAGATCGCCCGGCATGTCCCCGGGCACCCAGGTGACGACGCTCCAGGGCCGGTCGAAGGCCGTCGTCGGCTCCCCCGCGTGCACGATCTCCGGCACGGGCGCCGGCAGCGAGCCGGCGAGGCGCGGCAGCCAGGTCAGCTCCTTCGCGAGGTCGACCGCGTAGGCGTCGGTGCGCGGCAGCCGGACCGCGAGCTGCTCCCCCAGCCGCAGGACGACGTTGCTGCTCCCGCTGGCCGGGCTCGGCGCCAATGGCAGATCCGCCAGGTGCGGCACCTGCTCGCGCAGCAGCGCTCGGGCGACCTCGATCCCCGGGAGCCCGTCCATGCGCGGGACGCTAGCCGTCGGCCGCTCCCCCGGTCGACCGCCTTTCCGCACCCGGATTCGTTGATCGCAATGAGAACGATTATCATCTG
Source organism: Nocardioides sp. B129/18 (assembly GCF_055282735.1). Lineage (NCBI taxonomy): Bacteria > Bacillati > Actinomycetota > Actinomycetes > Propionibacteriales > Nocardioidaceae > Nocardioides > Nocardioides sp. B129/18. Next base: position 121,189 of record NZ_JBUZJI010000004.1, on the reverse strand, counting down.
GTGGCCGGCGTCGGACCGGCGTCGCACGTCTGATCGGGAAGGTCACCAGCATGAGGAACACGGTCGTCTCGACCAGCAGCCGCCGCCTCCGCGTCGGCGCGCTCGCCACCCTCGTCACCCTCGCCGGAGCCGGGCTCACCGCCTGCGGGTCCGACTCCGGGTCGGCCGCCGACGGCGGCGCGATCGGCGTCGTGGCCTCCACCAACGTCTGGGGCGACGTCGCCAAGAGCGTCGGCGGCGACGCCGTCGACGTCACCTCGATCATCTCCGACCCCGACCAGGATCCCCACTCCTACGAGGCCAACGCCACCACGTCGCTGGCCATCAAGAAGGCGCAGGTCGTCATCGAGAACGGCGGGGGCTACGACGACTTCGTCGAGCAGCTGCTCGACTCCAACGGCTCGAAGGCCGAGGTGCTCAACGCCGTCGAGATCTCCGGCCAGAAGGCTCCCGCGGGCGGCGAGCTCAACGAGCACGTCTGGTACGACCTCCCGAGCGTGCAGAAGATCGCCACCCGCATCGCCGAGCAGCTCGGCACCATCGACCCCGACCAGGCCGACACCTTCACCAAGAACGCCGAGGCGTTCAACGCCAAGGTCGACGGGCTCATCGCTGACGAGGCCGCGGCGAAGAAGAAGGACGCCGGCGACGGCGTCGGCATCACCGAGCCGGTGCCGCTCTACCTCACCGCGGCCATGGGCCTGGTCAACCGCACCCCCGAGAAGTTCAGCGAGGCCATCGAGCAGGGCGACGACGTCGCCCCGGCCGTGCTGAAGCAGACCGAGGACCTCTACGCCACCAAGAAGGTCGACGTCCTGGTCTACAACGAGCAGACCAGCGGCCCGATCACCGAGCGCGTCCTCGACGCCGCCAAGAGCGCCGGCGTGCCGGTCGTCGGAGTCACCGAGACCATGCCGGCGGGCCTGGACTACGTTGGCTGGATGCAGAAGAACATCGACGCCATCGCGAAGGCCCTCGCCTGAGATGACGCCGCCTCCCGTCGTCGAGCTCTCGGACGCCCGCATCTCCTTCGGCTCCCGCACGCTGTGGTCGCACCTCGACCTCACCGTCGCGCCTGCCGAGTTCGTCACCGTCCTGGGGTCCAACGGCTCCGGCAAGTCGACGCTGCTCAAGGCGCTGCTCGGGCTGGTGCCGCTCTCGGAGGGCACGGCGAAGGTCTGCGGCCAGCCGACGCGGCGGGGCAACCGCAACATCGGCTACATCCCCCAGCAGGTCGGCTTCGCCGCCGACGTCCCGCTGCGGGGGCGCGACCTCGTCCGCCTCGGCGTCGACGGCAGCACGTGGGGCATCGCCCGCCCCTGGCGCTCGGCCGCGCTGCGCCGCCGGGTCGACGAGCTCATCGAGCGCGTCGGCGCCACCTCCTACGCCGATCGCCCGCTCGGACGCCTCTCCGGCGGCGAGCAGCAGCGGCTCCGGGTCGCCCAGGCGCTGGCCACCGAGCCCGCCGTGCTCCTGTGCGACGAGGCGCTGCTGTCCCTGGACCTCGGCCACCAGCGCACAGTCGTCGACCTGATCGCCGAGCAGCGCCACGAGCGCGGCACGGCCGTGCTGTTCGTGACCCACGAGATCAACCCCGTCCTGCCGGTCACCGACACCGTCCTCTATCTCAACGACGGCCGCTTCCGGGCCGGCACCCCGGATGAGGTGATGACCAACGAGGTCCTCACCGACCTCTACCACTCCCCCGTCGAGGTCATCCGCCGCAAGGACTCCATCATCGTCATCGGCGCCGACGCCGCTCCGGCGCCGCACTGCGACCCGACGCTCCCGGTGTCGGCATGAGCATGGTCGCCTCCGTCACCTGGACCGACGTCGTCAACTTCGACAACTACGGCGAGCTGCTCCCCCTGGTGCGCAACTCGCTCATCGCGGGCGCCGTCCTCGGCATCGTCGGCGGCCTGGTCAGCGTGTTCGTCATGACGCGCGACCTCCCCTTCGCAGTCCACGGCATCAGCGAGCTCTCCTTCGCCGGCGCCTCCGGTGCGCTCCTGCTCGGCGCGAGCGTGGTCGTCGGGTCGTTCGTCGGGTCGCTGCTCGCGGCGGTGGCCCTCGGCGTCCTCGGGCTGCGGGCGCGGGACCGCAACTCGATCATCGGCGTCCTCATGCCCTTCGGGCTGGGCCTCGGCATCCTCTTCCTCGCCCTCTACAAGGGCCGAGCCGCCAACAAGTTCGGCCTGCTCACCGGGCAGATCGTCGCCATCGACGACACCTCCCTCAACGTGCTGGTCGGCACGTCGGTGGCGGTGCTGGCGGTGCTGGTCGCGATCTGGCGCCCGCTCATGTTCGCCAGCGTCGACCCCGACGTCGCAGCCGCCCGCGGCGTCCCGGTGCGGCTGCTCGGCCCGCTGTTCGTGGTGCTGCTGGGCTGCTCGGTGGCCGTGTCGATCCAGGTGATCGGCGCCCTGCTGATCCTGACGCTGCTCTGCACCCCGGCCGCAGCCGCCCTCCAGGTGACGTCGTCGCCGTTCTGGGTGCCGGTGCTCTCGATGACCTTCGCGTTCGTCTCGATGGTCGGCGGCATCCTCCTCGCGCTGGGCACCACGATCCCGATCAGCCCCTACGTCACGACGCTGGCCTTCACGATCTACGTCGTGTGCCGCATCGTGGGCTCGCGCCGCGAGCGGTCGCTGCGCCGGGTCTCGCGCGAGGCGGTCGTCGCGGCCTGAGTGCCGCGACCCGGTCGACGGAGCGGGTTTGAGTATCGGCACTCATGTGCCGGGGGTCACCTGAAGGAGAGGCTGGACGCAGGCCAGTCAGGCCGGCGTCCGAGCCGGACGCACCGCTCCTAGAAGGGATTCGACGATGTCCGCTCCTGCTCCGACCAAGAACAGCCCCGCCTTCGCCCTCCAGGCCGGGATCGCCTTCGCGGTCTCCCTCCTCGGCCTCGTCTGGGCCATCCTCTACGTCCCCGTCGACCCCTGGGTCCGCGCCTTCTTCGCGATGACGACGCTCTTCCTCGTCTCCTCGGCCTTCACCCTCGCCAAGGTCATCCGCGACGCGCAGGACGAGAAGTACATCGCCTCCCGCATGGACCAGGCCCGCGTCGACAAGCTGCTCTCCGAGCACGACCTGCTGGGCAGCATCTGATGGCCTCCCGCCGTGCGCAGGCGATCGGCTTCGGCATCGTCGCCTCGATGATCCTGGTGCTCGGCACCGTCGCCGCGGGGCTGGTCTTCGTCAAGCACAACGGCGGGATCATCGACGAGTGGTACTGCTCCCAAGGCGAGCGTCCGGTCTACTTCGACGAGGGCGGCAGCCAGTGCCTCGCCCCGGGGCAGGCGCTTCCCTCCGGCGCCCACCTCGACCCGCTCGGCAACCGCCCGCTCGACTGCGACGGGCGCTGGCGTTGGGTCGAGATCGAGCCGCTGAGCACGACGAAGACCCGCCCCGACCAGGGCGATCGAGACTGCATCCCCTCCGGCACCGCCGTCCCCCGCGGCTGGGTGGCCACCGGCCGCTGATCTCGCCTCATCCACTCCCCACCCCCACGAAGGGCCCTCGCGATCTCGGGACGCGAGGGCCCTTCGTCACGTCCGGGGCCGAGGGATCTGAGCACGCGTGCTCAGGCGCTGGCGGACCGGCGAGGTGAGGCTGGACGGGTCACCCGTCCAGCCCCACCGAACCGAGGTCCCTCATGTCCGCTCCGACACTCCGTCCCGTCGCCCTCCGCTGGGCATCGTTCCTGGCCCTCGTCGTCGCGTCGGCGCTCGTCGTCCAGGCCTACTTCGTCGACTCCTACGCCGAGCCCGGCTACGTCTCCGACGGCCTCGACCTGATCGGCTACATCGTCTTCGCGATGGCCAGCGTCACCTGGCTCCTCCCGTCGTTCCTCCTCGCGGTCGCGGGCGGGCCCTCGACAGCGCCGAACGCGCACCGGGTGGCTCGAGCGGCCGCCGTCTACACCGCCGTCGTGGGCGTGATCGGCGGCGTCTGCGCGCTGACGCTGACGATCCCCCGCATCGGCACCCACAGCGTCGCTGCCGCCGGCATGGTGGTGCTCGCCGTGCTCATCGCCCTGGCGCCGCTGGGGCTCAGCCTCGCCCCCCGACGCAACGCGCCGCGTCAGTCGGTGAGCCCTCGCTCCATCGCGTAGCGCACCAGCTGAGCGCGGTTGTGCATCTGCAGCTTCCGCAGCGTGTTCTGCACGTGGTTCTGCACCGTGCGGTGCGAGAGCACCAGCCGCTCGGCGATCTGCTTGTAGCCCAGGCCCTTGGCCACCAGACGCAGGATCTCGGTCTCGCGTTCGGTGAGCCGAGGGCCTGAGTCGTCCTGGGCGCGATACTCCCCCAGCACCAGGCCGGCGAGTCCCGGCGTGAACACGCTCTCCCCGGCGCCGGTGGCGCGCACCGCCTCCAGCAGCTCCTCGGCGGAGGCCGACTTCACCAGGTAGCCGGTGGCGCCGGCCTTCACGGCGTCGAGGACGTGCTGCTGCTCGCCGGAGGACGACAGGATCAGGATGCGGGTCTCGGGACTGTGGGTGGCGACCGCCGCGGTGACGGCGACGCCGTCGAGGCCGGGCAGGTTGAGGTCGAGCACGACGACGTCGGGGCGGGTGGCCCGTGCCCGGGCGACGGCGCCCGGTCCGTCGGCGGCGGTGGCGACGACGTCGAGCCCGGCGGCCTCGAGGTCGCGGCTGACGGCGTCGCGCCACATCGGGTGGTCGTCGACGACCATCACCCGCAGCGGGGTCGGGGCGTCGGTCACGAGGTCTCCTGGGGCAGGGGCACGCTGAGCTCCCACTCGGTGCCGTCGGGTCCGGTGTGCAGGCGGGCCTCGCCGCCCAGATCGTGCAGGCGGGCCTGGATGGAGTGGGCGACGCCGCGGTGGCCGTCGTCGAGGGCGCGGCCGAGCCTGCCCGGGGCGATGCCCGGTCCGTCGTCGCGGATGCTCAGGGCGCAGGCGTCGGCGCACCACTCCAGGAACAGCCACGCCGAGGTGCCCGGCGGGCAGTGGCGCTCGACGTTCGCAAGCGCCTCGCGGGCGGCGGCGAGCAGCTCGGTGGCGATCGGCGTCGGCACCGGGCAGGCGTGGGCGGGGGCTGCGAGCTCGACGCGGGGACCGGCGGCGAGGTCGGCCAGCGCCGGCACGAGGTCGATGCTCGTCGCGGCCTCGGACGAGGCGGGCCCGGGGCCGCGGTCGGCCTCCTGCATGAGGTGGCGCAGGGCGCGCTCCTGGGTGCGCGCCTCCTGCGCGAGGGCGGCGAGGTCGGGGTGGACGTCGCGGTGGGCGTCGGCGATGCGCCCCGCCAGCGCGAGGGCCTGCAGCACCCCGTCGTGGATGTCGCGATAGACCCGGGCACGCTCGGCGAACGCGGAGCGCTGGGCCTCCGCGGCGACCTCGGCGGCCGCCGTGCGATCGATGAGGCGTGCGCCGTGCCCCACCATCACGGCCGCGACCAGCAGCAGCATCAGGGTGCGGATGACGCCGGCGTCGAGGTCGACGCGGGTGGCGAGGTCGGCGGCGGCGACGGCCAGCGCGGCGCCGGCCGCTGGCAGAGCTCCGCGGGAGGCGGCGATCGCGAGCACCGGGACGCACGACCAGAACGACACGAGAGTCGGGGCGTGGTCGGCCCGCATGACGTCGCTATGGGTCGCCAGGCTGAGGAGCATGAGGCCGAGCACGATGCCGAGGTCGGTGAGCTGGAGCGCCCAGGTGTCGCGCCACGGCGTGCGGTAGGCCAGGACGGCGAGGAACGACCAGACCACCACGACGCCGACGGCCGCGAGGGCCAGGGCCGGACGCTGGAAGTCATCGAGCCGACCGAGGTCGAGCTGCACGACGTAGGCGGCGAGCAGGAGGCGCAGGATCGCGAGGACGCCGAAGAGCTCGGAGCGCAGGGCCGGCGCCGCGGCCGGCGACGACACGACGCGGGGTCCGAGAGGCACACGTCATCCTGGCACGTCGATCGCCCGCGCCGCCCCTGCCGCGGCGCTAGGTTCAGCGCAGTCGGTCGGCCGGTCGTCGGAGCGGAGGGAGCAGGGCATGCGGATCTCGCGGCGGACCCTGCTCGCCGGCCCCGTGTCGCTGGGGGCCTCCGTGGGCGTGGCGTCGACCCTCGGCGGCTGCTCGGAGGTCGTCGAGCCGCAGCGCGTGGTCGTGGTCGGCGCAGGGATGAGCGGACTCGCCGCCGCCCGCGCCCTCCACGACGCCGGGCACGGTGTGACGGTGCTCGAGGCGCGCGACCGCATCGGCGGTCGCATCCACACCGCGCGCCTCGGCCGGACGCCGGTGGATCTGGGGGCGTCGTGGATCCACGGCGTCACCGGCAACCCGCTGGTGCCGCTGGCGCGGGCGGCCGGAGCGCGCACCGTGGCGACCGACGCCGACGACACCACGGTGCGGCTGGCCGGCGGGGCGGTCGCCTCCCCCGCGTACCTGGAGCGGCTCTACGCCTGGCAGTCGCGCGCCGAGGCCGTCGTCGCACGCTTCCAGGACGAGGGCGAGGAGGACGCGAGCGTGCGGTCGGTGGTCGAGCGTGGGCTCGGCTGGGCGCGCCTCAGCGCCGAGGACCGGGCGATGGTGGCCTACGCGATCAACGACGTCGAGCAGGAGTACGCGGGCAGCGCCGACGCGCTCTCGGCATATTGGTTCGACGACGACGCCGTGCTGCGCGGGGGCGACGTGCTGCTGCCCGGCGGCTACGTGGCGCTGCCGGAGCACCTCGCGCGGGGACTCGACGTGCGGCTGCGGGCGCCGGTGCGCTCGATCGCCCGGGACGGTGACGGGGTGACGATCATCTCCGACAGTGGGCGGCTGCGGGCCGACCACGTCGTCGTCACGGTGCCGCTCGGGGTGCTCAAGCGCGGTGATCTCGAGCTCGAGCTGCCCGCGCGGACGGAGCGGGCGGTCGAGCGCCTCGGCGTCGGGCTGCTGGACAAGTGCGTGCTGCGCTTCCCGCGCCGCTTCTGGGACCGCTCGGACTGGATCGAGCACGTCGGCCCCGCGGAGTCGGCCGGACGCTGGGCGCAGTGGGTCGACCTGTCCGGGCCGACCGGGGCGCCGATCCTCATGGGCTTCAACGCCGCCGACGACGCCCGTGCCCTCGAACGGCTCTCCGACGCCGACACCGTGCAGGCCGCGATGCAGCGGCTGCGCGGCATGTACGGCTCGGTGCCCGCGCCGACGGCGTCGGCGGTGACGCGCTGGGCCGCCGACCCGTGGGCCCGCGGCTCCTACTCCTGCTACGAGGTCGGCTCCTCCCCGGAGGACCGGGCGGCCCTGCGGGAGCCCGTCGACGGGCGGATCCACCTGGCCGGGGAGGCCACCCACGGGTCGTCGTACGCGACCGTGCACGGCGCCTACCTCTCGGGCCTGCGCGTCGCTCGCGCGATCGGCGTCTGATCCTCCGTGCGCGCCCCCGGCGTGGAGCGCCGCTCTACGATCACGACATGAGCCTGCGCGTCATCGCCACCATCCCCGCCAAGCCCGAGGCCGCCGCGTCGCTGCGCGAGGCCCTCCAGACCCTCGTGGCCGCGACCCGCCAGGAGTCGGGCTGCCTGGCCTACGACCTCTTCGAGTCCGGCGCCGCACCCGGCGTCTTCGTCACCGTCGAGGAGTGGGCCGACCAGGCCTCGCTCGACGCGCACATGACCACGCCGCACGTCGCCGCGGCGTTCGCGGCCGTCGGCGACGGCCTCGCCGGCGAGGTCGCGATCCACCCGCTGGTGCCGGTCGACGCCTGAGCGCCGTGGTGGACCTGACCTACGACAACCGCACCGGGCGCCCGCCCGGTCGTGGCGTCACCGCGCTCGGCCTCGTGCTGCCCGGGGTCCGGCGCGTCCGCGCGCAGGCCGGGCCGTGCGCCGACCACTGGGCCGCTCACAACCGCGCGGTGCTGGCGCGTCCCGGCCGACGCTGGGTCGTGCTCGGCGACTCGATGGCGCAGGGCGTCGGTGCCACGGCTCCCGAGCGCGGGTGGGCCGGCGTCGTCGAGACTCGGCTGCGGGCCGCGGGCCAGGAGCTGGACCTGATTAACCTCTCCGCGACCGGCGCCCGGGTTCCCGACGTGCTGGCGCAGCAGCTGCCGGTGCTCGACGCCCTGCTCGCCGAGGACGACGTCGCGGGCGTCGCTGTCGTGATCGGCTCCAACGACCTCTTCGGTGGACGCGTGCACAGCAGCGCGCTGCCCGGCGCCATGCGCGACCTGATGGACCGGCTGCCGGACGGTTCCGTGGTGGCGACGCTCCCCCAGCCGCGCGCCGCCGCACGCGCGGCGAACCGCGCGATCGAGGCGGCCGTCGGCCGGATCCGGGTGATCGACCTGCGCACCACCGGCCCCGACAGCTGGAAGGGCCGCATCGCCGCGGACATGTTCCACCCCAACGACGCCGGGTACGAGGCGCTGGCCGACGCCATCGCGCCGGTCGTGCACCGGGCGCTGCGCGACGGCCTGCTCGCCGAGGGCCGCTGACCCACCCCCTCCGGCTCCCGGCGTCCGCGCGAAGCGTGCCTACGATCGCGCCATGTCCGCACGCGCAGCGATCGTCGTCACCGGCACCGAGGTCCTGACCGGCCGCGTCACCGACCTCAACGGCCCCTTCCTCGCCGAGTCGCTGCGGCGACTCGGCATCGACGTGGGGCGCACCGTCGTGGTCGGCGACCGGCGCGAGGACCTCGTGGCCTCGCTGCGCTTCCTGCTCGCCGACCACGACCTCGTGCTGACCACCGGTGGCCTCGGGCCGACCGAGGACGATCTCACCGCCGAGGTCGTCGCCGAGGTGCAGGGGCGCACCGTGACCCTCGACGAGGAGCTCGAGGCCCGCATCGCCGCCATCGTCGCCGCCCTCAACGCCCGCCGCGGCTGGAACCCGCCGGCCGAGGTCACCGAGCGCGCCGTGCGCAAGCAGGCCCTGGTGCCCGAGGACGCCGTGGTGCTCGGTCCGGTCGGCACCGCGCCGGGCCTCGTGGTGACCCCGCCCGGTGGCGGCGTGCCCGTCGTCGTGCTGCCCGGCCCGCCGAGCGAGCTGCAGCCGATGTGGGAGGACGCGGTCGCGTCCGCCCCCGTGCGCGCGGTGCTCGAGCGCGCCGAGGAGCTGCGCCAGGAGCAGATCCGCATCTGGGGACCGCCGGAGGCCGAGCTCGCGGGCGTGCTGCGCGAGCACGAGCGGGCCCACGGCTCGCTGCCCGGCAGCGGCCTGGAGGTCACCACCTGCGTGCGCGACGGCGAGCTCGAGGTCGTCACCCGGTTCGGCCCGGCCGCCCAGGACGCCTACGAGGCGCTGCGCGCGAGCCTGCACGAGGCCTTCGGCGCGCAGCTCTACGCCGACGACGGCCGCTCGCTCGACGACGTCGTGGCCGACGCCCTGCTCGCAGCCGGCGCCACCGTGGCCACCGCGGAGTCCTGCACGGCCGGCATGCTGGCCGCCCGCCTGGCCGATCGTCCCGGCTCCTCGGCCTACCTGACCGGCGGCTTCGTCACCTACGCCAACGAGGCCAAGACCGCCGAGGTCGGCGTGCCCGCGGAGCTGATCGATCGCCTCGGCGCCGTGAGCCGCGAGGTGGCCGAGGCGATGGCCACCGGCGCCCGTGAGCGGCTCGGCACCACCTACGGGGTCGGCATCACCGGCGTCGCGGGGCCGGGCGGCGGCAGCGCGGAGAAGCCCGTCGGCCTGGTCCACGTCGCCCTCGCCGGGCCCGACGGCGTCGTGCACCGCGAGCTGCGGCTCGGTGGCAGTCGCGCGGTGATCCGCTGCCGCACCGTCGTCGCCTGCCTGCACCTGCTGCGCGAGGCGCTCGCCTAGTCCGGACGTGCGACGAGGGCCCGACCGCCGCGCGGTCGGGCCCTCGTGCTCGTCGGCCGACTGCTCAGTCGGCCGCGGTGGTGACCGGGACGACGTCGGGCGCGCCCATGCGGGCGGCGTCGGCGGTCTCGTCGTCGGGCATCTGCTGGCTCTCGCGCTCGGCCTCGACGCGCTTGACGTAGTGCTCGACCTCCTTGGCCTGCTGGGCGTCGTCCCAGCCCAGCGCGGCCGCCATCAGCTCGGCGACGTGCGGCGCGGCGATGGTGCCGCGGTCGAAGGTCTCGATGCTGATGCGGGTGCGGCGGGTCAGCACGTCGTCGAGGTGCCGCGCGCCCTCGTGGGTGACGGCGTAGACGACCTCGGCGCGCAGGTAGTCGTCGGCACCGGCCAGCGGCTCGAGGAGCGAGGCGTCCTGCTCGCCCAGCGCGAGCACCTCGGCAGCGAGGGTGCCGTACCGCTCGAGCAGGTGCTCGACGCGGCCGACGTGCAGGCCGGCGCGGGTGGCGAGCTGGCGACGCTGGTTCCACAGCGCCTGATAGCCCTCGGCGCCCAGCAGCGGCACCTCGTCGGTGACGCAGGGACCGACCCGACGGCCCAGCGTGCCCTCGAGGCCGTGCACGGCCTCGTCGACAGCGTCCTGGGCCATGACGCGGTAGGTCGTGTACTTGCCGCCCGCGACGACGACCAGGCCGGGCACGGTGTGGGCCACGGCGTGCTCGCGGGAGAGCTGCGAGGTGGCGTCGCTCTCGCCCGCCAGCAGCGGTCGGAGGCCGGCGTAGACGCCTTCGACGTCGGCGTGGGTGAGCGGCACCTCGAGCACCGAGTTGACGTGGTCGAGCAGGTAGTCGATGTCGCTGGCGCTGGCGGCCGGGTGGTCCTTCGACAGCGACCAGTCGGTGTCGGTGGTGCCGATGATCCAGTGACGCTTCCACGGGATCACGAACAGCACGGACTTCTCGGTGCGCAGGATCAGGCCGGAGTCGCCGCGGATGCGGTCGCGCGGCACCACGAGGTGGATGCCCTTGCTGGCGCGCACCTTGAACTGGCCGCGCTCGTGGGCCAGGCCCTGGGTCTCGTCGGTCCACACGCCGGTGGCGTTGACGACCTGGGCGGCGCGGATCTTGAACGTGCGGCCGGTCTCGAGGTCGACGACCTCGGCACCCGTGACCCGCTCGCCCTCGCGCAGCAGGTTCGTCACGCGCGTACGCGAGGCCACGTGCGCGCCGTACGCGGCTGCGGTGCGGGCGATGAACATCGTGTGGCGGGCGTCGTCGACCTGGGCGTCGTAGTACTGCAGGGCGCCGACGAGGGCGTCCTTGCGCAGCGACGGCATGATCCGGCGCGCGCCGCGCCGCGTGAGGTGACGGTGCAGGGGCATGTCGGCGCCGTAGCCGCTGGCCTTCGACAGCGCGTCGTAGAGCGCGACGCCGGAGCCGGCGTAGAAGCGCTCCCAGCCACGGTGCTGGAGCGGGTAGATGAACGGGACCGGCCGCACCAGGTGCGGGGCGAGCCGCTGCATGAGCAGTCCGCGCTCCTTGAGCGCCTCGGCCACCAGGCGGAAGTCGAGCATCTCCAGGTAGCGCAGGCCGCCGTGCACGAGCTTGGAGGACCGGCTCGAGGTGCCCGACGCGAAGTCGCGTGCCTCGACCAGGCCGACGCTCAGGCCGCGGGTGGCGGCGTCGAGGGCGGCGCCTGCGCCGACCACGCCTCCGCCGATGACGAGGACGTCGAGGCGGTCCTGCTCGAGCCGCTCCAGCGCCGTGCTGCGGGCCTCGGGTGAGAGGGCCACGGGGATCATGGGTTCTCCTTCGTCCTCCGAGTCGCCTCGGAGAGGTCGTGTCGGCCGGGCCGAGCGGATCGCGCTCGACCCGGCACGGGGTCACACGGGGTCACGGGGGTTCACAGGTCACGCGGCGTGGCGGGCGTGGCGGGCACTGCGGGCGGTGCGTCAGTCGACGTCGACCCAGTCGAGGGTGCGCTCGACGGCCTTCTTCCACTGGCCGAAGGCCTGGTCGCGCTGCTCGCCGCTCCACTCGGGCATCCAGCGCTTGGCCTCGTTCCAGTTGGCCCGCAGCTCGTCGGTGCTCGACCAGAAGCCTACGGCGAGGCCGGCGGCGTAGGCAGCACCCAGAGCGGTGGTCTCGGCGACCACCGGACGGCTCACCGGGACGCCGAGGACGTCGGCCTGGATCTGCATGCACAGCTCGTTGGCGGTGACGCCGCCGTCGACCTTGAGCACCTCGAGCTTGACGCCGGAGTCCTGCTCCATGGCCTCGGCGACGTCGCGCGACTGGTAGCAGATCGCCTCGAGGGTGGCGCGGGCCAGGTGGGCGTTGGTGTTGTAGCGCGAGAGTCCGACGATGGCGCCGCGGGCGTCGGAGCGCCAGTAGGGCGCGAACAGGCCGGAGAACGCCGGGACGAAGTACACACCGCCGTTGTCCTCGACCTGGCGGGCCAGGGCCTCGGACTGCGAGGCGCCGGAGATGATGCCGAGCTGGTCGCGCAGCCACTGCACCGCCGAGCCGGTGACGGCGATCGAGCCCTCGAGCGCGTAGACGCACGGGGCGTCGCCGAGCTTGTAGGCCGGCGTGGTGAGCAGGCCGGCCTTGGACCGGACGATCTCGGTGCCGGTGTTGAGCAGCATGAAGTTGCCGGTGCCGTAGGTGTTCTTGGCCTCGCCGGGCTCGAAGCACACCTGGCCGACGGTGGCGGCCTGCTGGTCGCCGAGGATGCCGGTGATCGGCACCTCTCCCCCGGCGGGGCCGTGGACCGTGGTGGTGCCGTAGTGCTCGGAGGAGGACCTGATCTCCGGGAGCATCTGCCGCGGGATGTCGAAGAAGCCGAGCAGCTCGTCGTCCCACTGCAGGGTCTCGAGGTCCATCAGCATGGTGCGGCTGGCGTTGGTGACGTCGGTGACGTGGACGCCGCCCTCGGTGCCGCCGGTGAGGTTCCAGGTGACCCAGGTGTCGGTGGTGCCGAAGAGGGCATCACCTCGCTCGGCGGCCTCGCGGACGCCGTCGACGTTCTCGAGGATCCACTGGATCTTGCCGCCGGCGAAGTAGGTGGCCGGCGGCAGGCCGGCCTTGGCGCGGATGACGTCGCCGCGGCCGTCGCGGTCGAGCGCGGAGGCGATGCGGTCGGTGCGGGTGTCCTGCCACACGATCGCGTTGTAGTACGGCCGGCCCGTGCGGCGGTCCCAGACGACGGTGGTCTCGCGCTGGTTGGTGATGCCGATCGCGGCGAGGTCGGAGTGCTGCAGACGCGCCTTGTTGAGCGTGGTCTGGATGACCGCGCTCGTGCGCTCCCAGATCTCCACGGGGTTGTGCTCGACCCAGCCGGCGCGCGGCAGGATCTGCTCGTGCTCGAGCTGGTGGCGGGCGATCTCGTTGCCGCCGTGGTCGAAGATCATGAAGCGGGTGCTCGTGGTGCCCTGGTCGATGGCGCCGACGTAGGTGGCCATGGGTGGTCCTTCTCTCTGTGAGGTCTGTGTCGGTCGGTCGGCCCTCAGCGGGCGGCGGCGTCCTGCTGGACGCCCCGCTCCCCGCTCGGGCTCTCGGGGACGGACTCCTCGGGCGGCAGGTGCCGCTCGACGAGCTGGATGAACAGCGCGCCGCCGATGAGGGCGCCGATCACGGGCGCCACCAGGGGCACCCAGAAGTACACGGACCCGCTCGACGCGGACTCCCAGACGGTGTTGCCGTAGCCGCTCACCCAGGCCGCCAGCCGCGGGCCGAGGTCGCGGGCGGGGTTGATCGCGTAGCCGGCGTTCGCGCCCCAGGCCATGCCGATGCCGACCACGACCATGCCGACGAACCACGGCGTGAGGTTGGCCAGCGGCGGGTTGTTGACGGCCGTGGTGAGGGCGAAGACGAGGAACACCAGGATGGCCGTGCCGACGACCTGATCGGCGAAGGCGGTGGTCAGGCCGACCGGCGAGCCGTTGACGTCGACGCCGGGCGAGGTGAAGAAGATGCCCATCGACTTCTTGCCGAGGTCGGGGTCGAAGGCGGAGATGAAGTCGCCGTAGGTGAAGCGCACGATCAGCGCGGCGACGAAGGCGCCGGCCAGCTGGGCCAGGGCGTAGGGCCCGACCTTCGACCAGGCGAAGCCGCGGAAGGTCGCCAGGGCGATGGTCACGGCGGGGTTCAGGTGGGCGCCGGTGATGCGTCCGGCGGTGTAGATGCCGAGCACGACGCCCAGGCCCCAGGCCCAGGAGATCGAGTCGACGTCGCCGCGGCCGGCCGCCACGACGGAGGCCACGACGCCGCATCCGAACAGGATGAGGATCGCGGTGCCGGCGAACTCGGCGCTCAGCTCGGCCAGGAGCGTGGGCTCCCGGTCGACCTGGGCCGCGGACGCGGCGGGTCGGCCCTCAGGGGCCTTCGGTGCAGCAGGATCAGCAGGGCTCATGGTCAGCCTCACGGTAGGCACCGCGGCACCCCGGTGTGCAGCGGTCGCGGGAACCGTAGGCACGTGTGTGACGGGGGTCAACGCGAGGCGTTCGACATGGTCGAACGCGCATTAGGCTGCTCTCATGCCCGGTCGCATCCAGTCGGTGGAGCGCAGCGCCGCCGTGCTCTCGCTCCTCGGCGCCGCGCCCGACCTCGCGCTGGCCGAGATCGCCGGGGCGCTCGGCCTGCCGCGCCCCACCGTCCACGGCCTGCTCGCCACGCTCGTGCACGTCGGGTACGCGGCCCAGGACCCCGACACGCGCCGGTACGCGCTCGGCCCGGCCCTGCGCGACCTCCAGCAGCCCGGCGTCGACCGCCACGACCTGCGCTCGCTCGCGACGAGCTGGTGCGACTCGCTGGCCGCCCGGCTGCGCCTGGAGGTCGTCGTCGCGGTGCCCGTGGACGGCGCCGCGGAGCTGGTGCACCACGTCTTCCGCCCCGACGACTCGCCGCAGCGGCTGCGCGTCGGCGAGGTCTGGCCGCTGCACGCCACCGGTGTCGGCAAGGCGCTCCTGGCGGCCTCGGCCCGCGGCCATCGGGCCGCGCCCGCGGGGCTGGAGCGCTACACGCGGCGCACGGCCGCCACCGCGGCGCGCCTGGCCGCCGACGTCGAGGAGGTGCGCGCCCGCGGCTGGGCGGCGGCGCTCGGCGAGCACCACCCGGAGGTGGGCGACGTGGCCGTGGCGGTGCGCGGCGCCGGCGGCCTCGCGGTGGGCGTCGTCGCCGTCACGGGCCCCACCACGCGCCTGGCGCGCACCGACGGCAGCGTGCTGCCGGAGGTCGCCGCCGCCGTGCTCGAGACCGCCGCCGCCGTCGGCCGCGCCCTGGACGCCGCGTGAGCCCGCGCACCCGCCGCGTCGTGGCGGCCATCGACCAGGGGACGACGTCGACGCGCTGCCTGCTCTTCGACCACGACGGCCAGATGGTCTCCCTCACCCAGCGCGAGCACCGCCAGCGCTTCCCCCGGCCGGGCTGGGCCGAGCACGACGCCGAGGAGATCTGGCGCATCGTGGAGCGCATCGTGCCCGCGGCCGTGCGCCAGGCAGGGCTCACGCCAGATCAGGTCGCCACGATCGGCATCGCCAACCAGCGCGAGACGGTCGTCGTCTGGGACCGCGCCACCGGCCGACCGGTGGCGCCCGCCATCACCTGGCAGGACACCCGCACCGAGGACGACGTCGCGACGCTGGTGGACGCCGGGCACGGCGAGGAGTTCCGCCGCCGCAGCGGCCTGGTGCCCGCCGCCTACTTCGCCGGCCCGCGCCTGCGCTGGCTGCTCGACCACGTGCCGGGCCTGCGGACGCGCGCCGAGCGGGGCGAGGTGCTCGCCGGGACGATGGAGTCCTGGTTGATCTGGCGCCTCACCGGCGGACCGGACGGCGGGCGTCACGTCACCGACGTCACCAACGCCAGCCGCACGATGCTCATGGACCTGCGCCGGCACGACTGGGACCCCGTGCTGCTGGGCCTCCTCGACGTCCCCCGCGCCGTGCTGCCGGAGATCGTGCCGAACACCGGGCCCTTCGGGACCTGCCGGACGGTGCTGCCCGGCGTGCACATCGGCGGCGCCATCGGCGACCAGCAGGCCGCGCTCGTCGGCCAGACGTGCTTCGCGCCCGGCGAGGCCAAGTGCACCTACGGCACCGGCGCGTTCCTGCTGGCCAACACCGGCGAGCAGGTCGTCGACTCCCAGCACGGCCTGATCCCGACGGTCGGCTACCACCTCGCCGGGCACGCGCCGGTGTACGCCGTCGAGGGCTCGATCGCGATGACCGGCTCGCTGGTGCAGTGGCTGCGCGACGCCCTGGAGATGATCCCGACCGCCCCGCAGATCGAGACCCTCGCCCGCACGGTGGAGGACAACGGCGGCTGCTACATCGTCCCGGCCTTCTCCGGCCTCTATGCGCCGCACTGGCGCACCGACGCCCGCGGGGTGATCGTCGGGCTCACCAGCTACGTGCGACGCGGACACGTCGCCCGGGCCGTGCTGGAGGCCACCGGCTGGCAGACGCGCGACGTCGTCGAGGCGATGCGGGCCGACTCCGGCATCGCGCTCACGCGCCTCAAGGTCGACGGCGGCATGACGAGCAACCACCTGCTGATGCAGTTCGTCGCGGACGTGCTCGACGTGGCCGTCGAGCGGCCGCTGGTCTCCGAGACCGTCTCGCTGGGCGCGGCCTACATCGCGGGTCTCGGCGTCGGCTACTGGGCCGATCTCGAGGGGCTGCGCCGCAACTGGCACCGGGCCGGGGCGTGGGAGCCCGCGATCGACCCCGCCGTGCGCGATCACGACGCCGCCCTCTGGGCCGACGCCGTCAGCCGGGCCCTGGACTGGCACGGACGGTGAGGCCGGTGCCGGTGCCGGTGCCGGTGCCGGTGCCCACCGGTCCAGACCAGCGCGGTCGCCGGCAAGGGCGCTTCAAGAGTTGTGAAAGGGGCGCCGAGCAGGGTCTGGCCCATGACCGACACGCAGACCACCTCCTCCCTCGCCACGTCCGCGCCGGCCCCCGCGCCGTCCGGTCCCCGCTCCCGCCGACTCTCCGCTCCCGCCGCCGTGGGCCTCTTCGCCGCCGGCCTCCTGCTCTCCGGCGCCACCGGCGCGTTCGCCGCCACCGTCATCACCGGCGCGAACGTCAAGGACGAGAGCCTCACCGGCAAGGACGTCAAGAACGGCAGCCTCGGCATCGGCGAGCTCAGCGCCGGCGCCAGGTCCGGGCTCAAGGGCGCGACCGGCGCCACCGGTCCGGCTGGGCCCGTGGGTCCGGCGGGACCTCAGGGCGCTGCCGGCGCGCAGGGCGCGAGCGGGATCTCCGCCTACGAGCTGGTCACCAAGAGCCAGGTCGTGCCCGCCAACACGGTCAGCAGCCTCAACCTCTCCTGCCCGGCCGGCAAGAAGGTGCTCGGTGCCGCGGGCCACTGGAACCTCTCCGACCAGGCGGTCCAGGTGTTCATGACCAGCACCGGCGCCACCGTCTACACGCCGGGCATCCCGGCCCAGGACACCCTGAACGTGCGCCTGACCTGCGCGGTCGTGTCCTCCTGACCTGCCCTCCCCATGGCGGGTGGCGACTGCGGTCGTCACCCGCCTCGGCATGTTCACCCGAGGGTGGGTCCCGACGCGGCCGGTCAGCACCGGCCCTACCGTGGGCAGGTGCCCGTCCCCACCCCGCACCTGCGCGTCGACCTCGAGCGGCTGCGGCGCAACGTCCGCAAGGCGGCCGAGGACGCGGTCGCGGCGCGGGTGGCGCTGCGGCCCCATGCGAAGACCCACAAGTCGCTGGAGATCGCCCGCCTGCAGCTGGCCTCCGGCGCCGTCGGCCTGACGGTCGCGACCGTCGCCGAGGCGGAGGTCTTCATGCGCAACGGCTGCACCGACGTCCTCATCGCCTATCCGCTGTGGCTCGACGCGGAGCGAGCGGGCCGGCTGCGCGATCTCGCCGACCTCGGCACGATCGCCTTCGGCGTCGACTCGGTGGAGGCCGCGGCCAACGCCGGACGTCTGCTCGGCGGCACCGGCATCGAGGTGATGGTCGAGGTCGACTCCGGACACCACCGCACCGGCGTCGCCCCCGAGGCCGCGGGCGACGTCGCCCTCGCGGCGACGCGAGCGGGCCTCCCGGTGCGGGGGGTCTTCACCTTCCCCGGCCACGGCTACGCGCCGGGCCGCGCCGGAGCCGCGGCGATGGCCGAGCGCGTCGCCCTGCGGGCCGCGGCGGGCAGCGTCCGGGCCACGGGGCTGGAGGTGCGGCTGCTCTCCGGCGGCTCGACGCCCACGCTCTCGGCGAGTCTCGACGATCCCGACAGCATCGCCGGCGAGCCCGGGGCGCCCGCGCGCGAGCTGCGTCCGGGCGTGTACGTCTTCGGCGACGCCCAGCAGTGGGAGCTCGGCGTCGTCGAGCCGTCCGACATCTCCCTGACCTGCCGCGCCACCGTCGTCAGCCGCCGCGGCGATCAGGTGGTGCTCGACGCGGGCAGCAAGGTGCTCGGCGCCGACCGCGCCGCGTGGTCCACCGGGTTCGGGCGCCTGCTCGACCACCCGGAGGCCCGCGTCTCGATGCTCAGCGAGCACCACGCGGTCGTCGACTGGTGCGGCACGCCGCCCGCGCTCGGGACGGCGGTGGACGTCGTCCCGAACCACGCGTGCTCGGCGGTCAACCTCGCCGACCAGCTCTGGGTGCAGGAGGCCGGCGGGCTGCGAGGCTGGGCCGTGAGCGCCCGCGGCGCCAACGGCTAGAGGCGCCCCTGAGAAGCCACTGAGAACGCGCCTCCCGCCCGGGGAGCCCTCGGACGCCTCGCCTAGCATCGGCGTCATGATCCGCCTGGCCTCGCTGACCCGCCCGCTCGCCGTCGCCTCGACGCTCGTCGTCCTCGGCGGCCTCGCCGCCTGCGGTGGCGACGACGACTCCACGGCCGGCGACGCCGCCTCGCCGTCGGCGTCGGGCTCCAGCGGATCGGGCCAGACCTGCGCCTACCCGAGCGCGGGCGCGGCGGCCAAGGAGGTCAAGGCCCCGCCGGCCACGCCCGACGTCTCGGGCACGGTCAAGGCCACGATGACCACGAGCATCGGCGACTTCGACCTCACGCTCGACGCCGGTCGCGCGCCGTGCACGGTCAACAGCTTCGTGTCGCTGGCCACGCAGGGCTACTTCGACAAGACGCCGTGCCACCGCCTCACCACCCGCGACATCCTCGTCCTGCAGTGCGGTGACCCGACGGGCACCGGCACGGGCGGCCCGGGCTACACCATCCCCGACGAGCTCAAGGGCGACGAGTCGTACACCACCGGCGTCCTGGCGATGGCCAAGACCCAGTTCCCCGACTCCGGCGGCTCGCAGTTCTTCATCGTCTACGGCGACAGCACCGCCCTCGACAGCTCGCCGAACTACACCGTCTTCGGCAGCGTCAGCGACGCCACGGTCAAGGAGATCACGAAGCTCGCCAAGGCCGGCACCAAGGGCGGCTCGAGCCCCTACGACGGCGCGCCCGCGACGCCCGTCGACATCTCCAAGGTCACGATCGGCTGAGACCCGCCCCGGTCAGCTCCTCGCTGACATCCCAGCAGCGGCGCGCGAGCACGGTGTCGCCCGCCAGTGCCGAGCGGCCCACCAGCACCGGCCAGCCGAGCATCTCCCCCGGACCGTCCGGACCCAGGTAGGAGTTGCCCGGCAGGTCGTGGGTGGTGGCGACCGCCAGCGGCAGGGCGCCACGCCACACCGGCATGCCGGCGAGCGGATGGCCGATGCGGCCGAGGTGGCGCAGCGTGCCCTCGCCGCCGCCCTGGGTGATGTCGGTGCGCGTGGTGCCCGGATGGGCTCCGAGCACCCGCAGCGTCGAGCCCCCCGCGGTGAGGCGACGCTGCAGCTCGGCGAGGAACAGCAGGTTCGCCAGCTTCGAGCAGGCGTAGGCCGCCATCGGGCGGTAGCGGCGCCGACTCCAGGCGAGATCGTCGAAGTCCGGCTCGGCCCGGCGGTGCGCCTGGGAGGACACCACGACCACGCGGTCGCGCAGCCGCGGGAGCAGCAGGCAGGTCAGCAGATGGTGGCCGAGGTGGTTGGTGGTCATCTGCAGGTCGGCGCCGAGCTCGGTGAGGCGGAACGGCGTGGCCATGACGCCCGCGTTCGCGACGAGGGCGTCGACCTCGCCGGGAAGCTCGGCGACGAAGGCGCGCACCGAGGCGGGGTCGGCGACGTCGAGCCGCCGGACGTCCAGCCGGGGCCCCGTGCCGGGACGGCGCGCGGCGATCGCAGCCGCGGCCGCGCTGCCCTTGGCGACGTCGCGCACCGCGAGCACGACCTCCGCGCCGCGGTGCGCCAGCAGCTCGGAGAGCACCAGCCCGAGACCGGCGGACGCGCCGGTGACGACGATGCGACGTCCGTCCTGCCGCGGGATCGGCGGCAGGCGGTGCGCGCTCAGCCCTGCTCCCCGGCGGCGTCGGGGGCGTGCGCGTCGAGATAGCGCACGGGCTCGCCGATCGCGACGGTGCGGCCGACGGTGCACAGCCGCTCCTCGATCTGACGCAGGGTGCGGGCGACGACGGAGCGGGCGGCGTCGCCGGCCTCGCCCTCGGGGAACACGACGTCGAAGGTGACCCGCAGCCCGGTGAGGTGGTTGCCCTGCTCGTCGCTGACCTTGTGGCCCTCCGCACGGGCGGCGAAGGACTCCGGCTGCGACCGCCGTCCGGTGATGAGGCTGAGGTCGACCGCGCCACACCCGGCGAGCGCGGCCAGCAGCAGCTCGACGGGGGTGAAGTCGGGGTCCTCGCCCGAGCCGATCGGCAGGACTCCCCCGCGCCCGTTGGTGGCCTTGTACCGCTCCGGGCCGATCTGGACGAGGTCGACGGCGCGCAGCGTGGGATCGCTCATGGGCCGAGCCTAGGGTCGCGCGAGCCGCACCGGGAGGGTGGGCCGCGAGCCGCTCGACGGGCGCGGCATAGGGTCGGTGATCGTGACGACCCACGCTGCGAGCCGACCGCTCCTGCGCACCGAGGCCGAGGCCCGATCGGCCCTGCTGCAGGTGCGCTCCTACGACCTCGACCTCGACCTCGACGGCGGCGAGGAGCACTTCTCCTCCCGCACCGTCATCCGGCTGACCTCGGGCGCCGGCTCGACGTTCCTCGACCTCAAGCCGGTCGAGGCGCGCTCGGCGACGCTCGACGGCGTCGCGCTCGACCTCGGCACGCTCGCCGAGGGTCGGCTGCCGCTGACGCTGGAGGCCGGCGAGCACGAGATCGTCGTCGAGGCGGTCATGGGCTACCGCACCGACGGCGAGGGCCTGCACCGGTTCGTCGACCCCGCCGACGGCCTGGCCTACGTCTACGGCATGAGCTTCATGGACGCCGCGCCGAGCGTCTTCGCCTGCTTCGACCAGCCCGACCTCAAGGCCCCCTACACCGTGCGTGCGAAGGTGCCGGAGGCCTGGATCGTGCGCGGCAACGGCCACGCCGAGCAGGTCGAGCCGGGGGTGTGGCAGCTGGCCACGACGCCGCCGCTGGCCACCTACTTCGTGACGCTCGTCGCCGGGCCCTACCGGGTCGTGGAGTCCGAGCACGACGGCATCCGCCTGGGCCTCTCCGCGCGCGCCAGCCTCGGCGAGCGCCTCGAGGAGCAGGCCGGGGAGCTCTTCACGATCACCCGCCAGAGCCTCGACGAGCTGCACCGGCTCTTCGGCGTGCGCTACGCCTTCGGCGACTACCACCAGGCGTTCGTGCCGGAGTTCAACGCCGGCGCGATGGAGAACCCCGGCTGCATCACGATCCGCGACCAGCTGATCTTCCCCGGCCCGGTGCCCCGCGCCGATCACGTGTGGCGCGCCGCGCTGATCGCCCACGAGATGGCCCACCAGTGGTTCGGCGACCTCGTCACCCCGCGCTGGTGGGACGACCTGTGGCTCAACGAGTCCTTCGCGGAGTACCTCGGCAACCGCGTCGCCGCCGAGGCCACCGAGTACGACGACGCCTGGACCGAGGTCGCCTTCAGCCGCCGCCAGTGGGGGCTCACCGCCGATCTGCGCCGCAGCACCCACCCCGTCGCGGGCAACGGCGCGCAGGACAACCAGTCGGCCCTGCAGGACTTCGACGGCATCTCCTACGCCAAGGGCTCCTCGATCCTCGCCCAGATCGCCGCGACCCTCGGCGACGACGCCTTCTTCGGCGGCGTGCGCACCCTCTTCGAGGAGCGCCGCTTCGGCACCATCGAGCTCGCCGACGTCGTGCGGGCCTGGGAGCAGGCGTCGGGCACCGACCTCGGCGAGCAGGTCGGCCAGTGGCTGCGCACCAGCGGCCCCGACGTGCTCGAGCTCGACCGCGCGACCTCCACGATCAGCCGCACCGTGCCGGCCCACGAGCCGGCCGATCGTCGTCACCGCATCACCGTGGCCCGCCACGACGGCACCGCCTGGCGTCATGACGAGGTCGAGGTCGGCGCCGAGCCCGCGACGCTGACGCCGCCCCTCGGCGCCGACGAGACCGTGGTCGTCGACCCGCACCTGCGCACCTGGGCCGCCACGCTGCTCGACGACGTCTCCGCGGCCGGTCTCGTCGACCTGCTGCCGCGCCTCGACGACCCGCTCATGCGCGCCACGGTGTGGAGCAACGTCCGCACCTCCGTGCGCCTGGCCAGCCTCTCCCCCGCGCGCGCCGTCGACCTGGCGGTCGCCGCGTTCCCGGTGGAGGACACCGGCCTGACGGGCCGACGCACGATCCCGTGGATCCTCGGGTGGCTGCTCCCCCTGGCGCCCGAAGGATCCCTGGCACGGGTGCACGACGCCGTCCGCGGCGTGCTCGACGGCGCCGAGGCCGGCTCGGAGACCCAGGCCACCGCGTTCAAGGTCGCGATCTCGACCTCCAGCGACCCCGCGCTGCTGCGCGGCTGGCTCGAGACGCCGCCCGACGGCGTCACGCTCGACCTCGACCTGCGCTGGCGGGTGTGGGTGCGCCTGGCGATCCTCGGCGACGCCGAGCAGCCCGAGCTCGACGCCGCCCTGGCCGCCGAGCACACCGACGCCGCCGTCCTCGAGCACGCGAAGGCGCTGGCCTCCCGTCCGACCGCCGAGGCGAAGGCGTGGGCGTGGCAGCGCTTCACCGGCGAGGTCGAGGTGCCCAACTACGAGCTCGAGGCCGTGGGCGTCGGCCTGTGGCGCGGCGGTCAGGAGTCCGTCACCGGGCCCTACGTCGAGCGCTACTTCGCCGACCTGCCCGCCACCGCCGGCACGCGGTCGGGATGGGTGCTGGCCACGAGCGCGGAGATCTTCTTCCCGAGCGTGTCCCTCGATCCCGCGACGCTGGCCGCCGCCCGCGTGGCGGCCGAGGACGAGTCGCTGCCGCCGGCGGTGCGTCGTCGCCTCTCCGACGCCGCCGACGAGCTCGAGGCGCGGCTGGCCGTCGTCACCGCGTTCCCGCGCGCATGAGCGAGGTCGGAGCGCCGCGGCCGCCGGGCGTGGGGCTCTCCCGCGCCCGGCGGCCCGGCCCGACGGTCCGCACGCGGGTCGTCGAGCTGCTCGCCGAGCGCGAGTCGCGTCACGAGGACCGCCTGGCCACCGAGGAGCCGCTGGAGATCCGCCTGGCCTGGCCCGGCGTCGACGCGCACCGCGTGTGGGTCACCATGCGCACCCCGGGGCACGACTTCGAGCTCGCCGCCGGCTGGCTGGTGCACGAGGGCGTCACCGCGCCGATCGGCGGCGTCGCCTACTGCACCGACCGCACCCTGGCGCCCGAGCAGGAGCTCAACGTCGTCACCGTGACCCTCGACGCCGTGCCCGACCACGTGCCCGGCCCCCGGCACGAGGCCGCCTCGAGCGGCTCGTCGGCCTGCGGGGTGTGCGGCGCCGACAGCATCGCCGACGCGCTCTCCGTGCGCGGCGGCGCGGCGAGCACGCCCGTCGACCTCGACCCCGAAGTCGTGCGCTCGCTGCCCGACGCGCTGCGCCCCCACCAGGCCGTCTTCGCACGCACCGGCGGGGTCCACGCCGCGGGCCTGGCCACCGCCGACGGGACGATGCTGGTCGTCCGCGAGGACGTCGGACGGCACAACGCCGTCGACAAGGTCACCGGCGCGCGGGTGCTCGGGGGCCAGGCGCCCGGCGGCGACGTGCTCGTGGTGAGCGGACGGGCCGGGTTCGAGCTGGTCCAGAAGGCCGTCACCGCCGGCATCGGGGCGCTCGTCGCGGTCGGGGCGCCCACCAGCCTCAGCGCGCGGCTGGCCGTGGAGTCCGGGCTCGCGCTCTACGGCTTCGCCCGGGCCGAGCGGGTCGTCCGGTACTGCTGAGCGCTCCGCGCCCGCACCCGACGCGGCTCACAGGCCGGGCACGGCGTGGGCTCACCGGGATTGTCGGCGGCGCCTCCTAGGTTCGTCCTGTGCGCATCCTCCACACCTCCGACTGGCACCTGGGCCGGTCGTTCCACCGCGAGGGCATGCTCACCCACCAGGCGGTGTTCGTCGACCACCTGCTCGAGGTCGTCGAGTCCGAGGCCGTCGACCTCGTGCTGGTCGCGGGCGACGTCTACGACCGCGCGCTCCCGCCGGTCGACGCCGTGCGCCTGGCCGACGAGGCCCTCGTCCGGCTCGCGGCCTCGCGCGCCCGGGTGGTGCTCACCAGCGGCAATCACGACTCCGCCCAGCGTCTGGGCTTCTCCTCGCGCCTGATCGACGCCGCCGGCGTGCACCTGCGCACCGACGTCTCGGCGGTCGGCACGCCCCTCCTCCTCGAGGACGCGCACGGCCCGGTCGCCGTCCACGGCATCCCCTACCTCGACCCCGAGGCCGTCGCCGGCCCCTGGGCGCTCGAGCGCCGCTCCCACGAGGCCGCGCTGGGCGAGGCGATGCGCCGCATCCGCGCCGACCTCGCCGGGCGGCCGGGCGTGCGGTCCCTCGTGATGGCCCACGCCTTCGTCGGCGGCGGCTCGGTGACGCCCCGCGAGTCCGACTCCGAGCGCGACATCAGCGTCGGCGGGGTCTCGATGGTGCCGGGAGCGCTCTTCGACGGCATCTCCTACACCGCGCTGGGGCACCTGCACGGGCGCCACGTCCTCGACGACGCGCTGCGCTACAGCGGCTCGCCGCTGGCCTACTCCTTCTCCGAGACCGACCACGCCAAGGGCTCCTGGCTCATCGACCTCGGCGCCGCGGGCGTCGAGTCGGCCACCTTCGTCGAGGCCCCCGTGCCGCGCCCGCTGGCCCGGCTCCGCGGCGAGCTCGAGACGCTGCTCGCCGACCCCGCGCTCGAGGCGCACGAGCAGAGCTGGGTCCAGGTCACCCTCACCGACGTCGAGCGTCCGCTGCAGGCCATGGAGCGGCTGCGTCGCCGCTTCCCGCACGCGCTGGTGCTCGGGTTCGACTCCCTCGCACCGACGCTGGGCTCGCTGCCCGCCACCCGCAGCCAGGGGCGCACCGACCACGACATCGCGCAGGAGTTCCTCGTCGCGATGCGCGGCCGCGCACCCGAGAAGGACGAGGCCGCCCTGCTGCGCCGCGCCGTCGACGCCTGCTGCGACGACGACCAGGCCGACACCCTCTTCTCCCTCGAGGACCTGGTGGGCTGATGCGCCTGCACCACCTCGAGATCACCGCCTTCGGGCCGTTCGCCGACACCGTCGAGGTCGACCTCGACACGCTCTCGGCGGCGGGCCTCTTCCTGCTCTCAGGGCCCACCGGCGCCGGCAAGACCAGCGTCCTCGACGCCGTCTGCTTCGCGCTCTTCGGCGACGTGCCCGGCGATCGCGCCGTCGCCAAGCGGCTGCGCTGCGACCAGGCCGCCCCGGGCGTGCAGCCGCGGGTGCGCCTCGAGGCCACCCTCGGCGGCCGCCGGCTGCTGATCTCGCGCACCCCGGCCTGGGAGCGGCCCAAGAAGCGCGGCACCGGCCTGACCTCCGAGCACGCCAGCGTCACCGTCAGCGAGCTGCGCGGGGGTGCCTGGAGCCCGCTGACGAGCCGTCTCGACGAGGCCGGCGACCTCCTCGGCTCGCTGCTCGGCATGAGCCTCACCCAGTTCACGCAGGTGGCCCTGCTCCCCCAGGGCCGGTTCCAGGCCTTCCTGCGCGCCCGCGCCGACGAGCGTCACCAGCTGCTCCAGCGCCTCTTCCGCACCGGCCGCTTCGAGGACGTCGAGCGCTGGCTGCGCGAACGACGGCTCGACCAGCGCCGCCGCCGCGACGCGCTGCTCGGCGAGATCGCGGTGCTCACCGGGCGGGTCCTCGAGGCCGGCGACGCCGCGCTGCCCGACGGCGTCGAGGGCGTCGAGGCCGAGCACCTCGCCGAGCCCGCCCAGGACGGCACGCTGCTGGCCTGGGCGCAGTCCCTGCGCACCACGACCACCGAGGCGCTCACCCGCGCCACCGACGTCGTCGCCGCCACCGCCGACGCCGAGGCGGAGTCCGCCGAGCGCCTCCGCGCGGCCGAGGCGCTCGCCGAGGCCGTCACCCGCATCGTCGCGCTGCGACGCGAGGAGCACGACCTCGCCGCCGCGGCCGACGAGGCCGCCGCCGCGGAAGAGCGACTCGCCGCCGCCCGCCGGGCCGCCACGGTGCGTCCCTACCTCGAGCTCAGCACCCGGGCCGCTCGGCGCAGTGCCGAGGCGGTCCGCGACCGCGCGACGGCGCTCGCCGCGCTGGCCCCGCACGACCTCGCCACGGGCGAGCCCGACCTCGACACGCTGTCCCACCGCGCCGCCGAGGCCGCAGAGCGCGTGGCCGCCCTGCGCGCCGCCCTGCCGCAGGAGCGGCGCCTGCAGGAGGTCCGGCGGCGCCGCCCCGAGGTCGCTGCGCGCCACGGGGCGCTCGCCCTCGACGCCCGCGCCCTCGACGAGCGGGCCGCGCTCCTGCCGCGGCTGCTCGAGGAGGCCGTGAGCCGCCGCGACACCGCGCTCGCGGCCGAGCAGCGCGTCGAGGCGCTGGAGGCCCGGGCCGCCGAGCTCGAGCGCCGACGCACCGCGCACGTCGAGCACGCTCGGCTCTCCGCTCAGCTGCTGCCCGCGCGCCAGGCCCACGTCGAGGCGCGGAGCGCGGCGCTCAGCGCCCGCGAGCACCTGCTCGAGCTGCGCGAGGCGCGCATCGCCGGCATGGCCGCCGAGCTCGCCACCGGGCTGGCCGTCGGCGCGTGCTGCCCCGTCTGCGGCTCCGCCGACCACCCGCACAAGGCCACCTCCCAGGGCGTGGTCGACGCCGACGTCGAGCGGACCGCGCAGCACGCCCTCGACGACGCCCAGGCCCTGGAGCACTCCCGGGCCGAGGCGGTCCGCGACCTCGAGGTGACCCTCACCCGCCTCGAGGAGCGTGCCGGCGGGAGCACCCTCGAGGTCCTCGAGGCGGAGTCGACCGCGCTGGCCGAGGAGCTCTCGGCCACCCGGAGCGCCGCCCTCGACCACGCCCCCGCTCGCGAGCACCTGGCCGCCCTGGAGGCGGAGGCCGACGACCTCGCCGCCCGCGCCACCGCCCTGCGCACCGAGGCGGCCGTCCTCGCCGAGCGCGAGATCGCCCTCGCCACCGAGCAGGACGAGCTCTCCCACGCGCTCACCGCGCTCCTCGGCGCACACGAGTCCGCCACCCTCGCCGATGCGCTCACCGCGGCCGAGGGAGTTCGACGACGTCTCGAGCAGGCCGCGGCGGCCCTCGCCGCCGAGCAGACGGCCCAGGAGGCCCACCGCGAGGCCGAGGGCGACCTCGCCGCGGCGCTGGCGGAGGCGGCCCTGCCCGACCGCGACGCCGCGCTCGCCGCGATGCTCGACGACCGCACGCTCACGGCGCTCACCGAGCAGGTCGAGGCGCAGGGCGCCCGTCGCGCCGTCGCGGCGCGCACCCGCGCTGCCCTGGAGGCCTCCCACCCGACCCTCCTCCTCGACCCCGCGCCGGTCGCGCCCGACCTTGCCGTGCTCGCCGCGCAGCACGAGGCGGCCGGTGCGGCGCTCGCCGAGGCCCGCACGGCGCTGGCCCGCGCCACCGAGCGCGCGGGGCGCCTGGCCTCGCTGCTGGGCGAGCTCGAGTCCCTCCTCGCCTCCTGGGCACCCCTCGCCCGCGAGCACGAGCGCACGGCCAGGCTCTCGGCGTTCGTCGAGGGCAAGTCGGCCGACAACCGGCTCCAGATGCGGCTCTCCGCCTACGTCCTGGCCTACCGCCTGGCGCAGGTCGTCGAGGCCGCCAACGTCCGGCTCGGTCGGATGACCGACCAGCGCTACCGGCTCGAGCACACCGCGGAGCGGGGGCAGCGCGAGACCCGCGGCGGCCTGGGCCTGCTGGTGCGCGACGACTGGTCCGGCGAGGCCCGCGACCCCGCGACGCTGTCCGGCGGCGAGACCTTCGTCGTCTCCCTCGCGCTGGCCCTCGGCCTGGCCGACGTCATCACCGGCGAGGTCGGCGGGGCGAGCCTCGACACGCTCTTCGTCGACGAGGGGTTCGGCTCCCTCGACGCCGACACCCTCGACGACGTCCTCGACACCCTCGACGCGCTGCGCGACGGCGGACGCGTGGTCGGCGTCGTCAGCCATGTCGCGGAGATGCGCGACCGCATCCCGACCCAGCTGATCGTCGGGAAGTCGCGCGCCGGATCGACGCTGAGGGTGCGGATCGGCACCACCGAGCAGGCCTGACACCCGGCCCTGCCCCCGCCCTGCCCCCAGCCCTGGAAGCCAGCCCTGGGGGGGCATCGCCTAGGTTCGAGTCATGAGCGCAGCCGCGATCGACGCCTCGTTCCTCGACCTGCCCCGGCAGGCGCTCGCGGAGGCCGCGCTCGCGCGGGCCCGGGCGCTGGGAGCCAGCCACGCCGACGTGCGGATCGAGCGCATCCGCCACCAGCACATCGCGGTGCGCGACGAGGTCGTGCAGGCGGTGCGTGACGCGGAGGACCTCGGCATCAGCGTGCGCGTCGTGCACCGCGGCGCCTGGGGGTTCGCGGCCGACGTCGTCCTCACCCCCGAGTCGGCCGTGCGCCTGGCCGAGCAGGCGATCGCGGTCGCCGAGGTCGCGGCGGCGATGACCACGCGTCCGGTCGAGCTGGCACCCGAGCCGAGCCACGGCGAGGTCACCTGGGTCTCCTCCTACCGCACCGACCCGTTCGCGGTGCCGGTGGCCGAGAAGAGGGGTCTGCTCGTCGACTGGACGGCCCGGCTGCGGCGCCACGACGCCGTCGAGCACGCCTCCGCGAGCGTGCAGCAGGTGCAGGAGTGCACCTACTACGCCGACCTCGCCGGCACTCGCGCCACCCAGCAGCGCATCCGGCTCGAGCCGTCCTTCGAGGCGATGGGCAGCCACGGCGATCTCTTCGACTCCCTCACCTCCCTCGCCGCCCCCGTCGGACGCGGCTGGGAGTACCTCACCGACGCCACGATCCCGGGTGGGCACGACTTCGACGCCGAGATCGCCCGCACGCCCGAGCTGCTCGCCGAGAAGCTCCGCGCGCCGAGCGTCGAGGCCGGGCGCTACGACCTCGTCATCGACCCCACGAACCTGTGGCTGACGATCCACGAGTCGATCGGCCACGCCACCGAGCTCGATCGCGCGCTGGGCTACGAGGCCAACTACGCCGGCACCAGCTTCGCCACGCCCGACCGCCTCGGCAGCCTGCAGTACGGCTCGCCGATCATGCACGTCACCGGCGACCGCACCGTCGAGCACGGCCTCGCCACGGTCGGCTACGACCACGAGGGCGTCGAGGCGCAGTCGTGGGACCTCGTGCGCGACGGCGTGCTGGTGGGCTACCAGCTCGACCGGCCCACCGCGGCGCTGCTGCCCGAGGTGAGCGGCGGACGGTCGAACGGCTGCGCCTATGCCGACTCCCCCGGGCACATCCCCATCCAGCGGATGGCCAACGTCAGCCTCCAGCCCGATCCCGACGGGCCCTCCACCGAGGAGCTGGTCTCCCGGGTGGAGCGCGGGCTGCTCATCGTCGGCGACCGCTCGTGGTCGATCGACATGCAGCGGTTCAACTTCCAGTTCACCGGTCAGCAGTTCCACCGCATCGAGGACGGCGAGCTCAAGGGCCAGGTGCGCGACGTCGCCTACCAGGCCACCACGACCGACTTCTGGGGCTCGATGGAGGCCGTCGGCGGACCGCAGACCTGGGTGCTCCATGGCGCCTTCAACTGCGGCAAGGCGCAGCCGGGCCAGGTCGCCGCCGTCAGCCACGGGGCGCCGTCGGCGCTGTTCCGCGACGTCCGCGTGCTCAACACCACCGAGGAGGGTGGCCGCTGATGACCACCGACGCACCCGTCACCGCCCAGGAGCTCGTCGAGCGCGGCCTGGGGGCCAGCCGCTCCGACGACTGCATCGTCATCGTGCAGGAGTCCTCCAGCGCC
Source organism: Nocardioides sp. B129/18 (assembly GCF_055282735.1). Lineage (NCBI taxonomy): Bacteria > Bacillati > Actinomycetota > Actinomycetes > Propionibacteriales > Nocardioidaceae > Nocardioides > Nocardioides sp. B129/18. The sequence continues at coordinate 91,200 of NZ_JBUZJI010000004.1, read as the reverse complement.
AACCTGCGCTGGGCCAACAACACGCTCACCACCAACGGCGTGATGCGCTCGCGCAGCGCCACCGTCGTCGCCTTCGCGCGCTCGGCCGACGGCGTGGGCGTGGGCTCGGTGTCCGGCAGCGCCGGCGACCTCGCCGCGCTCCTCGCGCTGGTCGAGGCAGCCGACGTCGCCGCGGGCCAGGCGCCGCCGGCCGAGGACGCCGCCGAGCTGGTGGCAGGGCGGGCCTCCGACGACTGGGACGCCGCCCCCGGCGCCACCGACATCGGCGTCTACGGCCGCTTCGCCCCGGCGCTCGGCGAGGCGTTCTCCCGCGCGAGCGCGGCCGACCGGATCCTGTACGGCTTCGTCGACCAGCACGTCGCCACCACCTACCTCGGCTCCACCACCGGGCTGCGGCTGCGCCACGAGCAGCCGTTCGGCCACTACGCCTGCACGGGCAAGCCCACCGACCTCTCGCAGTCGGCCTGGGTCGGGGGCGCCGCCACGGACGTCGGCTCCGTCGACGCGCTCGCCCTCGACGACCAGATCGCCCGGCGCCTGGCCTGGGGGCGCCGACGCATCGACCTTCCGGCCGGCCGCTACGACACGATCCTGCCGCCCGGCTCGGTGGCCGACCTGGTGATCGACGCCTACTGGAACGCCGGCGCCCGCGTCGCGCACGAGGGCCAGTCGGCGTTCTCGCGTCCCGGCGGAGGCACCCGCATCGGCGAGCAGCTGGTGCGCCCCGGCGTCCACCTGCGCTCCGACCCCGCCTTCCCCGGCCTGGAGTGCGCCCCGTTCACCGTGGCCTCGTCGTCGAGCAACCAGACCTCGGTCTTCGACAACGGCCTGCCGTTGGGGCCCACCGACTGGCTGCGCGACGGCGTCGTCACCGCGCTCCTGCAGACCCGGCACTCCGCGGGCCTCACCGGCCAGCCCACCACCCCGGCGGTCGACAACCTCGTGCTCGAGGTCGACGGCGCCTCCGGCACCCTGGAGGACCTCGTCGCCGGCACCGAGCGCGGCCTGCTGGTCACCAGCCTCTGGTACATCCGCGAGGTCGACGCCCAGTCGCTCCTGCTCACCGGCCTGACCCGCGACGGCGTCTACGTCGTCGAGGACGGCGAGATCGTCGGCGTCGCCAACAACTTCCGGTTCAACGAGAGCCCGCTGGACCTCCTGCGCCGCTTCAGCCACGCCTCGGCCACCGAGCGCAGCTTCAGCCGCGAGTGGGGTGACGACTGGTTCTCCCGCACCGCCACCCCGGCCCTGCGGGTGCCCGACTTCCACATGTCGAGCGTCTCCCAGGCCCTCTGAGGTCCCGAGAGCCCCCGAGAGCCCCCGAGAGCCCCGTCCCTCAGGACTCCTCGGCGAAGACCTCCGGCGAAGGGCAGGAGCACTGCAGGTTCCGGTCGCCGTAGGCCTGGTCGATGCGCGAGACGGTCGGCCAGTACTTGTCGGGGTCGATGCCCGCGGGGAACACGCCGACCTCGCGGGAGTACGCGCGGTCCCACTCGCCCACGAGCGAGCGGGCGGTGTGCGGCGCGTGGCGCAGCGGGGAGTCCTCGGGGGTCCACTCCCCCGCGGCGACGCGATCGATCTCGCCCTTGATGGCGATCATCGCCTCGCAGAACCGGTCGATCTCGGCGAGGTCCTCGGACTCGGTGGGCTCGACCATCAGCGTGCCCGCCACCGGGAACGACATCGTCGGAGCATGGAAGCCGTAGTCGACCAGCCGCTTGGCGACGTCGTCGACGGTGACGCCGGTGTCCTTGGTGATGCCGCGGACGTCGAGGATGCACTCGTGGGCGACCAGCCCGTTCTCGCCGCGGTGCAGCACCGGGAAGTGGCCGTCGAGACGGGCCGCGACGTAGTTGGCCGCGAGCACCGCCACTGCGGTGGCGCGGGTCAGGCCCTCGCCGCCCATGAGCCGCACGTAGGCCCACGAGATCGGCAGGATGCCCGCCGAGCCGTAGGGCGCGGCCGAGATCGGGCCGATGCCCTCGCGCTTGTCGGCCTCGGGGTGCTGGGCGTGGGTGGGCAGGAACGGCGCGAGGTGCGCCCGCACCGCCACCGGACCGACGCCGGGGCCACCGCCGCCGTGCGGGATGCAGAAGGTCTTGTGCAGGTTCAGGTGCGAGACGTCGCCGCCGAACAGGCCGGGCTTGGCGTAGCCGAGCAGGGCGTTGAAGTTGGCGCCGTCGACGTAGACCTGGCCGCCGTAGCGGTGCACGAGGTCGCAGAGCTCGGTGATGGAGCCCTCGTACACGCCGTGGGTGGACGGGTAGGTGACCATGATCGCGGCCAGCGAGTCGGCGTGCCTCTCGCACTGCTGGTGCAGGTCGGAGAGGTCGACGGTGCCGTCGTCGGCCGACTTCACGACCACGACGCGCATGCCGGCCATGACCGCCGACGCGGCGTTGGTGCCGTGGGCCGAGCTCGGGATCAGGCAGACGTCGCGGCCGACGTCGCCGCGGCTGCGGTGGTAGCCGCGGATGGCCAGGAGACCGGCCAGCTCGCCCTGGGAGCCGGCGTTGGGCTGGATCGAGACGCGGTCGTAGCCGGTGACCTCCGCCAGCCAGCCCTCGAGCTGGTCGACCATCTGCCGGTAGCCCTCGGCGTCCTGGGCCGGGACGAAGGGGTGCAGGTCGGCGAAGCCCGGCAGCGAGACCGGCTCCATCTCGGTGGTGGCGTTGAGCTTCATCGTGCACGAGCCGAGCGGGATCATGCCGCGATCGAGCGCGTAGTCGCGACCCGAGAGACGGCGCAGGTAGCGCAGCATCTGGGTCTCGGAGCGGTGCTCGTGGAAGACGGGGTGGGTCAGGTAGGACGTGGTGCGCCGGGGCACGACGTTCAGCAGCCCGGGTCCGCCGCCGTAGGCGACGTGCTCGCCCTCGGGATAGGCGTCGAATGAGCGCAGCACCTGGGCGACGACGCGGCCGTCGCAGGTCTCGCCGACGCTGATGCCGACGGTGTCGGCGTCGACCAGGCGCAGGTGGATCCCGCGCTCGCGGGCGGCCGCGACGACGTCCGCCGCCCGACCGGGCACGCGGGCCTGGAGGGTGTCGAAGTACGCCCGGTGCACCAGCTCGATGCCGGCGTGCTCGAGCAGCGCGCCGGTCGTGGCGGCGTGCTCGGCGATCCGCTCGGCGATCGCCCGGAGCCCCTCGGGACCGTGGTAGACGGCGTACATCGAGGCGACGTTGGCCAGCAGCACCTGGGCGGTGCAGATGTTGGAGGTCGCCTTGTCGCGGCGGATGTGCTGCTCGCGGGTCTGCAGCGCGAGGCGGTAGGCCGGGCGGCCCTCGGCGTCGACCGAGACGCCGACGAGGCGGCCGGGCAGATGACGCTCGAGGCCGGCGGAGACGGCCATGAAGCCTGCGTGCGGGCCGCCGTAGAAGAGCGGGACGCCGAAGCGCTGCGAGGAGCCGACCACGACGTCGGCCCCGAGCTCGCCGGGCGCCTCGAGGAGCGTGAGCGCGAGGAGGTCGGCCGCCACGACGGCCAGGCCACCGCGGGCGTGGGCGAGCTCGATGGCCGGGCGGGGGTCGAGGACGCGACCCGACGCGCCGGGGTACTGCACGAGCACGCCGCACACCGGGCCCTCGGGCACGGCGGCGTCGAGTGCGGCGGCGTCGCCCGCGAGGTCGACGACGACGACCTCGATGCCCATCGCCTCGGCGCGGGTGCGCACGACCTCGATGGTCTGCGGCAGGGCGTCGGCGTCGACGACGAAGGGGCCGGCGGCCTTGCGGTTGGCGCGGCGCACCAGCGTCATCGCCTCGGCTGCGGCGGTGCCCTCGTCGAGCAGCGAGGCGTTGGCGGTGGGCAGGCCGGCGAGGTCGGAGACGACGGTCTGGAAGTTCAGCAGGGCCTCGAGGCGTCCCTGGGAGATCTCGGGCTGGTACGGCGTGTAGGCGGTGTACCAGGAGGGGTCCTCGAGGAGGTTGCGGCGGATCACCGGCGGGGTGACCGTGGCGTGGTAGCCCAGGCCGATCATCGACTCCGCGGTGCGGTTGGCGCCGGCCAGCGCCCGCATCGCCGCGGCGACCTCGGACTCCGAGGCGGCCTCGGGCAGGTCGAGCGGCTCGCGGGTGCGGATGCTGGCGGGCACCGCGGCGTCCATGAGCGCGTCGAGCGAGTCATGGCCCAGGGCGGCGAGCATGGTGGCGACGTCGGCGTCACGGGGACCGATGTGACGATCGGCGAAGGACATGGGGCTCCTCGAGGTCGGGAGGTCACGGGCTCCCTCCCCCTCAGTCGCAGCGTCGTCGCCGCTCCAGAGTCGCCTCCTCCGCACGGTCCTGGCGCCTGAGAGTTCCGGGGAGGAGTTGCCCCTTCGGCGCTCCGGTCGGACCGGAGCTCTCCCGTGCGGGATGGTCAGCGGGGCCCAGGCTACCGGGTCGGGCCCCGGACGCGACGAACCGCCCGGCGCGTGCCGGGCGGTTCGTGGAGGACGTGCGGTGGTGCGGTGCGCTCGGGTCAGCCGGCGGTGCGGGCCGCGCGGCGGGCGGCGAGCTCGTCGCCGGCGACCGGGGCGGCGCCGTCGGAGTCGGCGGCGCGCTCGCTGGGCAGCTCGGCGAGGGTGCCCTCGATCTCGCGCCAGACGCCGCCGATCGCGATGCCGAAGACGCCCTGACCGCCCTGGAGGAGGTCGATGACCTCGTCGTTGCTGGTGCACTCATAGACCGAGGCGCCATCGGACATGAGGGTGACGCGGGTGAGGTCGTCGGTGCCGCGCTCGCGCAGGAACTCGACCGCGGTGCGGATGTTCTGCAGCGAGATGCCGGCGTCCAGGAGCCGCTTGATGACCTTGAGGATCAAGATGTCGCGGAAGGAGTAGAGCCGCTGCGAGCCCGAGCCGCTGGCCCCGCGCACGGTGGGCTCGACCAGGCCGGTGCGGGCCCAGTAGTCGAGCTGGCGGTAGGTGATGCCGGCGGCGTTGCAGGCCGTGGGGCCGCGGTAGCCGAGATCGCTGGGCAGCGGCGAGACGTCGTCGGTGAAGAGCAGACCCTGCTCCTCCGCGACCTCCTCGGCGCGCGCGGCGTCGACGTCACCGACTTGCTGCTCGTGCTCGTTCACGCGGTCCTCCGATGGCTACTCCGTTGAGCGTAACTCCGAAGGGGAAGGTGCGGGGACCGGTCAGATCACAGCGGTGGAGTTACAACAGAGACGGTTCACCGTACGGCCGGGCTCCGGAGGGGGTCAAAGACGTCGACGGCGTGTCGAACCCTCAATCTCAAGATGAGGGTGAGATCAGCCGGCGTTCGGGCCGGACTCGAAGTCCTCGGGGCTGACGTGGTCGAGGAACTCGCGGAACGCCTCGACCTCGTCCTCCTGCTCGGCGGGCACGGCGAGGCCGGCCTCGTCGAGCACCTCCTCGGCGCAGACGATCCGGCTGCCGGTGCGCAGCGCGAGGGCGATGGAGTCGGAGGGACGCGCGCTGACCTCGGCGCCCGAGGACAGCACGAGGGTGGCGAAGAAGATGCCGTCCTTGACGTCGGTGATGCGCACCTCGGTGAGGTCGTTGCCGGTGACCTCGAGGACGTCCTTGAGCAGGTCGTGGGTCAGGGGGCGGGGCGGGACCACGCCCTGCTGGGCGAAGGCGATCGCCGTGGCCTCCACGGCCCCGATCCAGATCGGCAGGTAGCGGTCGCCGCTGACCTCGCGCAGGAGCACGATCGGCTGGTTGGTCGGCATCTCGACCCGGACGCCCATCACATCGACTTCGCGCACGCCCTCACCCTAGCGCCGCGACCCAGCACGCGCGTCAGTGGCCGAGGCCGGCCTTCACCAGCGTGGCGTGCAGGCGCACCGACAGCGCCGCGACCTGCGAGGCGGCGTCCTCGGCGCGTGCGGCCGCAGCGGCGTCGCGCGACCGGGCCAGGGGCGCGGTGACCTGCTGCACCAGGCCGACCTCGCGGTCGGCGGCGGTCTTGAAGGCCCGCAGATGACGCGGCTCGATGCCGAAGTCGGCGAGCTCGCGGGCGGTCTGGGCGATGACGAGGTCGTCGGTGTCGTAGTGCCCGGTGCCGTGGCGAGCGGTGATCAGCCCGAAGCGCTCGAGCTCGGCCAGCAGCTCCTCGGAGACCTCGGCGACCTTGAGCAGCTCCTTGCGCGAGAGCCGCAGGCCGTCGCGCCGGCGGAACGACTCCGGGCTCGGCAGGCCGTCGGCGGCCAGGGCGACCGTGGGCACCGTCGGGACGACCGACTCGATCGGCGGCGGCTCGAGGCCACGGTCGATCGCGTCGAGGTGCTCCCCGATGACCCGCAGCGGCAGGTAGTGGTCGCGCTGCATGCGCAGGACGTAGCGCAGGCGCTCGACGTCGGCGACGGAGAACTTCCGGTAGCCCGCCGGCGTGCGCTCGGGCTTGATCAGGCCCTTGTCCTCGAGGAAGCGGATCTTCGGGATCGTGATGCCGGGGAAGTCCGGGCGCAGTCGGTCGAGCACCTCGCCGATGTTCATCCGATCGGGCGAGCCGCCGGCACCCGGCGTGGGCACGCTGGTGGGGCTCATGGGCGGGACCTCAGCCGGCCGGGTGGCCCGCGAAGTAGACGAGGCGGAACTTGCCGATCTGCACCTCGTCGCCGTCGCTGAGCGTGACGGTGTCGATGCGGTCGCGGTTGACGTAGGTGCCGTTGAGGCTGCCGGCGTCGGTGACGGTGAAGCCTCCGGAGGCCGTGCGGTGGAAGTCCGCGTGCTGCCGGGAGACGGTGACGTCGTCGAGGAAGATGTCGCTGTCGGGGTGGCGGCCGGCGCTGATGTCGTCGGCGTCGAGCAGGAAGCGGCTGCCCGAGCCCGGACCGCGCTGGACGATCAGCAGCGCGTGACCCGCGGGCAGGGCGTCGACGGCCTCGGCGTCGACGGGGTCGAGCGCGCGGTCGCTGGTGTCGCGGGCGTCGAGGCCGAGCTGGATCGTCGCGGTGCTCTCGACGCCGGCGTCGGCCACGGGCGGCGTGGCCGGGAGGTCGGTGACCAGGCGGTTGCCGCACTGGGCGCAGAAGCGGGCGTCATCGGGATTCTGCCTGCCACACGCGGTGCAGAACGGCATCGGGCTACTCCTCCGGCGTCGGTCGTCGCTCCCGGAGAACCCCGGGAACCCTCACCTGCAGGTGCAGGGTGATGGTTGGCCTCGAACCTACCAGCCACGCGCGGTGCGCGGGGCGGGACGGGGTCTCAGCCCTCGAGGCCCGCCTGGTAGGCGGCGGCGTCGAGGAGGCCGTCCAGCGCGGAGGGGTCGGCGGGGACGACCTCGAAGAGCCAGCCGGCGCCGTACGGGTCGGTGTTGACCAGCTCGGGGGTGGCGTCGAGGGCGTCGTTGACGGCCACGACCTCGCCCGAGACGGGGGCGTAGACGTCGCTGACCGACTTGGTCGACTCCAGCTCGCCGCAGGTCGAGCCGGCCTCCAGGGCCTCCCCCACGCTGGGCAGGGAGACGTAGACGATGTCGCCGAGGGCGTCCTGGGCGTACTGGGTGATGCCGATGCGCACCGAGCCCTCGTGCTCGCCGGGCGTGCGCACCCACTCGTGCTCGCTGGTGTAGGACAGGTCCTCGGGGTACACGTGGCCTCCTGGAAGCGTGGGCGGTGCGGGGTGGTGCGGAGCAGGGCCCAGGCCCTGCCCGGGCAGGCTACTGGGCGTCGGCCGGGGCGGCGAAGTCGGGATCGGTGACCGTGCGGACGGTGTCGATGTCGAGCGAGGTCTGCTCGTCGACCTTCACCCGGGCGCCGTCGGCGGCGAGGTCCTCGCTGGGTCCCTCGCGGAAGTAGATGGCTCCGTTGAGCGCGCTGGGATCGCCGATGACGTCGACGACGAACGGGGCGGTGAGCCGCTTGCCGTCGATGATGAGACCGCCGGTGGTGTCGGTGACCGACGTCGAGGCGATCACCCGCACCGAGCCGTTGACCTGCATCGACTCCGCGCCGGCGTTGCGCAGCTCCTGGATCATGTCGTAGAAGGTCGAGGCCTTCACCTTGCCGGAGACCTCGGTGATCGTGACGCGGATGCCTGGCCCGGACACCGGGACCAGGCCGGCGAGCACGCTGAGGGTCTCGTTCTCCTGGCGGGCCTGCTGCAGCGCCGTGCGCTGGGCGGTGGTGTCGGTCTCGAGCTGGCGCTTGGCGGCCTCGAGCCGGTCGACCTCGTCCTGGGCGCGCCGGGTCGTGCCGGCCAGGCCCGAGAGGACGTCGATGAGGTCCTGCTCGCGGTAGCCGGCGTAGGAGTCGCTGGACTGGTTCTGCTGGACCTGGGTGACCGCGCCGAACCCCATGGCGGCCAGCAGGACGGCCACCACGGCCTGGGCCCGGCTCGGCCGGCGCAGCGCGGCGACGAGGCGCCCGCGCCCGGTCTGGGGCGCCTGCTCCCCCGCGCTCTGCGTGCCGGGCTCGCGGGGCTCGGCAGGCTCGGCGGGAGCCGGGTCGTGCTCAGGCATGGAAGAGATGCCGTCGGATCGCGGCGACGTTGGAGAAGATCCGGATGCCCAGCACGACGATGACGCCGGTGGAGAGCTGGCCGCCGACGCCGAGCTGGTCGCCCACCCACACGATGGCGGCGGCGATGACGACGTTGCTGACGAAGGAGACGACGAAGACCTTGTCGTCGAAGATGCCGTCGAGGAACGCGCGGAACCCGCCGAAGACCGCGTCGAGGGCGGCGACGACCGCGATCGGGAGATAGGGCTCCAGCGACAGCGGGACGTCGGGCTGGACGACCAGGCCCACGACGACCCCGACCAGGAGTCCGAGGAGGGCGATCACGGATTGGTCTCCTTCAGGTCGGGACGACGGGTCTCGCTGACGTCCTTGGCCCAGCGCAGGCCGCGGCGCGGTGCCGCCGGCAGGGTCAGTCCGGTGTCGTCGTCGACATTCTGCATGGTGAGGCCGAAGCCGTACTGGTCGGCCAGGCCGATGAACTCCGCGCCGCTCTCGGTGTCGAGCAGATCGGCCTGGAGGCGCTTGGGGTCGCCGATGGCGCTCACCACGTACGGCGCGCGCAGCGGCGCGTAGTTGACGTTCACGACCGAGGCGGAGTTGCGGATCGCGGTCAGCGGGCTCAGGCGCTGGCCGTTGATCGAGATCGCCTCGGCGCCGGCCTGCCACAGGCCGTCGACGAGCCGACGCAGGTCGGTGTCGCGCACCAGCTCGCCGCCGTCGCCCGCGTCGGCGGCGTCCTTGACCGTGATCCTGACGCCGGGGCCGGTGACGGCGAGATAGCCGGTGGCGATCTGCAGGCGTCGCAGCCGGGCCTGCGTGGTGCCGACGACGCTGCGCAGCTGGGCGAGGGAGGAGGCGGCGTCGTCGTTGGCGCTCTGGTCCCGCTGGATCCGCTCCTGCTCCCCCGCGACGAGCCGGCGCTGGTCGTCGATGCGCTGGATCAGCGTGGCCCGGCCGGCCTCGGTGGAGTCGGCGTTGCGGGCGGTCTGGATGACCGCGGTCATCACCAGCAGCCCGAAGAGCGCCAGGACGGCGCCGGCGATGACGTGCGAGCGCTGCAGGCGGCCGGCGGACTCGTCGTCGTCGGCCGCGGCGACCTCCGCACGCCCCTCCTCCCGATCGCGGGCGGCGCGACGCTCGGCCGCGTGGAGGTAGTCCTCGTCGAGCGACTGCTGGGTGATGAGGGTGAGCAGCGGCGTCGTGACCCGCGCCGGCAGCGGCGCGGGCGGGGCCTCGGGCGTGGTCGGGCGGCCCACGTCAGGACCTGATCCGCTCCGTCGTCGCGAGCAGGCGCCGGACCTGGACGGCGTAGAGCACCCCGGCCCACCAGTACAGGCCGATGCCCCACAGCGCGAAGGACCAGCCGAACACGCGGGCGAGCTCGGCACCGACGCCCTCGCCGTCGCCGAGGAGCAGCAGCGGGAAGGCGTAGAGCAGGTTGAAGGTGGCCGACTTGCCGAGGAAGTGCACCGGCAGGGAGCTCAGGCCCCGCGTGCGCAGCAGCGGCACGAGACCCCACATGAGCGCGTCGCGCAGCGGGATGGAGATCGCCATCCACCACGGGATGACGTCGCGCAGGCCCAGGCCCACCACGACGGCGAGGATGTAGAGCCGGTCGGCGACGGGGTCGAGCACCTGGCCGACGACGGTGGTCTGGTTCCAGCGTCGGGCCAGCCAGCCGTCGAGGAAGTCGGTCGCCCCGGAGACCACGAGGACCAGCAGCGCCCAGCCGTCGGCCTCCGGCCCGAGCACCAGCCAGAGGAACAGCGGCACCCCGAGCAGGCGCAGGCCGCTCAGCACGTTGGGCACGGTCCAGACAGCGGTGCTCGCCGTCGTCGTCCCTGCCACGGGCAGCACCCTATCCGCGCCGTCGGCGGCCGTCGTCACAGCCACCCCGCGCTCGGCGTGCCGCTCATCCGACCGGCTCGTCATGGTGGGCGGCGTCGCGGATCTCGCCGATGAGCTCCTCGATGACGTCCTCGAGGGTCGCGACGCCGAGCGTGGTGCCCTCGGTGTCGACCACGCGGGCCATGTGGGCACCGCGGCGCTGGAGCTGCTCGAGCACCTCGTGGAGCCGGTCGTCGGGCCGCACGGGGGCGAAGGGCCGCACCCACTTGTCCTCGACCGCGCGCAGGCGACGGGCCTCGTCGGTCTCGAGGACGTCCTTGATGTGGAGGTATCCGACGAGGTCGCCGTCGGCGCCCTGCACCGGGAAGCGGCTGAAGCCGGTGCCGGCGCACAGCGCCTCGACGTCGGCCGCGGTGGCGCCGCGGGGCACCGTCGCCAGTCCGGCGGGCGGCATCAGGACGCTCGCGACGGTCTTCTCGGTGAAGCCGAGCGCGCCGGCGAGCCGGTCGTACTCGTCGTCCTGGAGCAGCCCCTCGCCGCGCGACTCCTCGACCATGGCCGCGACCTCCTCGCGGGTGAACGTCGAGGACACCTCGTCCTTCGGCTCGACGCGCAGCAGACGCAGCGAGGCGTTGGCCAACGCGTTGAGCGTCGCGATGAGCGGGCGCAGCACGGTGACGATGCCGAGCAGGAGCGGGCCGAGCACCAGGGCGGCGCGATCGGGTCCGGCGATCGCGATGTTCTTGGGCACCATCTCGCCGAGCACCACGTGGAGGAAGACCACGATCAGCAGCGCGATGGAGAAGGCGATCGGGTGCAGCAGGCCGTCGGGCAGGCCGAGGTCGTGCAGGACCGGCTCGAGCACGTGGGCGACGGCCGGCTCGCCGACGGCACCGAGGCCGAGGGAGCAGATCGTGATGCCGAGCTGGGCGCCGGCCATCATGAGCGAGACGCTCTCCATCGCCTGGAGGGTCGAGCGGGCCATCCGCGACCCGGCCTGGGCCTTGGGCTCGATCTGGCTGCGGCGCGCGGAGATCAGCGCGAACTCCGCGCCCACGAAGAAGGCGTTGAGGGCCAGCAGCAGGACGGCCAGCCCGATGGCGGCGGTGTCGCTCATCGCGGGTCCCCCTGCTCGCGGTGCTCGGGATGCTCGTGGTGCTCGGGGTGCTCGTCCTGGTCGACGTCCGGTCCGGTCGGCTCGAGGACCCGCAGGGAGAGCCGATCGATGCGCAGGCCGTCCATGTGCTCGACGGTGAGCACCGCGAGGCGCTGGCGCGGCTCGTCGTCGTCGGCGGCGGGATCGGGGACGGGGACCTCGGCGCGGTCGCCGGCGGTCGGGATGCGGCCGAGCAGCCGCAGCACCAGCCCGGCGACGGTGTCGTAGTCCTCGCCCTCGGGCAGGGCGATGTCGGTGAGGTCCTCGACCTCGTCGGGTCGCAGGAGCCCGGAGAGCAGCCAGCTGCCGTCGCGGCGCTGGCGGCCGCGTGAGGCGAGCCGGTCGTGCTCGTCGGCGATGTCGCCGACGATCTCCTCGATGACGTCCTCGAGGGTGACGATGCCGGCCTGGCCGCCGTACTCGTCGAGGACGATGGCCATCTGGAAGCCGTCCTCGCGCAGCAGGGCCAGCAGCGGGTCCAGGCGCATCGAGTCGGGGACGACGATCGGCCGGACCATCAGGTGCTTGACCTTCACGGTGGCCCGCTCGTGCACGGGCAGGGCCACGGCGTGCTTGACGTGCACCGTGCCGACGACGACGTCCTCGGCGTCGAGCACCGGGAAGCGGCTGTGCCCGGTGGAGCGCGCCATCTCGATGACGGTGATGGCGCGGTCGTTGGCCTCGAGGCTGGAGGTGCGCACGCGCGGGGTCATGATCTCGCCGGCGGTGCGGGTGCCGAACTCCACCGAGCGCTCCATGAGCTCGGCGGTGTCGGCGTCGAGGGTGCCCTCGTCGGCCGAGCGCTGGATCAGCGAGGCCAGCTCGGTGGAGCTGCGCGCGGAGCGCAGCTCCTCCTGCGGCTCGACGCCGAGGCGCCGGACGAGCGCGTTGGCCGAGCCGTTGAGCGCCTTGATCGGCAGCGCCGTCGCACGGGTGAAGGCCCGCATCGGACGCTGGGTGGCGCGCGCGGTCTCGAGGGGACGCGCGATCGCGAGGTTCTTGGGCACCAGCTCGCCGAAGAGCATCGTCAGCACGGTGCTCAGGGTCAGGCTGAGCGCGAGCGCGACCGGGCCGACGCCGCCGTCGGGCAGGCCGAGGGAGCGCAGCGGAGCGCGCACGAGCTCGGCGACCGCCGGCTCAGCCAGGAATCCGATCGCGAGGTTCGTGACCGTGATGCCCACCTGGGCGCCGGAGAGCTGCGTCGAGAGGGAGCGCAGCGCCTTCTGCACGCCGATCGCCCCGGCGTCGCCGTCGGCCGCGGCCTGGTCGACGCGCGTGCGGTCGACCGTGACGAGGGAGAACTCGGCGGCGACGAAGACGCCGCAGGCGAGCACCAGCAGGAGCGAGGCCGCGAGCAGCAGCCACGGCGTCATCGGAGCTCCCTCCGATGCGAGCGGCCCGGCTCAGGTCGCACGTGGGAGTGCGCCGGCTGTCGGGCGGGCGGAGGGAGCGGGCGACTTCGAGGGCCGTCCATCGTCGTGCGTCAGGGTCCTTCAGGGGTTCGGCGCGGAGCCGGAGGGGCTCCGACCCGGCGACGCCGGGTCGCGGCAGAGCCTAGCGGTCGGCCGGGCACGCCGTCCTCCCTCCGCACGGAGGGTGGGGGCGCCGGCCGACCGCGGGGACGGCTGGATCAGGAGCTGAGATCGACCTTGCAGGTGTCCTTGGCGTCCTTCTGGATCGCGTCGCTGGCCTTCTGGGTCTCGTCGCTGCCGATCTTCTGGATCTTCGAGCCGAGGTCGGCGAGCTTGGAGGCGTCGACGCCGGCGGGCAGCTTGCCCTGCTGGATGGTGGCGAGGTCGCTGAGCTTGACGCCGGCGCCGGCCAGGGCCTTCTCCAGCTCGCCGAGGGCGTCGTCGAGGGTCTTCCAGTCGTCGCGGACGCGGTCGGGCGCGGAGTCGGCGAAGTCGGAGACGGTCTTGAGGGCGTCGTCGAACTTGCTGACGTCCTGGTCGTCGAGGGCGTCGAAGACCGACTTGGCCTTCTTCAGCTGGCCGCAGTAGTCCGACGACGAGCTCGTGGAGTCGTCACCGCCGCAGGCGACGAGACCGGTCGCGAGGGTGGTGGTCACCGCCAGGGCGGCCAGGATGCGCTTCACGTGTTCCTCCAGGGTTGGTCCTCGACGTCGAGGAGCGTGCTGCCACTATCGCCTGCCGGGCCGCCGGCGTCATCACCGGGCCCAGCGGGCGGTCAGCCGCCGACCGGTGCTCGTCAGGGCCGGTCAGCGGCCGCGGAAGACCGGCGCACGTCGCTCGGTGCGGGCCGTCGCCGCCTCGCGGACGTCCTCGCTGGCCCAGCAGGCCGCGAAGGAGGCGTCGATCTCGGCGTCGTGCGCGGTGTCGACGAGGCGGCTGAGCACGAGCTTGTTGTGCGCCAGCGTCAGCGGGGCGAGGGTCGCGATCTCCTGGGCCCAGGCGAGCGCGGCGTCGAGGTCGCCGGCGCGGTCGGCGAGGCCGTGCTGCAGGGCCTCGTCGCGGTCGAGGGTCTCGGCGGCGAGCATCACCCGGCGCGCCACCCCGCCGCCGGCGACGTGGGCGAGCGCACGCATCGTCCAGGCGTCGACGGCCATGCCGTTGCGCGCGGTGGGCACCGCGAAGCGGGCGGACTCGTCGGCGACGCGCAGGTCGCAGGCCAGCGCCAGCTGGGTGCCGGCGCCGATCGCGGGGCCGTTGACGGCGGCGATGATGGGCACGGGCAGGCGGGTGAGGCCGTGCAGCATGCCGTAGAGGGCCTGGAGGAACTCATCGCCGTAGACGCCGGTGAGGTCGGCGCCGGAGCAGAAGGACGAGCCCTGGCCGGTGACGACGAGCACGCGCGCGCCGGCCTCGACCTCGGCGGCGGCCGCCGCGTCGATCGCCCGGCACTGGGCGAGGTCGAGGGCGTTGCGTCGCTCCGGACGCTGCAGCTCGAGGAGGGACACGGCTCCGTCACGCGTGGTGGCCAGCATGGCCCGCAATCTAGCGGCGCCGACGGCCCCGGTCCGCGCGCGTCCGCGCTGCTGGACCGGGGCCGTCGAAGGGCGACCCGAGGACCGTGGAAGGGACCGTCGAGGAGTTCCGTCGGGGTGAGCCCGGATTAGGCCGGCGGGGCGACCCGGACGACCATCTTGCCGATGTTCGCGCCGCGCATCATCTCCAGGAACGCGTCGACGGTGTTCTCGACGCCGTCGACGACCGTCTCGTCCCAGGCCAGGCGGCCCTCGGCGAACCACGGGGTGAGGCGCTCGCGGAACTCCGGGGCGAGGTGGCGGTAGTCGCCGAGGGTGAAGCCCTTCAGCGTCAGGCCCCGGGTGATGGCGTTGGCGAGGTTGCGCGGGCCGGGTGCCGGCTCGCCCTCGCTGTTGTAGGCGGAGATGGCGCCGCACAGGGCGGCCCGGCCGCCGTCGTTGAACGCGGAGAGGGCGGCCTCGAGGTGCTCGCCCCCGACGTTGTCGAAGTAGACGTCGATGCCGTCGGGCGCGGCGGCGGCCAGCTGCTCGCGGACGGGGCCGTCCTTGTAGTTGAAGGCGGCGTCGTAGCCGTACTTCTCGGTGAGGAGCGCGACCTTCTCCGCCGAGCCGGCCGAGCCGATGACGCGGGAGGCACCGAGGAGCCGGGCGAGCTGACCGGCGACGGTGCCGACGGCGCCCGCGGCGCCGGAGACGAAGACGGTGTCGCCCTCGCGGAGGTCGGCGATGGCGGTGAGCCCGACGTACGCGGTCAGGCCGGTGAGGCCGAAGAGGCCCAGGTGCAGCGAGCTGGGAGCGCCGGGGATCTCGGGGACGACCCGGAAGTCGCCGGCGTCCTCCTGGACGACGTCGCGCCAGCCGTGCTGGTGCAGCACCAGGGCGCCCACCGGGACGTCCTCGACGGTCGACTCCACGACGCGGCCGACGGCACCGCCGGTCATCGTCTCGCCGAGCGCGAAGGGCGGCACGTAGGAGCGGACGTCGTTCATGCGACCGCGCATGTAGGGGTCGACGGAGAGGAACTCGTTGACGACGCGGACCTGGCCGGGCCCGAGGTCGCCGTACTCGACCTGCACGGTGCGGAAGTCCTCCGGCGTGGGCCAGCCGGTGGGGCGGCGGACGAGCTGGATCTGGGTGCTGGTCTGGGTGGACATCACGGCCTCTCCTGTTTGTGTACTGACCGTTCCACAATAGACTGGAGCCCTGAGCACGCAAGCCACGGAGAGGTGATGGGACGCACAGCAGGCTTCGACCGCGACGACGTGGTCCGCGCCGCCCGAGCGCTGTTCTGGGAGCGCGGCTTCGACGCCGTCGGCATCGCCGACCTCGAACGCGTCACCGGCCTGGGGCGCTCGAGCCTCTACCACGCCTTCGAGAGCAAGCGCGGGCTCTTCGACGCCGCCGTGGCGAGCTACCTCGACGAGGTCATCGCCCCGCGATTGGCGCCGCTCTCGACCGGCGAGGTGGCCCCCGAGGCCCTCGACGGCTATCTCGCCGGTCTGCTCGAGGCCGTGCGCTCCCCCGCTGAGGCCACCGCCACCGGGTGCCTGCTGCTCACCGCGGCCAGCACGCCCATCGGCGCCGACGAGGCGGTGCGCGCGACCATCGCCGAGTACCGCCGCACGCTGCGCGACGCCGTGCGCCGAGGGCTGGTGGCCGTGCGTGCCGTGCCCACGGGCGTGGAGGCCGGTGTGGAGGCCGGCGCGGACCTCGAGCGCCGCACCGACGTCGTGACCTCGCTGGTGCTGGCGGCGCTCACCCTCGCGCGGGTCGACCGCGCCGAGGCGCAGCGCCTGCTCGGCACCGCACGCGAGCTCGCCGCCTGAGTCCTGTCCGTCCGCCTGCGCGGGCGGGCTCAGAAGGGGCTGCTGCGGTGGGGGCGCGCCGTCGGACGCGCGGGTGCGTCATAGACGCGCACCGCGCGTACCAGGCACCAGGCCATGGCGGCGATGAGCAGGCCGACGACGGTGCCGAGGAAGGCGATCCAGAACCAGACGCCGTGCAGGTCGCCACCGTGGGTGAGGACGGTCGTCGCGAGTGGGGTCATGCCGCCAGCCTCGCCGTCCGCGCGCCGCGGGTGCAGGGTCGCGGGCCCGCGGCACCCGGGACCTTCAGCCCTCGGCGGCCTCGCCGCCGGTGAGGTCGAGCGGCGTGCTGCGCAGGTGTCGCAGCACGTCGTGCAGGCTCGCGGCCAGCTCGGGGTCGGCGGCCAGCGTGGCCTGGGCCTCCTCGACGAAGCGCTCGAGGTCGCCGGGGGCGTCCTCCCCCACCCGGGACGACGGCACCTCGACGGCCGGCGCGGACTCGCTCTGGGACATCGGACCTTCTCCTCGCGACGCGTGGCGGGCGCTCGGGACGTCCCGATCCTACGGACGCGCCCCGAGGAGCGCCTCGGCCTCGGCGATCGTGGACACGGCGTCGCGGTGCTGGACCGCCGCCCAGCCGGCTGCCCGCGCGGCCTCGACGTTGGCCGCCGCGTCGTCGATCAGGAGCGTGCGCTCCGGCGCCACCCCGAGGAGGTCGGTGGTGAGGCGCAGGATGCGGGGGTCGGGCTTGGCCAGGCCGACCTCGTGGGAGTAGACGGCCAGCTCGACCATCTCGGTGAGCCCCCAGCAGGCGTCGTGCTCCCGCGCCCCGGGCGCGGAGTTGGAGAGCAGCGCCGTGTGCACGCCCCGCTCCCCCAGCGAGCGCACCCAGGCGGCGAGTGTCTCGTCGAGCGTGCCGACGTACCAGAGCCAGAAGTCGTCGACGAGGGAGGCGCGGGCGGCGTCGTCGAGCCCGAGCACCTGCGCCACGTGCGTCCACATCGCCTCCTCCTGGATGCCGCCGGTCATCGGGTCGCCGCTCAGCGAGTCGAACGCCTCCTGCAGGCGCTGCGGGTCGATGCCGGTGCGTCGGCACCAGGGTCCGGGGAAGACGTCGTCGTCCTGGATCTCCAGGACGCCGCCGATGTCGAGCACCACCGCGTCGATGGCCCGGTCGCTCCCCCCTCCACGCGTCGGCGAGGTCGGAGTCGGCTGCTGGGACGACGACGTCATCAGGGGCTCCTCCGCGGGACGGGACGGTGCGATCACATCGGTGCGACGCACGCCGATCCTGCCGTGGTTGCCGACGTGCCGCACGTCTCACGTCGATCGCCGCCGTGATGCGTGGGAACCGGCCCCGCGGACCTACGATTCGCCCGTGCACGATGTCTCGGTCCTGGCCTACTACGCCGACGATCCCACCCGGCTCTACCAGCTGCTGCAGTGGGTGCCCGTGCTCGAGGTACTCGACGAGAGCCATCCGGTCGGCCTGGTCGTCCGCGACCCCGGCACGGCGGAGGCGCTGCGCGCTCGGACCCGCCTCCCGGTGCTGCTCGCGCCGTCCTTCCCCGAGCTCACCGCGCTCTACGCCCGCCTGCAGGCGCGGGTGGTGCTCTATTGCAACAACTCGATGCTCAACTTCCAGTCGCTCCTCGACGCCGGGATGCTGCACGTGCACATCAACCACGGCGAGAGCGACAAGGGCTCGATGGCCAGCAACAACGCCAAGGCCTACGACCGCGTGCTCGTCGCCGGCGAGGCGGCCGTCCAGCGCTACGTCTCCGGTCTGCTGGAGTTCGACGACTCCCGCCTGGTGCGCATCGGCCGGCCCCAGCTCGACCTGCGCGAGGAGCCGCTGCTGCCTGAGAGCCCGCGCCGCACGGTGCTCTACGCCCCCACGTGGGAGGGCGACGCCGACTACAACAACTACACCTCGGTCGACACCCTCGGACGCGAGATCGTGCAGGCGGTGCTCGACCTGCCCGACGTGCGGCTGGTCTACAAGCCGCACCCGAAGGTGACCACCAGCCCCGACCCCGTCATCGCCGCCAGCCACCGCGCGATCAGCGACCTCGTCGAGGACGCCGCCCGCCGCGACCCGGCCGCCGGGCATCGCGCGATCCCGGTCGGCGACATCCTGCGGGTCATGCCGCGCTGCGACGCGATCATCACCGACGTCTCCTCGGTCGGCCTGGACTGGCTCTACCTGCGCACCGAGGCGCCGATCATCCTCACCGACCGTCACCATGACGCCGAGCGCCTGCGCGAGGAGGTCCCGGTCAGCCGCTGTGCCGACGTCGTCGACACCGACGACCGCGACCGCCTGGGCGCGCTGATCGCCGCCCGGCTCGAGCACGACGAGCACCACCTGGCGCGGGTCGCGATGCGGCACCACTACTTCGACGACGTCGCGGTGGGCGAGAGCACCACGCGCTTCGTCGCGGTCGTCGACGAGCTCCTCGCCCGCCACGCCCGGCTCACCGGGCGCGGCGACGCCGGCTCGGGCGCCGCGATCACGGCCTGAGCATCGGCAGCACCGCCGGGTCCGGGACGCGTCACGCTGCGTGAGGGACGCGTCCACGGACCACGGCGTCGTGCGGCGCCAGGCAGGAGGAGCGGGGTCAGGCGACCCTGACCCCGGGGCCCGCGAGGACCCGGGTCGGATCGATGCGCACCTCCCAGCCGAGCGCCTCGGTCATCGCCACGAGCGAGCCGAGCGAGAGGTCGACGAGCAGCTGGTGCTCGCCCAGGACGGCTCGGGCCTGCACCTGGGTCGTGAAGGCGACGACGAGACGGCGCCCGTCGCGCAGCCGGTGCACCTGCAGGTGCCAGGTCTCGGGGGTCCCGACGACCGGGACGGTGAGCATGCAGTGCTCGGGATGGTCGGGGACGACCGGATGCCAGGGTCGGGGGGCGTCCGACGCGGACGGGGACATGGCGCGCTCTCTGCTCGGGATCGCACGGCGGCTGCCGCACGTCCTCGACGCTAGGCGGCCCGCCCCCTTGCAGGGAGGGGGCGGGCCGTCAGGAAAGGGGCGTCGAGCGTCAGGATCCGGTCAGCGGACCTTCGCACGCAGGAAGTCGACGGTGCGGGTCCAGGCCGAGCGAGCGGACTCGGCGTCGTAGGTGCCCATCTTGTCGCGGTCGTTGTGGAAGGCGTGGGCGGCCGGGTAGTAGAAGAACTCGACCTCCGCGCCGGACTCCTCGCGGATCTGCGCCTCCTGGGCGCGCGCCTGTTCGACCGGGTAGAAGTCGTCGTTCTCGGCGTAGTGGCCCTGGACGGCCGCGGTGAGACCGCGGTAGGCGTCCGGCACGGCCGGGCCGACGCCGTAGAACGGGACGGCGGCCGAGACCTTGTCGCCGGCCTCGACGGCCAGCAGCAGCACGAAGCCACCGCCCATGCAGAAGCCCACCGTGCCGACGGTGGAGGAGGTGACGGAGTCCAGCCCGAGGAGGTGGTCGACGGCGCCGGAGAGGTCCTTCGCGGCCTGCTCGACCGGGAGCTTGGTCATGTACTCGCCCGCGGTGTCGGCGTCGTGCGCGAGGCGACCGCCGTAGAGGTCCGGGGCGAGGGCGACGAAGCCCTCGCCGGCCAGCCGATCGCAGACGTCGGCGAGGTGGTCGTCGAGGCCCCACCACTCCTGGATGACGACGACGCCGGGGCCGCTGCCGCTCTCGGGGACCGCGAGGTAGCCGTGCGCCTCGTGACCGTTGCTGGGGAAGGTGACGTTCTGACGGGGATTCTGCTCAGCCATGCCGCCAGCGTAGGAGTGACCGCGACGACCTCGACCACCCCGAAGGGTCACCCGAGGTCGTCGTCCCAGAGGAGGTCGCCGTCGTCCTCGCCCAGCAGTGAGAGCTGACGGCTCCGCGGGGCGCGCGCCGGCGGAGGCATGACGGCCGAGGCGTCGGCCACCACGACGCCCCGCGGCCCACCCCACAGCGCCGCGCGCAGCAGCCCGACCACGGTCTCGACGCGGTGGGCGGGCACCAGCGGACTGGTGCGGACCGTTCCCATGGCCGCGACCAGGTCGGCGCGACGGGAGCCGAACATGCTCGCCACGAGCTCCGCGTCGACCGGACCGGCCTCGAGCAGCAGCACGAGCGCGGCCAGGCGGGCCTGGAAGGCCGGCGCCCCCTGCGGGAGGACGCTCAGCGCGTCCGTCGGCTCGAGCGGCTCCAGGTCAGGGTCGGAGGCACGGACGGCGCCGTCGGGGCGGGTGCCGGCGACGGCGGCCGGAGCCGCCGGGCGGGGCGGCGGCGCGGAGTCGTCGCGTCCGGCCCACCAGGCGAGGAACCGCTGCCCGCCGAGCCGCTCCGCGATCTCGCCGGCCAGGGCGTCGGCGCCGGCGAACGCCGCCAGGTGGTGCTGCATCTGCAGGTCGCAGAAGGGGAGGGCGCAGACGGTGTGGACGGCGACGATCTGCTCGCCGTCGGCCTCGAACCGCAGCCAGGGCAGGGCCTCGGAGAGCTCCTCGACGGCCTCGGCGATCGCGGGATCGCCCGGTCGGAGATCGACGATGAGATGGGCGAAGAGCTCGATCCACGGCCGGTGCTCGAGCACCCGGACCCACACCAGGGAGCCGCCCACGGGCACCTCCGCATCGCCGTCGACGTCCCAGACCGGGGGTCGGCCGAGGTGCTCGGTGAGGGCCTCGTGGACCAGCGAGCGCAGGTGCTCGGGATCGCGCGGCACCCGCGCGGCGACGACGTCGTCGCCCTCGACCGGACGCGGCCCGACCCTGCGGCTCGGCGGATCGGCGCGACGCAGCCCGGCGAGGGAGACGCCGGTGGCGGTGAGGAAGGCCGGGTGCAGCACGCCGTGGACGCCCCGCAGCGTGCGGACGACCGCCCCGACGAACCAGGCGACGTCCTCCACGGTGACGCCCGCCGGCCTCAGCACGTGGCGATGGGAGCCGGGCGCCTCCTCCTCCGGCTCGCGCTCCGGCGGATGCCAGCCCAGCGCGAGGAGCTCCTCGACCGGGAGCGGCTCGGGCGCCCACAGCAGCTCGGCGCGGAGGCGAGCGTGCTCGCCGACGCCCTCGCGCTCGAGGCGCACCAGCGGTGCGCGGAGGGTGTCGTCGCCGACGAGCTCGACGACGGCTCGGGGCGCGGGCTCGTGGGCGGGCAGGAGCACCTCGTCGATCAGCCGCTCGGCGAGCGCTCGCCAGGCCGGATCGGTCTCGTCCATCACGCCTGCTCTCCTCCGCGGCGCCCCGGTGGTGCCGTCGCGGACGACGCTAGGCCCGACCACCGACAGAACCGCCGGACCGGGCGAGGAGCAGACTGAGCGGTGTGACGGACGTGTTCAGCGACAGGCTGGCGGCATGGCGTGAGCACACCGAGACCCCGTGGGCGCGGATCCGCTACGCGGTGGTCGGAGAGGTGCTCCGACGCCAGGTCGAGCACCTCGGCGGCCGGGTGCGGATCCTCGACGTCGGAGGCGGCGACGGCATGGACTCCCTGCCGCTCGCCGTCGCCGGACACGACGTCACGATCCTCGACCCGTCCGCCGCCTGGCTCGAGGAGGCCCGCCGGCGCGCCGCGGCGGCCGGCACCGCGGTCACGACCGTGCACGCCGGGCTCGACGACCTGCCCGAGGGCGAGTGGGACCTCGTCCTGTGCCACTTCGTGCTGCGCTACCGCGACGGCTCGACCGACGACGTCGGCTCCCTGGCCCGCCGCGTGCGTCCCGGCGGCCGTCTCTCCCTCATGGACGTCAACCCCGCCGGGCGGGTCCTGCGCGAGCTCCTGAACGCCGGTCCGGCCGCGGCGCTGGAGGAGCTCGCCGCCGAGCGCGCGAGCGTGGTGACCTTCCGCACCGACGCCCGCAAGGTCGATCTGGACACCACCGCCGCGCAGGCGGCCGTCGCCGGGCTCCGGCCCGTCGGCGTCTTCGGCAACCGGATCGCGAACGACCTCCTCGTCGACGACGCCGCGAAGCACGACCCCGCCTTCTTCGAGCAGCTCCTCGCGCTCGAGCGGGAGCTGTGCGACCGCGAGCCGTTCAACCGCGTCGGGTTCGCCTGGCAGCTGGTGCTCGAGCGCTGACCGACCGGCCTCAGCCCTCGAGCGGGCGGGCGCCCGGGCCCGGACGCGGAGCGACCTCGCGCAGGTCGTCGACGGCGTGGCCCTGCTCGCAGACCAGGGCGACGTGCACGGCCGCGCCGCAGTCGCGGTGGGCCAGCTCGACGGGCGGGCCGTCGGGCCCGGCGTAGTAGCGGGCGCCGAAGTCGGCGACGGCGGCGAGCACCGGGTAGAGGTCGAACCCCTTCGCGGTGAGGCGGTACTCGTGACGCTCGCGGCCCCCGCCCTCGGGGCGGTAGGGCACTCGATGGAGGACGTCGTGCTCCACGAGGAGCGCGAGGCGGTTGCTGAGCACCTGGCGGGCCAGCCCGCTGTGGCGCTGCATGTCGTCGAAGCGCCGCACGCCGTTGAAGACCTCGCGCAGGACGACGACGGTGCCGCGCTCGCCGAGCAGCTCCATCGCCGCGGCGACCTGGCAGTTGGCCGTGGAGAAGCCGAGCGCCGGGGGTGCTGTGGTCATGCCCACACCGTACCCGACCTGAGTCTCGTTGACAGACTCAACCGTCGACCGCGAGGCTGGATCCATGACGCAGACCCAGCCCGCTCTCGATCCCACCTCCCTTACCGGCCTCGAGCTGATGCAGGCCGTCAGCCGCGGCGACCTGCCGCCCGCGCCCATCGCGGAGACCCTCGGGATGATCGGCTTCGGGGCCGAGGCCGGCTCGGTGTGGGTGGAGCTCGAGCCCGAGCACCGCCACTACAACCCGCTCGGCACCGTGCACGGCGGGGTCCTCTCGACGCTGCTCGACACCGCCGCCGCCTGCTCGGTGCACACCACGCTCGAGGTCGGACAGGCCTACACCTCGCTCGACCTCACGGTGAAGTTCCTGCGTCCGGCCACGATCGAGTCCGGTCGGCTGCGCGCCACCGGACGCGTCATCCAGCGGGGCCGCCGCACCGCGCTCGCCGAGGCCCAGGTGACCGACGCGCAGGGGCGGTTGATCGCCCACGCGACGTCGAGCTGCATGATCTTCAGCTGAGCACCCGCCCCGCACGCCCGACACCCCCAGCCCAGGAGCCCACCGTGAGCACCGACTCCCCAGCCGCCGACCTTCCCACCGTCGAGGTCCGCGGCAAGCAGCGCTACCACGAGCCCGCCGTCGCCACCGACGCCGAGGCGTTCGCGACGGTGGTGCGCTCACGACGCTCGGTGCGCGTCTTCACCGACCGGCCGATCCCGCAGGACGTCCTCGACGAGTGCCTCGACCTCGCGATGCTCGCGCCCAACTCCTCGGGCCTGCAGCAGTGGGAGTTCTACCTGGTGCGCAGCGAGCCCGCGCGCAGCGAGCTCGTCGAGGCCTGCATGGGCCAGCTCGCCGCCCGCACCGCCGCGGAGCTGATCGTGTGCGTGGCGCGCACCGACCGCGTCAAGGAGCACGCCCAGCAGATGCTGCGCGAGTGGCCGACGCCGACCCCGCCCCCTGCGGTCCAGCGCTACTACCGGTTCATCCACCTGCTCTACGGCCCCGGCCCGCTCTCCCTGGCCGCACCGGCCAAGCGGGCCGTCTCGGCCGCGGCCGGGCTGCTGCGCGCGGTGCCGCGCGGTCCCTACACCGCCTCGGAGCTGCGTCTGTGGGCCGCGAAGTCGACCGCGCTGGCGTGCGAGAACCTCGTGCTCGCGCTGCGCGCGCACGGCTTCGACAGCTGCATGATGGAGGGCTTCGACGAGGCCCGGGTGCGCCGCATCCTCGACCTCGACGACGCCGCCCTGCCGATCATGGTGATCGGCGCCGGCGAGCGTGCCCCCGACGGCGTCTTCTGGCCGCAGGTGCGCTTCGACCGCGACCAGTTCGTCCACGAGGTCTGAGGCCGGGAGCCGAGCAGGACCCGGACGGGGCGCGGGCTACTCCCCGGCGCCTTGGTCGGCGTCCGTGATCGGCGTGATCCAGGCCTGGTGCGTGGCGCTGTTCTTGGTGATCGCCAGCAGCTCGTCCATGTGCGGCTCCAGGCCGGTGACCTTGTCGAGCGGGACGCCGATGATCAGCTGGAAGCCCAGCCCCTTCCAGGCCTGGACGGCACGGCCGGCGAACTCGGAGTCGGCCTTGACGAAGCCCTCGTCGAGGAAGACCGGCGCGAAGCGCGGCCGCGAGCGCAGCTCGTCGCCGAGCCGGAAGCGCAGCGCCGAGCCGACGATGAAGGCCACGAGCTCCTGGCTCTCGCCGCCGCTCTTCTCCCCCAGCGTGCGGTAGGTGGCCTGCAGCTCGCCGGTGCGGTGGTCGTAGCGCTCGGCGCTGATCTCGACGTGGCGACGCACGTCGAGCAGGCGGTCGCGCTCGGAGGCGCCCTCGACGCCGGGGCCCACCTGGGACGGGGGACGCAGCTGGTTCATGAAGCGGCTCAGCTCGACGAAGCGGCGCTCGAGATCGGCCTCGCCCAGCTCGCCGGTGCTGCCGGCCGAGAGCACGCGCAGGTCCTTCATGAACGCCTGGACGTGGGCAGGTGAGAGACGCCGCAGCCGGATGCGCAGGCGACCGCCCGGCCCGCCGAACTCCAGGCGTCGCAGGATGGCGTTGATCGGCTCGAGACGGTCCTCGATCTCCTCGACCGAGGCCGCCATCGCACCGAGCAGCGGGACGAGGTCCTGGCCGCTCCACTCGGTGAGGCGCCGGCGCCACTCCGAGCGCCGCTGCGCCAGGCCGGTGCCGCGGATCTCCTCGAGGATCGCCGCGTAGTCGGGGTAGGAGTCGGCGGTGACGCCGAGGTTCGGCGACTCCCACTGGAACACGTAGAGCCGGAAGATCGCCGCGAGGTCGTCCTCGACCCGGGTGATCTCGGCCTGCGCCTCGGCGACCGCCCCGCGCAGGCGCTCTGCCAGCCGGTGCGAGGTCTCGTGGAAGCGCTCGAGATCGGCGGGATCGGCCGGCTCGGCCGCCGCCGCGAACTCCGCCCGCAGCGCGGCGTCCTGCTCGTCGGTGAGGTGGACGGCGTCGGCCGCCTCGACCTGTGCGAGGCGGTCGTGGACGGCGTCCTCGTCGTCGACGAGCTCGCCGTGGCGGGCGTCGAGGGCCCGCTGCTGCTGCTCGAGGCCGAAGCGACGCCGCTGCTCGGCCTCGAGCCGGGTCTCGAGCCCCTCGATCTGACGCTGGAGCACGGCGAGGTCGTCGTCGGCGGCGAGGATCTCGGCGCGGCGGGCCTCGAGCTCGGCGATGCGGCGCTCGGAGCCGACCACGTCGAGGTCGTCGAACCGGGCCGCGACGACGGCCTCGTGCGCCCCGCGGGAGCGCTCGAGCACGGCGTGGCGACGGTCGAGCTCGCGCACCTCGTCGTCGAGGGCGACGAGGCGCTGCTCGAGGGCGATGAGCTCGGCGTCGAGCTCGGCGAGGGCGTCGGCGTTGGAGAACCCGATGACGTCGCGGGCCTCGCCCCGGCCGTGGCTGCCACGGCGGCCGGTGCGGGTCTGGCCGGCGAGGGTGACCCGAAGGCCGCCTCCGGCCAGCCCCTCGGCGGTCTCGACGCACAGCGCGTTGCGGCCCGGCTCGGCGAGGTGGGCGCGCAGCCATCCGGTGAACGGGGAGTCCTGGTGGACGAGCTTGCCGGCCACCCGCTCGGGGTCGGCCGGGCCGGGGTCGGGCTGGTGGAGCGGGACGCCCTCGAAGGTCAGGCGCCCGCGCAGGCGCAGGCCGTCGATGGCCGAGGAGAACTGCTCGAGCCGGTCGAGCGGCACCAGCATCACGCGGGCGGTGCCGCCGAGGACGGTCTCGACCGCGGTGCGCCAGCGCGCCTCCTCGGGCGCGACGTCGATGAGCTCGGCGACGTAGGGCAGCTCGGAGACGTCGAGACCGCTGGCCGCGGCGACCTCCGCGCGCAGCTCGTGCATGCGGGCCGGCATCCGGCCCGTGCGGCCCTCCAGCGACGCGCGCTCGCGACGCAGCTCGGCCTGGCGGGACTGCTCGGGGTAGCGACGCTCGAGCACGGCGTCGCGGGCGGCGCGCAGGGCCTGCTGCTGGCGGGCGTGCTCGGCGAGCCAGGCGACCGACCGCTCGCGCAGCAGACCGAAGGCGTCGGCGTCGTCGAGGGCGGTGAGCGGGTCGGGTGCGTGACCGGCGGGCTCCTCGGACGTCGTGAGGAGGTCGACCAGCGGCGCGAGCCGCTCCTGGAGCGCGGTGCGCCGGGCGAGGCGGTCCTCGCGGACGACGGCCTCCTGCTCCAGCGACAGCGCGAGGGCCTGCAGGGTGGCGCCGCCCGCGGCGCGGTGGGCCTCCTTGGCGGCGTCGAGGTCGGCGGCGATCGAGGCGACCGACGCGAGGCTGGAGGTCAGCTCGGCCGCCGTGGCCGCGCGGGCCACGCGGTTGGACTCCACGGCCGCCTCCAGCAGCCGCCCGTGGGTGCGCAGCAGCCACAGTCGCAGCGGGGTGTCGCCGGTGAGCGTGACGCCGTAGGCGTCGAGATCGGCGAGCCGACGGCGGGCGGTGATCCGACGCTCGTGGAGGCCGGTGATCGGCGAGAGCAGCTCGAGGCGCTGCTCCTCGGTGCGCATCGCGGCGTGGGCGAGGTCGAGGTCGTCGAAGTGCTCGATGGCGCGGTCGGCCGCGGCGTAGGTGGCCGGCCGCTCGAGGACCATGTCCTTGTAGAGCTCGTCGACGCTGCGCACCTGGTTGCCGGCCTGGATGCGCGCGAGCAGCCGCAGGGCCTTCGCGCCGTCGCCGTTCGCGCCGATGCCGAGCCGGGCGTGCAGGACGACCGCGAACTCCTGGTAGGTGCGGTGGACGCGCAGGCCCGGGAAGAGCTTCTTCAAGGTGGTGGCGTGGAAGCGCTCGGGCACCGCGACCTCGAGCGCGTCGAGCGCCAGCGCCCCCTCGTGGGTGGCCAGCTGCATCGACACGTCGGCCGGACGGCTGGCCCGGCGCGGCACGTAGTAGGTGCGCAGCGCGGTGAAGCGTCCGCCCTGGTCGTTGACGAAGGTCATCGCGACCGCGCCCCAGGTGTCGGTGCCCTGGCCGCGCAGCAGCCGCTCGACCGGACGCCCCGTGCGGGGGTCGTCGACGACGTCGACCGCGCCGCGCAGGTAGGAGAGCAGGTTGCGCTGGCCGACTCCGCGGGCCCGGCCCGCGACGGCGTCGTTGGAGGCGCCGTTGAACTTGGTGTCCGAGGGCATCATGAGCGCCGTGTAGGCGTCGAGGATCGTGGACTTCCCGACGCCCGAGGCGCCGGAGATCATCGTGGCCTCGCCGCGCAGCGGCACCACGGTGTGGCCGGTGAAGCCGCCCCAGTTGACCAGCTGCAGCAGGGCGGCGCGCCACTGGACGGTGTCGTCGGCGGGCTGGGCGACCGACGCGCGGTCGAAGAGACCGGCGGTGTCGTCGTCGAGGAGCTCGGCGTGGTCGAGGGTCATCTCAGCGCTCCTCGTCGTGGGTCGGACCGGCCGCGTCGGTCGCGTCGGTCGCCTCGGTCGCCTCGGCTGCGTCGTCGGCCGGCTCCTCGAAGAGGTCGGCCTCGGACGTCGGCTCCGCCGGCTCGCGGCCGTTGGCCTCGCGCAGCGCGGCCAGCAGCTCGGTGAGCAGCTCCAGCGGCAGCAGGGACTCGACGGCCTCGCTGACCTCGTAGCGCTCCTCGGAGGCCGTCGGGATGAGCAGACCGGCCTTCTGCACCGCGGCGACGGCGTTGCGGGCCCGCTTCTCATCGCCCGACTCGTCGGTGGCGTGCACGGGCCGGAAGGAGGCGACGTGGTCGAGGAGGTCGTCGCGGTCGACGTAGACGCGGGTGTCGCCGCCGGCGAGCCCTGCGCGGAGCCGGTCGCGCAGGTGCACCAGGACGAGGGTCTCCTCGCGGGTCCAGGCGGTGTCGTGGAGCAGCGTCGGGAACCGCGGGCCGGTCTCGGGGACGGCCTGGCGCTTCCACGCGACCTCGCGGGCCCGGTCGACCTGCAGGTCGAGGAAGAGGTCGTTGAGCCGCGAGCGCAGCAGCCGCTCGTGCGCGACGAGCACCTGCCAGTCGCGGGGGTGGGTGCGCGCGCTGATGAAGCGCTGCTTGAGCAGGGTGATGAGGGCGTGCCGCTGACCGTGCTCGAGGCCGCCCTCGTCGCCCTCGAAGAGCGAGACCGAGCGCGCGGCGAGCTCGTCGGGCGCCAGGTCGTCGTCCGGGTCGTCGTCCAGGTCGTCGAGGCCGGCCTCGAGCTCCGCGTCGGGGTCGGCGAGCTCCGGCTCGGTGACGGCGTCGAGGTCAGTGCTCATCGGGTCGCTCCGGTGCGGCGGGTCGGTCGGGGTCGGGCAGCGGGGTGAGGGGCAGCGCGAAGGTGCGCGTGGAGCCGTCGGGGCGGACGGCGGCGAACGACTCGACCCGCTCGGGGTCGGCGCGCCGCTGCCAGTCGTGGTCGGCGGCGAGGTGCAGCAGCCCGAGGATCTCGACCGGGCGGCGCAGCGACGGCTCGAGGCGGCCGAACACCTCGCCGAGCGTGCCGGCGGGCAGCAGCGACTCCAGGGCGGCGTCGAGCCGGTCGCGGAGCACGCCCAGCTGCGGACCGCCCTGCGCCATCAGGTCGGCGAGCGAGACCGCGGGCGCGTCGGCGGGATCGGCGGCGGTGAGCCGGTCGGGCGGGACGTCGTCGGCGGGGTCGTGGAACCGCTCGCGCAGGTGCTCGACGCCGACCCGCGCGGGCAGCAGCGCGACGTCGTGAGTGGCGCGGGGTCCGGTGGTGGCCATCCAGGTCATCAGCTCCGACTCCACCGCGCGCAGGGTCTGCTCGAGCTCGCGGTCCCGCACGGCGTCGTGGGAGACGATGTACTCCTTGAGCGTGGCGGTGACGCGCGAGCGCTGGGCGAGCACCCGATCGAGGCCGTCGCGCACCAGCCGCACGGTGCCGCGCAGCTCGGCGCGGTCGGCGTCGGAGAGCAGGCCGTCGGAGAGCGGGTGGTCGAGCAGCGCGGTGAGGTCCTCGCGCAGCTGACCCACGAGCGCGTCGTCGCGCAGCAGGGCGAAGGCCCCCTCGAAGGCGCGGCCCTCGTGGGTGGCGGTCATGAGCGCGTCGGCGCGCGCGAGGTAGTCGTCGATGACCTCGCCGGCCGGGCGCGACTCGGCCCGGAACGCTGCGAGGATCTGCGCGCGGATGGCGGCGAACCGCTCCTCGACGCGCGCGAAGTCGCTGGGCAGGGCGGAGATGAGCGAGAGCAGCTCGGTGAACCCCTCGATCATGTAGTCCTCGGTCGCACCGACCATCTCGGCGCCGTCGACGAGCCGGTCGCGCTCGGCCTGCAGGCGGGCGATCTCGGCGCCGAGGATCTCGACGCGGGTGGTGCGGTCGGGGTTCGCCTCGGCGTTGAACCGGCGCACGGTGCCGAGGATCGTGGCGATGCGGTGCTCGCTGAGCGTGGCGCGGTCGCGGGCGAGGTTCTTGACCAGCTCCAGCGCCTGCTGAGCGTGGGAGGTGAGCGCGTAGACCTCGTGACCGGCGTCGTCGAGCGAGCGGACGAGCCACTGGCCGCGCATCCACCGCTGACACAGGTCGCGGCCCGAGCCCTGGGGGACGTCGCCGTGGCCGGACTGGCGCATCTCGGCGAGGTGCTCCTCGACCTGGGTGTGCAGTCGTGCGGTGGGGATCGGCTTGTTGCTGCGGCCGAACGCCGCCCGGAACAGCGTGATGACCACCGGCGCCTGCCGCTGGTGCAGCAGGGTGAGGGTGGGCTGGTCGAAGGCGCCGCTGACGCGGGCGAGCTCGGCGACGATCTCGCTCATCGGCCCCGCCTCCGCCCTCGTGCCCCGGGCCGCCCCGGTGACGGCCTGCTCGGCGCGCAAGCATTCCAGAGGGCGCCGACGACGTCGGGCCCGGGGCGGCGTGGACCGTCCCGGGCCCGAAGGCGCCGCTGGGTCGAGGTCAGGCGGGCTGGAGCGCGGCGGTGCGCGAGGCGCGGTGCTGGCGGGTCACCCAGGCGACGCCGAGCACCATGATCAGCGCGAGCACGGCCGAGGCGCCGTAGGTCCCGAGGCCGAGGCCGCCCTTGACGGTGGGCTTGGTGAAGTAGTCGCCGACCGTGGCGCCGAGCGGGCGCGTCAGCACGAAGGCCGCCCAGAACAGCAGGGTGTTCGGCACGCCCTTGACGAAGTAGAGCGCGGCGATGACGGCGATGAGCGTGGCGATCAGCGCGGCACCGCCGGCGTACCCCAGCCCGGAGGAGTCGGAGAGGAAGTCGCCCAGCGAGGTGCCGAGGGTGTTCGAGATGAGGATCGCGCTCCAGAAGAGCGCCTCGGCGCGGAAGGAGCTGATCCGCGCGATGGAGAACGGGTGGCCGGTGGCGCGCCAGATCGCGAAGGTGATCAGCAGGAGGCTCGAGAGGATGGCGGCACCCACCGGGTAGCCGATGCCGAGACCCTGCGGGCCCCAGCCGAGCGACGTCGCGCCGTTGGAGAGGTACGTGCTGGAGGCGTCGCGGTTCATGAAGTCGCTGATGGTCGTGCCGGCCATCGACGTCGTCAGGATGACGGCCCAGTAGAGGGCCGGGTGGTAGGACCGCGAGCGCAGCTGGGCGACCAGGCTGACCACGAAGATCGCGAACAGGGCGATCGTCGAGAGGAAGTAGCCGATCTTCAGCGTCTGGCTGAACATGTCGCCGCCGGTCTCTCCGAGCGTGGTGGCGGCGATCTTGATGACCCAGGAGATCACGCCATCGAGGTGAGTCGGCATCACCTGGCAGCCTGCGCGTCGCCCCATCCGCCCTGCCCGCCCTGCCCGCGCCGGGCGCGCTGTCAGTCCGGGTCGGGGTCGAGCCGGTAGCCCACGCCGCGCACGGTGCGGACGACGGCGGTGGAGCCGACCTCGGCGACCTTGACCCGCACGCGACGCACGAAGGAGTCGAGGGTGTTGTCGGTGACGATCGCGCCGTCGGGCCAGGCCGCCGCCACCAGCGCCGCACGCCGCACGACCTCGCCCTCGCGGGAGGTGAGGGCCGCGAGCAGCCGGAACTCGGTGGGGCTCAGCGTCGCCTGGCTCTCCCCGCAGCGCACGGCGTGGCTCGCCGGGTCGAGCACCAGCGTCGAGGAGGTCGCCGACGGGCGCGGGCGGCGCACCAGCACCTCGAGCCGCGCGAGCAGCTCCTTGAGCGCGAACGGCTTGACGAGGTAGTCGTCCGCACCGGCGCTGAAGCCCGCGAGCCGGTCGTGCAGCGCGTCGAGCGCGGTGAGGAAGAGCACCGGCGCGGGCTGGCCGTTGCCGCGCAGCGCCTGGCACAGGTCGCGTCCGTCGGCGTCGGGCAGGCCGATGTCGAGGATGAGCGCGTCGAGCGGGGTGTCGGCGCCGAAGAGCACGAGGGCCTCCCGCGCCGAGTGCGCCATCGTGACGGTGTGCCCCGCGCTCTCCAGCGCCTCCCCCAGCACGCCGCGGATCGCCGGGTCGTCCTCGCACACGCCGATGCTCGCCATGGCACCATCATGGCCGAGCGCACGGGGTCGGCCCGTGCGACCCGCGGCGTCCGCGCCGCACCACCTCAGGAGTCGGCCATGGCCCGGAGACGCTCGCGCACCTTCCGCGGGCAGATCCTCGTCTCCACGCTCCTGCTCACCTCGATCTTCGCCGCCGCCATGATCCTCGGCGTCCAGATCGTGCTCGCGCGCACCGCCGAGCGCGATCTCGAGAACGTCCTCATCGAGCGGATGGCCGCGGTGCAGGCCGTCGTCGACGCGCGTGCCGGCTCCGGAGCGCCCGGACGCGACGTCGGGCAGTACCTCGACCCCGGGGCCCGCCTCTACGACGGCAACGGCCTCCTGCTCTCCGGCTCGATCGAGACCGATGCCCAGGACTCCGCCGACGACCTCGCGGAGCGGCTGTCCTCGGCCGACCGCGTCGGCACCACCGCCACGGGACGTGCCCACGACCTGCGGCTCCTGGCCGAGGTCGTCGGCTCCCCCAGCGGCTGGCGCGGCATCGCCGTGGTCAGCCAGGCGACCGGCCCCTACGAGCGCTCGGAGCGCTACGCGCTGATCGCCACCGTGGTGGCGGGCGTGGCGCTCGTCGCGGCGTCGGTGCTGGTGGCGCGGCGCTCCACCGAGCAGGCGCTGCGCCCGGTCACCCGGATGGCGACGCTGGCCACCGACTGGAGCGAGCACGACCTGAGCCGTCGCTTCGACCTCGCCGACGGTCCCGGCAGCACCGACGAGCTCACGCGCCTGGGCGCGAGCCTCGACGGCCTCCTCGATCGGGTGGCCGACGCCCTGCGCGCCGAGCAGCGGCTCACCTCCGAGCTCGCCCACGAGCTGCGGACGCCGCTCACCGCGGTGCTCGGGATCGCCGAGCTCGGCGAGGTGCGCGGCAGCGAGGATCCCCGCGCGGTCCGCGACTACGCGGCCATCGCCGCGTCGGCGCGCACCATGAGCGAGACCATCACGACCCTCCTCGACGTCGCGCGCCGGCACGCACGAGCGCAGCACGGCCTCGCCGACGCCGAGGCCAGCGCGAGCGTCGAGGAGATCCTGCGGGCCCTCGACGCCCCGACCCCTCTGGTGCGCACCGTCGTCGAGGATCCGTCGGTGCAGGTGGCCGTGCCGGCCGCGCTGGCCGTGCGCTGCCTGAGCCCGGTGCTGGAGAACGCGTTGCGCCACGCCCGCGATCGCGTGGAGATCACCGTGGCCGACGACGGCGACGCCGTCCGGTTCGTCGTCTCGGACGACGGCGAGGGCGTGCCGACCGACCTCGTCCCGCGGCTGTTCGAGGCGGGCGTCAGCGGCTCCGGCGGCACCGGGCTGGGCCTCGCCGTGGCCGACCGCGTGGCCTCCGCGGTCGGCGGGTCGGTGACGCTGCTCGACCCCGACACCTCGTCCTTCGCCGTCCGCCTCCCCCGCGCCTGATCCGTCCCCGGTCGTTCACCTGGCGTCCACCCGGTGATCCCTGGCGGTTCCGACGGGTCCGGCACACCTGACCTCGCGCCCTCCACGGCGCGTCCACGGCCCTGATCTCGCGGAGGAACGACGGTGACGCAGCACGACCCGACCCGGTCGTCGCGGCCCCTTCTCCTCGCGGTCCCCGCGCTGGTCGTGCTCCTGCTCCTGGCCCCCGGCGCCGGCATCGTGCGGCACGTGCGCGGCCACGCCCCGGCCCGCCCCCACGCCCGCTCGGCCCGCGCCCGCGCGACCGGCGCGGGCGCGGACGTCGACGTCGACCCCGCCCGCTGCGGCCAGGGCTGGGACGACGGACCCGCCGGCGTCCAGGAGCTGCGCCTGCACGACGGCTCCGCCGGACCGGTCGACGTCCTCCTGCTCGACGATGCCGGCCGCGCCCACCTCGAGGTCGATGCGATCGGCTCCGCCGCCACCCGCCCGGCCGAGGTGCGGCTGGCCGCCGGGAGCTACCACCTCGCGTGCCTGGGCGCCGACGGCACCGCCACGGCGGGCACGGTCGTCACGCTCACCGGTGACGCCGGGGGCCCCACCGCGCCCGGCGTGCGGCCGATCACCGCCTCCGAGCTGATCCGCCCGGTGCAGGCCTACCAGTCGTGGGTCTCCCGCGGCCTGTCGACGCTGCAGCACCGCGTCGCCGCCCTGGCCGACGACCTCGCCCACGGCAGCGCAGACCTCGGCGACCTGCGCGCGCAGTGGCTGGCCGCCTCACACCTCTACGGCACGCTCGGCGGCGCGTACGGCGCCTTCGGGCGCTTCGACGCCGCCATCGACGGGCGCCCCTTCAGCGGCATCCCGCCGCCGGGCGGCGCCACCGCGCACGGACTCCCCGCCCTCGAGGCGGTGCTGTGGTCCACCCCGTCCCCCTCCCGCCTGCGCGCCGCGGCCCTCACGGCCCGTCGGCTCGCCGCCACCGTCGGCGCGCTGCGCCGCCACTTCGGCACCGACCTCGCGCTCGCGCCCCTCGACCTCGGGCTGCGCGCCCACGAGATCCTCGAGGACCTCGCCCAGGACGAGGCGAGCACCGTCGAGCGCCCCAGCCGCTCCGAGCTCGCCGATCTCGACGCCGGCCTCGTCGGCACCCGTGCCGCGCTGCGTCCGCTGGAGCCGGTGCTCCGCGGCCGCGACCCGCGCCTGACCTCGCTGCACCGAGCGCTCGACCATCTCCAGCGCGTGCTCGACGACCACGGTCACGGCCGCGGCGCCGACGCACGCTGGGACCGACTCACGACGCTGCCCCGCCGCGACCGCGAGGCGCTGGACGCCGCCCTCCAGGAGGCCCTGGAGCTGCTCTCCGACGTCGCCGTGCTCACCGATCCGGTGAGCGCGCTCCCCGACGCCCCCGGAGGTGGCGCATGACCGGACCCTCCCGTCGCACCGTGCTCGGCGCCGCCGGCGGCGGCCTGGCCCTCGGCGTCGCCGCGACGCGCCTCACCACGGGCGAGCCCGCCTCGGCGAGCACCGTCGGCGGCACCTTGGCCAGCACGGGCGAGGACCGGAGCCTGGCGTTCGCCGGCGTCCACCAGCAGGGCGTGCTCACCCCGCCCCAGCAGCACGCGGCCTTCCTGGCCTGCGACGTCACCGCCGTGAGCCGCGCCGGTCTGGAGTCGCTCCTGCGCACCCTGACGACCCAGATTCGGCAGCTGACGGCCGGTGGCGTCGCGGCCGACCGGGGACCGGTCGCCACCGCCGCCGACGACGGGGTGCTGGGTCCGGATGCACCGGCCGGCGGCCTCAGCGTCACGGTCGCGGTGGGCGCCTCGCTCTTCGACCACCGCTACGGCCTCGCCGGCCAGCGCCCCGCACGCCTCACCGCGATGCCGGCCTTCCCCGACGACCGGCTCCAGCCCGCGCGCTGCGGCGGCGACCTGATGATCCAGGTCTGCGCCGACGCCACCGACGTCGTCCTCCACGCGGTGCGCACCCTGCTGCGCGCCACCCGCGGCAGCCTGCAGGTGCGATGGCGTCGCGACGGCTTCGTCTCCGCCCCGCGGCCGTCCGGCAGCCCGCGCAACCTGCTCGGCTTCAAGGACGGCACGGCCAACCCCGACGTCACCGACGACGCCGCGATGGACGCGATCGTCTGGACGCCGGCCGGCGCCGAGGAGCCGGCCTGGGTGGCCGGCGGCACCTACCAGGTGGTGCGCGAGATCCGCATGCTGGTGGAGTTCTGGGACCGCGTCTCGGTGCGGGAGCAGAACGCGATCATCGGCCGCGACAAGGCCACCGGCGCGCCGCTGAGCGGCTCGCGGGAGAGCGATCCGCCGGACTACTCCGGACAGAACGGCGGCGGCGCGATCCGGCTCGACGCCCACATCCGCCGCGCCTCCGACAGCGGCTCGGCGACGCGCCAGCGACTGCTGCGGCGCGGCTACAACTACGACGCCGGGCTCGACGCGAACGGCGACCTCGAGATGGGGCTGCTGTTCTGCTGCTTCTGCGCCGACCTCGAGCACCAGTTCGCCGCCGTGCAGCGCCGTCTGGCCGGCGAGCCGCTGGCCGACTACGTCGTCCCCGTCGGGGGCGGCTACTTCTTCGTCCTGCCCGGAGCGCAGGACGACCACGACTGGCTCGGCCGCGGCCTCCTCGCGGCGGTCGAGTGAGGGCGCGGAGGGCCTCGGCCCGGCGCGTCAGCCCGCCCGCCACGCGCGGGAACTCCCCCGAGGCACCCCCGGAGCCTCCCCGCCCCGAGGGTCGCCCCTTCGAAAGGAAGCACATGAGGAAGCAGAAGCTCTCGCGCCGGCAGACCGTCGGCGCGGGACTCGCGGCCGCCGGCCTGATCGGCGCCGCGGTGGCCGGCAGCACCGTCGCCTCCGCCGCACCCGCGCCCGAGGCCGCCGGCCACGGGACCGCCTCCCGCGCCGGCACCACCGTCCTGCGCGGCGGCACCACGACGCCCATCAAGCACCTCGTGGTGCTCTTCGACGAGAACGTCTCCTTCGACCACTACTTCGGCACCTACCCGAAGGCGACCAACCGCGACGGCGTGCGCTTCACCGCCAGCCGGCACACGCCGAAGGTCGAGAACTACCTCGCGCACCCGGCGCTGCTGAAGGCCAGGTCGGCACGCAACCCGAACGGCAACCCCAACGCGATGCCACCGTTCCGCTACTCCCCCGACGAGGCCGTCACCTGCGACCAGGGGCACAACTACACCCCCGAGGAGAAGGCCGTCGACGGCGGCAAGATGGACAAGTTCGTCGAGAGCGTCTCCGGCGACACCTGCGGGCTGCTCAACCGCGTCGGCCAGACCATGGGCTACTACGACGGCAACACCGTCACCGGCCTGTGGAACTACGCCCAGCACTACGCCATGAGCGACAACGCCTGGAGCGACACCTTCGGCCCCTCCACCCCCGGCGCCCTCGAGATCGTCTCCGGCCAGACCCACGGCGTCCGCAGCTACGACCCCGCGTCGGGCACCGAGCACCCCACCCAGACCGCCACGCCGGACGCCTACGGCGTGCACGCCCCCGACGCGAACGGCGTCGGCACGGTCATCGGCGACCCCGACCCGGTCTACGACGACTGCGCGGACGCCAACCACACCAAGACCAGCCCGCTGGCGGGCATGACCGACGACAAGAACATCGGCGACCTCCTCGACGCCAAGCAGGTCACCTGGGGCTGGTTCCAGGGCGGCTTCGCCCCGGACGTGCCCTACGCCGGCCCCGGCACCTACGCCCAGTGCACGCACACCTCGAAGAACGTCGACGGCACGCCCGACGTCGACTACAACCCGCACCACGAGCCCTTCCAGTACTACGCCTCGACCGCGAACCCGCACCACCTCGCGCCGGCGTCGCTGAAGGAGGTCGGGCACGACGGGCAGGCCAACCACCAGTACGACCTCTCGCTGTTCTCCGATGCCCTCGCGGGCAAGGGCGGCGCGACGCTCCCCGCGGTCTCCTACCTCAAGGCCCGCAACGTCGAGGACGGCCACGCGGCCTACTCCGACCCGATCGACGAGCAGCACTTCCTGGTGCGCACCATCAACGCCATCCAGCGCTCGAAGTACTGGAAGGACACCGCGATCGTCGTCACCTACGACGACACCGACGGCTGGTACGACCACGTCGCGCCGACCATCACCCACGCCTCCTCGACCGCCGACGACGTCAACACCTGCACCACGCCGGCGGCCGCGGGCGTCCCGATCCTGGCCGGCTTCCAGGACCGCTGCGGCCCCGGCCAGCGCATCCCGTTCCTCGTCATCTCGCCCTACGCCAAGAAGGACGCGGTCGACTCCCACCTCATCACCCAGGCCTCCGTGGTCCGGTTCATCGAGGACAACTGGGGTCTGGGCCGCATCGGCGGCGGCTCCTTCGACGAGCACGCGGGCACGCTGAACGGCCTGCTCGACCTGCGCCACCCGAGCAACGGTCGCCTGATCCTGCGCTCGAACGGCTCGGTCGCCCGGCACCAGCGCTGACGCTCAGCACCACCGGCTCGACAGCCCTCGGCGGGCGGACGCCCTGCGTCCGTCCGCCGAGACGCGTCCGAAGGCCTGGGCCGGGGTCAGACGTCGGCGGCCAGGCGGGCGCGGCGACGCGCCCCCGTCAGGCCGCGGACCAGCTCGCCACCGACGAACCGCGCGGCCGCGCTGGTGGCCCGCAGGCCGGGGGCCGGCTCGCGTCCGGCGCCGAGACGCCGGATCTGGGTCTCGTACCACTCCGACTCGCCGGCCAGGCCCGCCACCGTCGGCAGCGTGTAGCGCGGGAGCTCGACGCCGTCGGCGCCCTCGAGCAGCCGGGCGGTGAGGTCGGGGTCGATCGCCAGCGGACGACCGAGGCCGATCACGTCGACGCCGCCGTCTGCCAGCAGCGACTCCATGACCGCGCGGGTGCGGATGCCGCCGGTGAGCATGAGCGGGACGCCCTGGGCGCGGCTGCGCACGCGACGGGCGAAGGCGGCGAAGTAGGCCTCCTTGGCGCTGGCACCGGCGCGCAGCGCGTCGACCTCCCCGAACAGCGCGGGATCCTCGTAGGTGCCGCCGGAGATCTCGATGAGGTCGACGCCCTCCTCCACGAGCATCCCGACGACCTCCTCGGCGTCGTCCTCGGTGAAGCCGCCGTGGTGGAAGTCCGAGGAGTTGAGCTTCACCGCGACCGTGAAGCCCGGCGCGGTGGCGGCGCGCACCGCGCGCACCGACTCCAGCAGCGCGCGGGCCCGCCCGGCGACGTCGCCGCCCCAGGCGTCAGTGCGCCGGTTCACGTGCGGGCTGAGGAACTGGGCGAGCAGGTAGCCGTGGGCGGCGTGCACCTGGACGCCGTCCAGCCCGGCCTGCTGGCACAGCGCCGCCGCGCGGCCGAACCCGGCGACGATCGCCTCGATCTCGGCGGCGCTCAGGGCCCGGGGGTGTCCGAAGAGGCCCATCATCGGCACCGCGCCGGCCTCGGCGCTCGGGGCGACGGGACGCAGGGAGAGGAACCGGTTGGTCTGGCGACCAGGGTGGTTGAGCTGGGCGATCACCGGGCTGTCGGCCGCGGCCTCGCGCACGCGGCGCAGGGCTGCGACGTCGAGGTGGTGGTCGGCGACGATGTTGCGGCTGCGCTCGAGCTGGCGGCGGTCGACCATCAGGTTGCCGGTGATCAGCAGCCCGCCGGCCGCGCCCGCGGCCCAGCGGCGGTAGAGCCGCTCGTGGGCGACGGTGGGCTGGTTGTCGGCGTCGGCGAGGTTCTCGGTCATCGGCGCCTTGGCGATCCGATGCGGCAGCACGAGGCCGCTCGGGAGGGTCAGCGGGGAGGAGAGGTCGGCCACGTCCGGCAGGTTACCGTCCGATCGGACTGTGGGGTCCGGCGTGTCCGACGCAGACTGGCCGCATGGATCCGCTCCTGATGTCCACCGCCGTGATGGCCGCCATCGTCGGGGTGGTCGACGTGGGCCTCGCCGGGCTGATCGCGGCCGGCCAGCTGCCCCGCAACGGCCTCGTCGGCATCCGCATCCCGAGCACGAGGCGCAGCGACGCCGCCTGGGACGCCGGCCACCGTGCCGCGGCGCCGACCCTGCGCGCCAGCGGCCTGGCCGCGCTCGTCCTGGTGGCGCTCGCCCTGGTCGTGCGGCTCCCCGGGTGGTCGGCCTCGGCGATCGTCTCGAGCATCGCGGCCGCCGTGGCGCTGCTGGGCCTGGCCGTCGCGACGACCCAGGCGGGCCGGGCGGCCCGGGACGCCGACTGACGACGCCCCGGGCACCGGAGCAGGCTCACCGAGGGCGAGGCCTCAGCGCACGACCCAGCTGCCGAGGGTGACCGGGCGGGAGTCGTCGCCGCCCTTGACGCGGAAGGCGTCGTCGGCGCCGGTCTGGTCGCCCGGACCGTCCTCGCGGTAGAAGACCTCCGCCTTCGCGCCGACGCGCACGCGGTAGGGGTCGCCCAGGCAGCTCGAGGGCGCCCGGACGATGACGCCGGCCGAGGTGCGGCTGACGACGATGCCCTCGCAGGAGAGGCGGTAGCCGTTGCGCTTGACCGACACCTCCGGCAGGCCCGTCTCGGAGCCGGTGCTGGTGGAGCGTCTGAAGTCGAAGCGGTCGCCCTTGCTGGTGATCACGACGGCCGACCAGCTGTCGTCGATGCCGCCGAAGTCGCGCATGCCGGCGCTGATCGAGAGCCGATCCGCGTCGTAGCCGACCGTGAGCGAGGTGAAGTCGGGGTTGCGCTGAGCGGAGTCGACGCGCGTGCTCGTGGCACCCGAGGAGGAGGCGGCGGTGACGACGACGTCACCGGTCGCATCGCGATGCCGCAGCGTGTCGGCCTGGGCGGCGGTCGCGCTCGCGGCCACGACGGCGGCGCCGGCCAGGCCCGAGGCGATCAGACGGAGGGGACGGTTCTTCCGAGAGGTCATGCGCCCAACCTGCCACACCTGGACGGAGCCGCCGGTGCTTCGCGGGCGACGAGGCGCGTCGCGCAGGAGGGACCGCTGGCGGCGCGTCGTCGCTCCGCGCCTGCCAGGCTGGGCCGGCGATCACGAGGTCGCGATCCTCCAGGAGGTCCTGTGCGTCTGCTGCTCGAGCTCGTGCCGCTGCCGGTCACCGACGTCGACCGCGCCGTCGCCTTCTACCGCGACGGGCTCGGCTTCACCCTCGACCACGACGTCCGGCCCGCCGAGGGCGTCCGCGTGGTGCAGCTGACCCCGCCCGGCTCGGCGTGCTCGATCGGGCTCGGCACCGGCCTCGCGGTCTACGGCGGTCCGCCCGGATCGCTGCGGGGGCTGCACCTGGTGGTCGACGACCTGGACGCAGTGCGCGAGGAGCTGATCGCCCGAGGCGTCGACGTCGGCCCGATCCACGACCTCGGCGGGGGCGTGCGCGGGGCCGGGCTGGCCGACCCCGACGGCAACGGGTGGGAGCTCCAGGAGCTCGCCTGGCGGTCGACTCGCTGACACCTCGGTGGTGAGGTTCGTGGCAGGTTCGCCTCCTACCATGGGGTGAGGCCGACCACCGTCGGCCCGAATCTCGAGGGAGCCTCCCATCCACACCCTGGCCCGAGGTCGACGATGACCCAGCTGGTCGACGCACCCCGCACCGCGCTCCCCCGGGAGGCGCCCGCCTGCCCCCCGCCGAGCGGCTGGCGGCGCTGGACGACGACGCCGATCGCGCTGTCGCGGATCGTGCTCCTGCTCGGACTGGTCAACATCGGCAGCGCGCTCTCACCGGGCATGCACGCCCGCACCGAGCTGCTCACCGAGTGGGTG
Organism: Nocardioides sp. B129/18; assembly: GCF_055282735.1. Taxonomy (NCBI): domain Bacteria; kingdom Bacillati; phylum Actinomycetota; class Actinomycetes; order Propionibacteriales; family Nocardioidaceae; genus Nocardioides; species Nocardioides sp. B129/18. The sequence goes on along the minus strand of NZ_JBUZJI010000004.1, from coordinate 50,442 downwards.
CCCCACGTCTTCCCCGCGGCCGCCACCACGGGCGACCTCGCGGTGGGCGTGCTGCTGGTGGTCGCCTCCCGCGCGGTCCGCCGCGCGAAGCGCCGCGCCTGGGTGCTGTGCGTGGCGCTGGCCACGCTCTCGATCGTCCTCGACCTGCTCAAGGGCCTCGACGTCGAGGAGGCCGCGCTCGGCGGCGTGCTGCTCGTGCTGCTCGTCCAGGGTCGGCGGCACTTCACCGCCAGGCCCGACCCGCGCTCGCTGGGACGCGTGGCCACGGTGCTCGTCGGCGGCCCCGTCGTCGCCACCCTGCTCGGCACGGCCTGGCTGTGGGTCGACCACGGCGGCCAGGCCCGGGGCACCACGCTCGTGGACCGGCTCCTCGAGGCGGCGCTCGGCATCGTCGGCGTCCCCGGGCCGATCGAGTGGACCTCGGAGCGCTCCGCCGACGCCGCCGCGGTCGCGCTGGCCGTCCTCGGCTCCGCCGTGCTGGTGACCCTGCTCCTGGCGCTGATGATGCCGGCCGACGGGCCGCACCGGCTGACGCCGTGCGAGGACGCCGCCGTGCGGGGCCTCCTGGAGCGCCACGGCCGCCACGACTCCCTCTCCTACTTCGCGACGCGCGGCGACCGCTCGGTGCTGCTGGCGCCCCACGGCCGCGCCGGCATCACCTACCGCGTCCTCGGCACCGTGTCCCTGGCCGCCGGCGACCCCACCGGCGACCCCGACGCCTGGCCCGAGGCGATCGCCGCCTGGCTGGACGAGTGCGAGGACCTCGGCTGGACCCCGGCCGTGCTCGGCGCCACCGAGGCGGCCGCCGAGGCCTACCGCCGTGGCGGCCTGGACGCGCTGGAGATCGGCGACGAGGCCGTCCTCGACGCCACCACGTTCACCCTGGAGGGTCGCGCGATGCGGGGCGTGCGCCAGGCCGTCACCCGCTGCCGCCGCGCCGGGCTCGTCGTCGCCGCCCGCCGGGTCGAGACCCTCGACGACGCCGAGCGCGAGGAGCTGCGCCGCCACGCCGACGCCTGGCGCGTCGGCCCCGACCGCGGCTACTCCATGGCGCTGGGCCGGCTCGCCGATCCCGCCGACCCGCGGGCCGTCGTGGTCACCGCGCGGGACGCCGACGGCGCGCTGCACGGCGTCCTCGGCCTCGTGCCGTGGGGTGCGGACGGCCTGAGCCTCGACGTCATGCGGCGTCGTCACGACAGCGCCAACGGCATCGTCGAGCTGCTCGTCGCCGGCCTGTGCGAGCAGGCCGCAGGCCTGGGCGTGCGCCGGATCTCGTTGAACTTCGCCGTGTTCCGCGGCGTCTTCGCGCGGGGCGACCGCGTCGGCGCCGGACCGGTGCTGCGGCTGTGGTGCGCCGTGCTGCGGCGGCTCTCGCGCTACTGGCAGCTGGAGTCGCTCTACCGCTCGAACGCGAAGTACCACCCGGTGTGGACCCCGCGCTTCCTGTGCTTCCGGCGTGCCAGCGACCTGCCCCGCATCCTCACCGCGACCCTGCGCGCCGAGGGGTTCCTCACGCTGCCCTGGTGGCGCTGAGGCCACGACCGGACGAGCGCGTCGCGGCCCGGGCTCAGCCCACGACGACCGCGCCCTCGCCGCCCTCCCAGGCCAGCACGAGGGCGAGTCGTCCCTGCGCGGGCTCCGGGGCGTCGAGGACCACCGGCCCGTCGGCCGCGGCGCCCTCGACCCGACGGATCCGCGCGGACGGCTCGCGCACGCCCAGCGACCGATCGCCGTCGAAGACCTCCTCCAGCGCCTGCTCGACGCGCCCGGCCAGGGCCGCCTCGAGGCACTGCCGCACGACCGGATCGTGGCGGCCGTCGTAGACCCATCGGGTGCCCAGCGCACTGTGCTCGGTGGTGCCGACGAGGTGCTCCGCGGCCTCGGCGAGCTCGTCGGCTCGGTAGGCGAGCACGGCATGACGCAGGTCGCCGCCCTCGGTCTCGACGACGAAGCCCTCGACGCCCACCTGGCCGGCGGGGTCGTCGTAGCGGTAGGCCCCGAGGATCGTCACCGGGCCGCCGAGGAACGACGCGAGCAGCTCGGGCTTCGAGGGCGTGAGGGTCGCGCGGTGGAGGATCGCCATGGCACTGATCGTGCCCCGCGTCGTCCCGGCTCCCAAGCGAAGGACCTTCGCCGGCGTGACGGACGTCCCTGTCCCCCGCGCTGGACCAGCGCTACAGTGATCTCCCCAAGGTGAGGTAAGCCTTTGCTATCGTCGGAGACGTCCGCACGAGGCGGGCTCCCCGAGACGGAAGGCAGGGTGCGAGGTGTCGGTCATGTCGGTGGTGTCGCTGCGACGCCGTCCGCTCGTCGCCAGGCGCTTCGAGGCGTCCACGACGAGCCCGACGAGCCCCGCCGCCACCCTCCACGACCTCGCCGCGGGCGTGCCCGCGGTCGTCGTCGACGTCCGCACCGACGACCCCGCCACCACCCGCCGCCTGCTCGACCTCGGCTTCGTGCCCGGCACCCCGGTCGAGATGGTGCGACGGGCCCCGCTGCGCGACCCGGTGGTCTACCGCGTCGCCGGCTACGAGATCGCCCTGCGCCGCGCCCAGGCGGAGTGCATCCGCATCGACGCACTGGCGTGAGCGACCACTGCGGACCCGGCGGCGTGCCGGGTGCGGTGCTCGAGGCGGGTCATCGCCGCCTCGCCCTGGTCGGCAGCCCCAACTCGGGCAAGACCACGCTCTTCAACGCGCTCACCGGCCTGCGCGCCAAGACCGGCAACTACCCCGGCGTCACGGTCACCCGCTACGAGGGCCTCGCCGACACCGACGCCGAGCCGGTGCTCCTCGAGGACCTCCCGGGCACCTACAGCCTCACCGCGATCAGCCCCGACGAGCAGATCGTCGCCAGCGTCCTCGACCCCGCCGACCTCGACTCCCCCACGCCCGAGGGCCTGCTGGTCACCCTCGACGCCACCACGCTGCGCCGCTCGCTGCGGCTGGTCGCCCAGGTGCTGCGGCAGGGCGTCCCGGTGTGCGTCGTCGTCACCTTCACCGACGAGCTGACCCGCCGCCAGGGCCGCCTCGACCTCCCCGCGCTGCAGCGTGCGCTCGGCGTCCCGGTGGTCGCCGTCGTCGGCGGACGACGCCAGCAGCTCGGCGAGCTGCGCGCGCTCATGGCCGATCCCGACGCCTGGAGCCGCCCGCTGGTGCCGCCGCCGGCCGAGCCCGACGACGTCACCGCCTGGGTGGACTCCGTGCTGGCCTCCTCCGGCCATGCCGCGCCGGCGCTCGACGAGCGCACCCGTCGGCTCGACTCCGTCCTGCTGCACCCGCTGTGGGGCAGCCTGGTGTTCTTCGCGACGATGTTCGCCTTCTTCCAGGCGATCTTCACCCTGGCCGCGCCCGTGCAGGCCGGCGTCGAGTCGGTTTTCGCCTGGCTCGGCGACCAGGTCCGCTCGGTGGTCGGCATCGACTGGCTCGCGGGCCTGCTGGCCGACGGCCTGATCGGCGGCGTCGGCGGCGTGGTGGTCTTCCTGCCGCAGATCGCCCTGCTCTTCGTCCTCATCTCGGTGCTCGAGGGCGTCGGCTACCTCGCGCGAGCGGCCTTCCTGATGGACCGCGTCATGGCGCGAGCGGGCCTGGAGGGCCGCGCGTTCGTCGCGCTGCTCTCCTCCTTCGCCTGCGCGATCCCCGGGATCATGGCCACCCGGACGCTGCCGTCCACGCGCGACCGCATCGCCACGATGATGGGCGCGCCGCTGATGACGTGCTCGGCGCGGCTGCCGGTCTACGTGCTCCTCATCGGGCTGCTCGTCGACCCCGGCACCCGCGTGGGCCCCTTCGGCGCGCAGGGCGTCATCATGTTCGGCCTCTACCTGGGCGGCGCCGTCTCGGCGATGCTCACCGCCTGGCTCTTCAGCCGCCTCGGCCGCTCGAACGGGCCGGCGCTGCCGTTCTACATGGAGATGCCGCCCTACCGGATCCCGTCGCTGCGCTCGGTGCTGCTGGCCGTGTGGGACGCCTGCCGCAGCTTCCTCTCCAAGGTCACCCGGATCATCCTCGGCACCACGATCGTGCTGTGGCTGCTGCTCAACCTGCCCGCCCCCAGCGACGCGACGCTGCGCGCGGAGGGCATCGACCCCGCCGACACCACGGCCGTGGCCACCTACACGATCGACCACAGCCTGGCCGCCGACGTCGGCCACTTCGTCGAGCCGGTCTTCGAGCCGCTGGGCTTCGACTGGCGGATCAACGTCGGCGTGCTCGCCTCGCTCTCGGCTCGCGAGGTCTTCGTCGCCACCATCGGCCAGGTCGCCGCCGCCACGAACCCCGACGACCCCGCCGCCGCGCTGGAGCAGATGCGCGTCCAGGAGGGTCCCCGCACCGGGGAGCCGCTGTTCACCGCGCCGGTGATCGCCTCGCTGCTGGTCTTCTTCCTCTACGCGCTGCAGTGCATGTCGACCATCGCCGTGCTGCGCCGCGAGACCGGCTCCTGGCGCTGGCCGGCCATCGCGTTCACCTACCTCTTCGGGCTCGCATGGGTGATGGCCCTGCTCGCGCGCACCGTCGTCGCGGCGGTGACATGACCCGGCCCGTGCCGGTGCACGCCGAGGCCGTCCCCGGTCAGCCGGGCCGCGCCCGCTGGGTCGTGCCGGTGGGCGTCCTGTCGTTCGTGGGCATCCCGGTCGCCGTACCGCCAGCGCTCGCGCGGCTCCTCGACGTCGGCGCCCTCGCGTCGCTCGAGGTGCAGCCCGGCGCCATCGTCATCGACCTCGGTCCGGGCCGCTCCTGGGCCACCGAGGGCGAGACGGTCCGCGTCGCGCTGCAGCAGGCGCTGGCAGACCCCGACGCCTGGCAGGCGCCCGAGGACGCCTCGCCGGAGACCGCGCTGGCCGCGGCCGTGCGCAGCGTGCTCGACGGCGAGGTCGGCGACTACGCCCGCAGCCACGGCGGCAGCCTGGAGCTGGTGGCGGTGCACGACGGCGTCGTCGACATCGCCCTGCACGGCACCTGCGACGGCTGCCCCGCCGCCGGCAGGACGCTGGAGGACCGCGTGCTGGCCGGCGTCCGGGCCCTCGACCCCGGCGTCCGCGAGGTCCGCTCGGTCACCGACCACCGCGAGCCCGCTGCCGGACCGGGTGGGCGCCGCCTGCTGCCGGTGCTGTTCCGCCGGGGCTGAACCCGCGCCGATCCGCCCGCGCCGATCTGCCCGAACCGCCTGACCGCATGGCCTCGCTGTGGTGCGCATCACACATGAGCCCCGTCGACGCGTGCCGGCCGCTGGTGCTCGTCGTCGACGACGACGTCGCCATCCGCACCGTCGTGCGCTGGCAGCTCGAGGACGCCGGGTTCGCGGTCGTCGAGGCGGCCGACGGGTCGGCAGCGGTCACCCGCATCGTCGAGGAGCCCCCGGCGCTGGTGGTGCTCGACCTCTCGATGCCCGGCCTGGGCGGGCTCGAGGTGCTCCGCGGCGTCCGCGGGGGACGGCTGGGCCGCACCGACCTGCCGGTGATCGTGCTCTCGGGCCGCAGCGCCGAGAGCGACCGGATCACCGGGCTCGACCTCGGCGCCGACGACTACCTCGTCAAGCCCTTCTCCCCCGGTGAGCTGGCCGCCCGGGTGCGCTCGGTCCTGCGCCGCACGGCCGGCGCGGTCGCGACCGAGGTGATCACCGCGGGGCCGGTGCGCATCGAGCCCCGCACCCGCGCGGTCAGCGTCGCGGAGGTCGCCGTCGAGCTGACCCCGCGCGAGTTCGACCTCCTCATGTTCCTGGCCACCCACCCGCAGCACGCCTTCACCCGCGGGCAGCTGCTGGAGCAGGTGTGGAGCACCACCTCCGACGCCCGCGGCGAGGCCACCGTCACCGAGCACGTCCACCGGCTGCGGCTCAAGCTCGAGGCCGACCCGTCCCACCCCCGCCTGCTGTGCACCGTCCGCGGCGTCGGCTACCGGTTCTCGGACGCCTCGTGACCACGGCACCGGCCTCGGCCCCCTCCGCCGACGCGACCCTGCCCCGGCACGACGTCGCGGTGCTCCTCGATGCCCAGACCCGGGTGCTCGAGCTGATCGCGCGCGGTGCGCCGCTGCGGATCGTCCTCGAGGCGGTCCTCGAGCCCCTCGGACTCCTCGGCGAGGACGCGTCGTCCTCGGTGCTGCTGCTCGACCGGGACACCGGCGTGCTCAGCCACGGCGCCGCCGTGGGCCTGCCGGCCGACTACGTCGACGCGGTCGACGGCCACGTGGCGCGCGACGGGGCCGGCTCCTGCGGCACCGCCGCCGCGACCGGGCGGACCGTCGTCGCCGTCGACGTCCGCACCGATCCGCGCTGGACCGACTTCCGACGCGCCGCCGACCGGGCCGGCCTGCGCAGCTGCTGGTCGACGCCCATCCCCGGCCGCGACGGCCGCACGGTGGGCACCTTCGCGGTCTACCGTCGCCGGCCGCACTCCCCGACGACGCGGGAGGAGGCGCTCGTCGCCCGCCTGACCCACCTCGCGGCCGTCGCCATCGACAGCGCCGGCCTGCTGCGCGAGGTCCGCGACAGCGAGGAGCGGTTCCGGCGCTCCTTCGAGGACAACGCCCTCGGGATGGCGATCCTCGACGCGCAGCGCCGGATCGCCCGCTGCAACCCGGCGCTGCTGCGGCTCGCCGGACGCGCCGGCCCGCTGCTCGGCGTGCCGCTGGACGAGCTCGTCCGCACGCGGGGCCGCGCCCTGGACCACCACCTCGACGACCTCGACCACGCCCGCAAGTCGCCGGTCGTCCTCAAGGGCCGCCTCGGGGAGCGGTGGGTCGAGCTCAGCGTCTCGCTGCTCGGCGGCCATCCGGGCGACGGCAGCCGGTACGTCGTCAACGTCGTCGACCTCACCGAGCGCCGCGCCGCCGAGCGCGAGCGGCGCGCCCGGCGGGAGGCCGAGGTCGCCCGGCGCACCGCCGAGCAGATGACCTCGGCGAAGTCCGCCCTGCTCGCTGCCGTCGGGCACGACGCCCGCACGCCGATGCAGGCCATCGTGGGGTTCGCGGAGGTGCTCGGCACCCTCGACCTCGACGCCGAGCGTCGGCGGGAGGCGCTGGGTCACATCACCGCCGCCGCACAGCACGTCATGGAGCTGCTCACCGACGTGCTCGACCTCAGCCGGATCGAGGCCGGGGCCCTGCCGCTCGAGCTGGAGCCGGTGCCGGTCGCCGCGGTCGTCGAGGAGGCCGTGGCGCTCGTCGCGGCCCAGGAGCCCGGGCGACCGCACGGCATCGAGCGACGGATCGGCCCGGAGGTGGTCCTGGCCGACCGCCGACGGCTGCGCCAGGTGCTGATCAACCTCGTCGACAACGCCGTGCGGCACGGCGGGTGCGGCGTGCTCGTCGAGGCCGAGCAGCGCGACGACGAGGTCGTCGTCCGCGTCCACGACGCCGGCGACGGCGTCCCCGAGAGCCTGCTGCCGCGCCTGTTCACGCCCTTCGCCACCGGCGAGCGGCGCTCCGGGGCCTGCGCAGAGGGCGAACGACGCGACGGCGTCGGGCTCGGCCTCGCCGTCGCCCACGGGCTGGCCGCCGCGCTCGACGGCGACCTCCGCGTCGAGTCCACCGGACCCGACGGCACCGTGATGGCCCTCCACCTGCCGGCCGTCCCCGCGTCCTGAGGCGCCGACGGGCCCGCGACCCGCACCCGGGGCCGGGGGTCGGCACGTCGTCGGCCATGCTGGTGCCGTGAGCGACTCCCCCGCCCTGCGCCTGGTGGCCTGCGATCTCGACGGCACCCTGCTCCAGCCCGGCGGGATCCTCCCCGAGGGCACCGCGGAGGTGCTGGGCGCGCTCCACGCCGCCGGGGCTCTGTTCGTGCCGGCCAGCGGCCGCTCCGCCCACTCCGTGGCGACGCTGTTCGTCGGCGTGCTGCCCGACGACGGCGCCGGGCCCACGCTCATCGCCGACAACGGCGCCTGCATCGTCCATCGCGGCGAGCGGCACGCGCCGCAGACGCTTCCCGGCGAGGTCGTCGAGCGGATCGTGAGCACCCTGCGCGCCCGCACCCGGCCGTCGGTCACCGTGCTCTGCGCCCCCGACATGGCCTACGTCGAGGCGCCCGACGGCCCGCTGATGGACCAGGTCCTCGGCTACTACACCGCCCTCACGCGGGTCGAGGACCTCCTCGACGTCGACGACCGGCTGATCAAGGTCGCCGTCGCCGACCTCGAGGGCATCGCCGACGTCGTCGAGGACGTCCTCCTCCCGCACGCCGCCCGCGTCGACGTCGTCCGCTCCGGCGCGGTGTGGGCCGACGTCATGCCGCGCGGCGTCAGCAAGGGGTCGGCCCTGACCTGGCTGCAGCGCGAGCTCGGCGTCGGCGTCGAGGAGACCGCCGCCTTCGGCGACCACCTCAACGACCTCGAGATGCTCCGCGTGGCCGGGCACTCCTACGCGGTGGCCGACGCCCAGCCCGAGGTCGCGGCGATCGCCCGCCACACCGCGCCCGCGCACGGCGACGACGGCGTCCTGCAGACGCTGCGCGAGCTGCTCGACGCCGGGCTCGTGGTCCGCTGAGCCGCGCCGCTAGGGTTCCGGCATGACGCGCGGACAGCTGATCGGCCTCGTCGTCGCCGTGCTCATGGTCGTCGCCGGCGGCTTCCTGGCGCTGGCCGGCATGGGCCACCTCGGCGAGTCGGGCGACACCAGCCGCGGCTGGACCTTCGCCGGCTCCCTGCTCGCCGGTCTCGGCGTCGCCCTCGGCATCACCGCCGTCCAGCGCCGCTGACGGGGCAGTTCTCCCTGGCCTGATGCGACCCCTCAGGAGCAGATGGCCGCGGACGCATGCAGGGTCGACCGCCCGGGCAGCATGGGCCCATGGACTCCTCGGGTTGGGTCATCGCCGCCATCGTCGGGGCGGAGGTGGCGTTCTGGGCGCTGCTCCTGCTGGGACTGGCGGCGCGCTACCTGCTGCGGATGCGACGCACCAGCACGGCGCTGCTCATCGCGGTGCCGTGCGTCGACCTGGTCCTGATGCTGCTGGTGGCGATCGACCTGGCCCGGGGCGCGGAGCCGTCCAGCACGCACGGCCTCGCCGCGGTCTACCTCGGCTTCAGCGTCGGCTTCGGACGCTCGCTCGTCGAGGCTGCCGACGTCCGGTTCGCGCACCGCTTCGCCGATGGACCGCCTCCGGCCAAGCCCCCGCGCAGCGGTCCGGGGAAGGTCGCCTACGAGTGGCGGCTGTGGCTGCGCGTGGTCGCCGCATGGGCGGTGGCCGTCCCGCTGCTGCTGGTGATGGAGCTGGTTGCGGGATGGTCGGTTCCGGACACCCTCGAGGGCCTCGCCACCGACGGGCTGTGGTCATGGACGGTCCGGCTCACGGCGATCGTCGCGATCTGGCTGGCCGCGGGACCGATCTACGCCGCGCTGCTCCGGCGGCGTCCCGAGACGGGGGCGCGAGGCTCGTCCTGAGGCGATGCACGCCGTCAGGTTCACGACAGGTCGGACGGGAAGGGTGGGGACGTGCCCCGCTCCTCCGCCCCCGCGTCCCGCCCTCCCTCGCACCGTCCGCACGGCCGAGCCGTCGTCGTCATCCCCACCTACGACGAGCGGGAGAACATCACGACGGTCCTCGACCAGGTGCTGGCCGCGGCCGCGGTGGACGTGCTGGTCGTCGACGACAGCAGCCCCGACCTCACCGCCGACGTCGTCCGCGCCCATCCCGCGCACGGCACCCGCGTCCACCTGCTGGTGCGCACGGACAAGGAGGGCCTCGGGGCCGCGTATCGAGCCGGCCTCGGCTGGGCGCTCGACGCCGGCTACGAGCGCATCGCCCAGATGGACGCCGACCTGTCGCATCCGCCTGCCCGGCTCCCGGACCTCCTCGCAGCCCTGGAGCACCACGACGTCGCCGTCGGATCCCGGTACGTCGACGGCGGCGCGATCGACGCCTGGAGCCCGTCGCGACGGCTCATCTCCCGCGTCGGCAACGCCTACGTGCGGCTGATGCTCGACCTGCCGGTCCGGGACGCCACCGCCGGCTTCAAGGCCTTCACCGCCGACGCGCTGCGGACCATCGACGTCGCGACGTCCCAGGCCGACGGGTACGGCTTCCAGATCGAGAGCTCGTGGCGGGCCGATCGGCGCGGACTGTCGCTGGTCGAGGTGCCGATCGTCTTCACCGACCGGCGGGCCGGCGCCTCGAAGATGTCGACGCGGATCGTCGTCGAGGCGCTGCGCATGGTGTGGCGCTGGCGTCGCGCCGACGGCAGCGAGCCCCGAGCGGCGCTCGAGCGGCGTCAGGACGTCGTCACCCGATGACGCTCCTCCGCGAGGAGCGCGCCAGCGCCCCGGTCCGCCTGGCGCTGCCCGACCGCGGCACCTGGCTGATCGCGGCGCTCGCCGCCCTGGCCTGGCTCCCGAACCTGCTGCGGCCCGCGACGGCGGACGAGGCCGGCTTCCTCATGGTCGGCGCCCAGTGGCATCGCGGCACGAGCCTCTACGGCGACTACTGGGTCGACCGGCCCCCGCTGCTGATCGCCGTCCACGGGGTGGCGGCGCTCCTGGGCGGTCTCCCGGCGTTGCGCGTGATCGGGCTCCTCTGCGTCGTGGCGACCGTGCTGCTCGCCGGTGCGGTCGCCGCGGAGGCCTCACGGGAGGCGGCTGCGACGGTCGCCCGGCGGACCTCGCTCCTGACGGCCGTGCTGGCCGCGGCGCTGATCGTCTCCCCCGCCCTCGGCGCCGGCGCCACCTGCGGGGAGCTGCTGACGACCCCGGTGGTGCTGGCGGCGGTGCTGGCGGCGCTGCGCGCCACCCGCGACGGCGTCGGCACGCGTCGATCCGTCGGCTGGGTCGCCGTCGCGGGCGCGGTGGCGATGCTCGCGCCGCTGCTGAAGCAGAACGCCCTCGACGGCCTCGTCGCGGTGGCCGCCCTGCTCCTCCTCGGTCCGGTGGCCGGCGGACGACGGCGACGGGTCCGACTGCTCGCGATCGCCGCCGCCGGCGCCGCCGCCGTGCTCCTCGCCGCGCTGCTCGGCGCTGCCCTGCTCGGCACCTCCCCCCTCGGGCTGTGGGACGCGGTGGTCACCTTCCGGCTCCGGGCCGGCGCCGTGATCGCGACCGCCGCGCCCGCTGGCAACCTCGTGCGCGCGGAGCGGATGCTCGGATCACTCCTCGGGAGCGGCCTGCCCCTGACCCTCCTGGTCCTCGGCGTCCTGCGGGTGCGCGGCGCGCGGGCCGTCGCCGGGTCGACCGCGCGCGCCCTGACCTGGGTGGCCCTCGCGATGCTGGCCTGGGAGACCGTGGCGGTGCTCGGCGGCGGGAGCTGGTGGCGCCACTACCTGCTGAACCTCGTGCCGGGAGCCGTCGTGCTGGCCGCCGTCGCGCTGCCGCGCGCGCGACGCCTCGCGACGCCACTCGTCGCGGTGGTGGTGCCGCTCGTGGTCACCGCCCTCGCGCTCGCCGCGACGGTCCCCGGCGTCCTGCACGGGTCAGGACACCGCCGGGAGCGGGACGTCGTCGCCTACCTCACCGCGCACGCGCGGCCCGGGGACACCGGGACGGTCGCGTTCGGCCACCCCGACCTGCTCCGCGACGCCGGCCTGCGCAGCCCCTACGACGAGCTGTGGAGCCTGCCCGTGCGGGTGCGCGATCCCCACCTCGACGACCTCCTCGACGTGCTCGAGGGCTCCCACGCACCGACCTGGGTCGTCACCGGCAGCGGCGGCGTGGCCACGTGGGGCATCGATCCCGTCGACGCCGCCCGCGCGGACGCCGTGCTGGCCCGCCGCTACCACCGGGCCGCCCTGATCGACGGCTACGCCATCTGGCACCGGCCCGCCTGACGCGGCGCCCAGGGCCGTCGTCGGGGCCGTCGTCGCGCGTCAGCGCGCTGCGAGCAGGTCGTCGCGCAGGACGCCGTCGGGCACGACGCCGACCTCGCGGAACCACTCGCGGCCCAGGACCGCCCGCGCCAGCGGCCCCGGCAGGCGACGCAGCAGCGTCACCGTCCGCACGCCCCGTCCACCGCCCTGCTGCGAGCCGTGGGCCGCCAGGGCGGCCACCTTCGCACCCACGTGGTCGTGGACGTCGAGTCGATGCGTGAGCTCGCCGCGCGGCAGGTAGCCGGCCGCGAGGCGCTCGAGGTCGATGGCGGGGGCTCCGGGCACGAGGTCGACGACGCGTGCGATCCGCAGCAGCAGGGCGCGGTCGATGCTCGCCTCGGCCAGCCGGACGCCGGTGCGCCGGTGCGCCTCCCGCGCCACCCGGTGGACGTGGACGTGGTCGGGATGCCCGTACCCGCCGCTGGGGTCGTAGCCGGTGAGCAGGTCGGCCGACTCCTCCTCCAGCACCCGCACGAGGTCGGCCGTCGGGCGCTCCAGCCCGACGTGCGACAGGCCTCCGTCGGGGTGCCCGAGCGGCACCACCCGTGCGACGCCGAGGCAGGCGGCGGCCTGCTCCAGCTCCCGCAGCCGGCGACGCCCGAGGTCCTGCCCGGGCTCCTGGTCGGCCAGGCCGGCGGCGCCGTCGGTGGCGGTGACCAGCACCACCCGCATCCCCTCCGCCGCCGCGCGGGCCAGGGTGCCGCCGGTGAGCAGCGCCTCGTCGTCGGGATGGGCGTGGAAGGACACCAGGACGCGCGGCACCGCCCCAGCATGCCGTGCCGGACGCCCCTGCAGCAGGGCGGAGGACGACGTCGTCAGGTGGGCGGCAGGTGCGGCGCGCGACGGTCGTCCCATCACGCCACGACGACGACGTCCGGAGCCCGAGATGGACCCGCTCATCACCCACTCGCCACGCACCTCACGAGCCCTGCTCCGACGGGGAGTCGCGACGACCATCGCCGCGGCGACGCTGGTCCTCCTCGCGACCCTGCCCCGCGCGCTCGGCACCACCTGGGCGGGCATCGTCCACGTGCTCGGCCAGGCGTCGCCCTCGGCCCTGATCGGCCTGGTCGCGATCTGGCTCGCGGGCCTCCTGGTGCACGTCCCGGTGCTGCGTGCGGCGCTGCCCGGTCTGTCCTCCTCGCGGGCGCTGCGGCTGAACCTGGCCGGGTCCGCGGTCTCCAACGTGCTCCCGGCCGGCGGCGCGGCGGGCGCCGGGCTCGGGTTCGCGATGGCGCGCACCTGGGGCTTCGGCTCCGAGGAGTTCGCCTCCTTCACGCTCATCAGCAACGCCTGGAACATGCTCGGCCGGCTCGTCGTCGGCGTCGGCGTGGTCGCGGTGGCCGGACGCCTCGGCGTCGTGCTGCCCCACGGGGCGCGGTCGACCGCCCTGAGCGCGCTGGTGCTCCTGGGCGCCCTCGCCGCCGGCGGCGCGATCGCGCTGCGCTCGGAGCGCTCGGCGGAGCGGCTCGCCACCCGCCTCGCCTCCGCCTGGCACCGGGGACGCGCGCTGCTCGGCCGTCCAGGCCCGACGCTGCTCCCGGTCTCCGTCGTCGGAGACCCGTGGATCGTCTCCGCTCGCCGCGGTCTCCTCCTCGCCATCCGCGCCGGCTGGCTCCGGATGAGCGGCTACGTGCTCGGCTACCTCGGACTGCAGTGGCTGCTGCTCGTCGCCTGTCTGGCCACCGTCCACGCCCAGGCCCCGCTCGGGGCGGTCGCCGTGGCCTTCGGCCTGGAGCGGCTGATCACGCTGGTCCCCGTGACCCCGGGCTCGGCCGGCGTCGCCGAGCTCGGAGCCGTCGGCGCGCTGCACCTGATGGGCGTCGATCCGGCGGCCGCCGCCGCGGGCGTCCTGCTCTACCGATCGCTGATCTACGCCGCCGAGATCCCGGTCGGTGGCGTCGTCCTCCTGCACTGGTGGCGCACCGACCGACGCCGTGCCGTCGTCGCCGACCTGCCCGAGGCGCTTCCCGCGATCGAGCCGGCGGTGAGCGCGGCATGAGGATCCTCCACGTCACCGACTCCTACCTGCCCCGCCTGGGCGGCATCGAGCTGCACGTCGCCGACCTCGCCGCCCGCCAGCACGGCGCCGGCCACGAGGTCACGGTCCTCACCGGCGAGCCGTCGGGCGGGCTGCCCGCACCCGACGGACCGGACGTCGTCCGCGTCGCGGGCCGCCTCGGCCGCACCAGCGCCCTCGCGCCGCGCAGACTCGCGGCGGTGCTCGCCGAGGTCCGACCCGACGTCGTCCACGCGCACCTGAGCGTCGCCTCGCCCTACGCCTGGAGCGTGCTGCGTCGCGCCGACGTCCCGAGGGTCGCGACGCTGCACTCGCTGCTGCCCGCCCACGGCGGCGTGATCGCGGCCGGGGCACGCGTGGCCCACCTGCCCGTCGACGAGATCGCCTGGACGGCCGTGAGCCGCGTCGCGGCGGACCGGCTGGCGGCCGGCCTCGGCGGTGCTGCGGTCGGGGTGCTGCACAACGGCATCGACCCCGAGCGCTGGCAGGTCGCGCACGATCCCCAGCCCCGCTTCGAGATCCTCGTCGTGGGCCGGCTCGCCGCGCGCAAGAGGCCGCTCGAGGTCGTCGACGCCCTCGCCGCCCTGCGCGACCGGCTCCCCGACCTGCCGTGGCGCGCCACCTTCGTCGGCGACGGACCGCAGCGGGCGCAGGTGCTGGCCGCGGTGCGTCAGCGTCGTCTCGAGGAGCAGGTGCGCCTGCTCGGTCCGCTGCCGCGTCCGGAGATCGCCGCGCTGCTGGGCCGCGCGGACGTCTTCCTGGCCGCAGCGACCCTGGAGTCCTTCGGCATCGCCGCGCTCGAGGCCCGGTGCGCGGGCGTCCCGATCGTCGCCATGGCCGCCAGCGGGGTCGGCGAGTTCCTCGCCCACGGAGAGCAGGGCCTGCTCGTCGACGACGTCGAGGGCATCACCGCCGCCCTGGCCCGCCTCGCCCTCGACCCCGCCCTGGCCGCCCGGCTCCGCGAGCGCAGCACCCGGACGCCGACCGGCATGGAGTGGTCCACCGTCCTCGCCGACCACGACGCCCTCTACTCCCGCCTGCTGCGGCGCACCGCCGCCGCGCGCTGAGGTCGCTGCGGATCGGCCGGATCAGCGAGAGCCGCTGACCGGCAGCTCGACGACCATCCGTGCGCCGCCGAGCGCGGGCGAGGAGTCCACCCGCACCTGCCCGCCGTGCACGCGGACGACGTCGGCGACGATCGCCAGCCCGAGGCCCGAGCCGCCTGCGTCGCGGGCGCGGGCGTCGTCGAGCCGCACGAAGCGGTCGAGGATCCGGCTGCGGTCCGCCACGGGGATGCCGGGACCGTCGTCGTCGACGGTGAGCACGACCGCGTCGTCGCGCTCCTGCAACGCGACGACGATCCGGCTCCGCGCGTGGCGGGCGCCGTTCGCCATCAGGTTCGCGACGACCTGGCCGAGCAGCACCTCGTCGCCGTCGACCTGACCGGCGCCGACGGCGGACCGGTCGATCCGCACCGCCGTCGGGGTCGCCCGCAGCCGGTCGACCTCGCGGTGCACGACGTCGTCGAGATCGACCGGACGCGCGCGCGCCGGGCCCCCGTCGTCGAGGCGCGCCAGTGTGAGCAGGGCGGCGACGAGCGCCTCCATGCGGGCCTCGACCTCCCCGACGTCCTCGGCGAGCGCGTCGACGGTGATGGCGTCGGGGTGGCGCCGAGCCACCTCGGCGACCTGGCGCAGGGTGGCCAGCGGCGAGCGCAGCTCGTGGGAGGCGTCGGAGACGAACTGCCGCTGGCGACGCTGCCCCTCGTCGATGCGCTCGAGCATCGCGTTGAGCGTGGCCGCCAACCGCGGGATCTCGTCGTCGCCGGCCGGCTCGGGCAGCCGCCGGTGCAGGTGGGCCGCGGTGATCTCGGCGGCCTCGCAGCGCATCTGCTCGACGGGCCGCAACGCCCTGCCCACGGCGACCCACACCACGCCGCACACCAGCAGGACGGCCAGGGGCACGCCGAGCACCAGCAGGCCGAGCGCGGTGCGCATCGCGCTGCGCAGGCCCTCCTCCGCGACGCCGACGACGGCGAGCCGACCCTGACCGGCGTCGACGGTGACCACCGAGAAGCTGTCGCCGAGCGCGGGCACGTCCACACCCGTGAGGTCGCCGACGCCGCGCGCCAGCGCCCGGCGCACCTCGGGATGGTCGGTGGCGAGGATCCGGCCGCGCGCGTCGACGACCTGCACGACGACGTCGTCCTTGCCGGAGGCGACCGCCGCCGCCGGGTCGGCGCCGCCGGACAGGCGCGCCGCGACCGACGACGCCTGCTGGGCGGCGCCCTCCTGCAGCGAGGACTCGAGGCTCTCGTTCAGAGCGCCGAGGAACACCACGGCGCCGGCCAGCGCCGCCAACAGCGTGACGCCGGCGGCCGCGGCGGTCACCTGCACCCGCAGCCGGCGGGAGAGCCGACGTGCGAGCCCACCCGGACGTCGGCTCACCGGGCAGCTCCCAGCCGGTAGCCGGCACCACGCACGGTCTCGATCGTCTCCGTGCCGAACGGCCGGTCGACCTTGCGCCGCAGCCGGCCGACGTAGACCTCGACGACGTTCGGGTCGCCGTCGAAGTCGAAGCCCCAGACCGCGCCGAGCACCTGGGCCTTGGAGAGCACCAGGCCCTGGTTGCGCAGCAGCAGCTCGAGCAGCGCGAACTCCCGCGCGGTCACCTCCACCGGCACGCCGCCGCGTCGTACCTCCCGGGCCGCCGGATCGAGCTCGAGGTCGCCGACGCTCAGCACCGCCGGACGCTCGGTGACCCGACGCCGCGCGAGGGAGCGCAGCCGGGCCAGCAGCACGTCGAAGGCGAAGGGCTTGGTGACGTAGTCGTCCGCGCCGACGTCGAGGCCGTCGATCATGTCGGCGGCGGCGTCACGGGCGGTGAGCATGAGCACCGGGGTCCAGTCCTCGCGGGCTCGGAGCCGGCGGCAGACCTCCAGCCCGTCGTGCACCGGCAGCATCACGTCGAGCACGATGACGTCGTAGGCGTGCTCCTCGGCGAACCACAGCGCCTCGGCGCCGTCGGCGGCGACATCGACGGCGTGGCCCTCGCCCTCGAGTCCGGCGCGCAGGGCGGCCGCCAGGCGCGTCTCGTCCTCGACCACCAGCACCCGCACCTGCGCTCCCCTCCTCGCCGCGGCTGATCCGCCCGCGGCCCCATCACATCGCGCGCCGCCTGTCAGGTTCCTGACAGCACCGCCGCCCAGGGTGTCGTGGTGCCGACCCTCCCACTCGCGTCCAGTCCGGTCCACGTCCCCGCCCACTCCCTCGACCAGGGGATCGCCGACTGGATCGTCGACCACCGATCCTCCGCGCTCACGCCGCTGGCCTGGGCGCTGACCACCGTCGGCAGCGAGGTCTCGGTCGGCGCGCTCGCCCTCCTCCTGCTCGCCTGGAGCTGGGTCCGCAGACGCCGGCAGGACGCCGTCCTCGTCGCGCTCGCCATGGGCGGCGCCGCCGTGCAGACGTTCGGACTCAAGCTCGCGGTGCACCGGCCTCGCCCCGGCGCCGCTCTGCGCATCCCCGGCGGCGCGGTGGACCACGCCTGGTCCTTCCCCTCGGGCCACACGCTCACCACCACCGTCCTGATGACCCTCGTGGTCCTGGTGTTCGGGCCGACCCTGGCCGGCGCCCGCCGCGTCGCCCTCGTGCTGGTCTGCGCCCTGCTGGCCCTGGCCGTCGGCGCCTCCCGGCTCTACCTCGGCTACCACTGGACCAGTGACGTCGTCGGGGGTCTGCTGATCGGCCTGGGCTGGACGCTGGCGTCGGCCCGTCTGGCGCCTCTCGCGGTGTCAGCGTCCTGTCAGGACGAGCGCGAACACTCCCCGTCATGAGCACCACGACCCTGCGCCGCTCCGACGCGCACCGCCTGCTGAACAAGGTCCCCGAGGTCACCCTGTGGTTCTGGATCATCAAGATCCTCTGCACCACGGTCGGCGAGTCGTTCGCCGACTACGTCAACGAGACCCTCGGCTTCGGCCTCACCAACACCACGATCCTGTTCACGGTGGTCTTCGTCGCCGTGCTCACCGCTCAGCTGCGCTCGTCGCGCTACGTGCCGGGGATCTACTGGCTGACCGTCGTCGTCGTGAGCGTCACCGGAACGCTCTACACCGACATCCTCACCGACCAGCTCGCCGTGCCGCTGTGGATCAGCAGCACCGTCTTCTCCGTGCTGCTCGCCGTGGTGTTCGGCATCTGGTACGCCCGCGAGCGCACGCTCAGCATCCACTCCATCGTCACGTTGCCCCGCGAGGCGTTCTACTGGCTGGCCGTCCTGGTCACCTTCGCCCTCGGCACCGCCACGGGCGACTGGACGCTCACCCTCACCGGCTGGGGGCCGGGCGTCTCGATCCTCCTGCCCGCCACCCTCATCGCGCTCACCGCGGCCCTGTGGCGCTTCGGCGCCAACCCGGTGCTCACCTTCTGGGTGGCCTACATCCTCACCCGACCCCTGGGTGCCAACATCGGCGACTTCCTGGCCTCGCCGCGCAGCCAGCAGGGCCTGGGCCTCGGGACCCTGGGCACCAGCCTGGTCTTCCTGGGCGCCATCCTCGCCACCGTCGTCTACCTCACGGTGACGAAGGTCGACGTCATCGACGGCGACTCGCAGACCGCGGAGACCGCGCCCGCGGTCGTCTCCGCCGGTCCGCGACGCGAGCGCACCGGACTCGTCGCGCTGCTCGTCATGGCCGTCGCGACCGCCGGCCTGCTCGTGTGGACCGACAGCCGCCCGCACGTCAACGCCCTCGACGCCGAGGAGGGCAACACGCCCGCCTGCAGCAGCGGGACCGCGCCGGCCTCGGACGCCGCCGCCCACCGGCTGCTGGTCGAGCACTTCCCGGCTGCGGACCTCACGCGCCTCTCCGCCCTGACCGGCCACGTCCGCACGGCCGTCGACGGCGGCGACGCCGCCGGGGCGGGCAAGGCCGCCACGGCGCTGGAGACCGCCTGGGACGACCGCCAGGACGCCCTGACGAAGGCCGACTGCCAGGCCTGGACCTACGTCGACCAGGAGATCGACCCCGTCCTCGCCTCGGTGCGTGCCAGCTCGCCGTCGAAGACCACCGAGGACGCCGCCCTCACACACCTGTCGGCCACCCTGGGCTGAGCCCGCAGCCGGGTCACGAGTCCGCGGTCGTCGGCCCCTCCAGCCGGCGACCGCGGTCCTGCGTCTCGGGATCAGACCTGCCCCGGCGCGACCCCGGCGCGCGTCACCAGCCAGTAGTCGCCCACGAGGTCGCCCAGCAGCGTCCCGGCCGCGACGTCCGACGGGACGTGCCCGGCCATGTAGATCCGCGACCAGTCGATCTGCTGCTGCCACCATCGGTACTCGCCGTCACGTTCGGGGTCCAGCGTCCCGAGGAACGTCCGGGACGCCGCGGCGGCGGCCGCGTGTCGGGAGGGGTAGCTGCACGGGCACCTCTGGCCCGGACGCACGACGTGGTCGGGCCGCAGGCTCGGACGCAGGACGTAGGGCGCGGAGACCCCGAAGGAGGTGCCCAGGCCGTCCGCGAGCGTCTTGCTCAGACGCAGCAGCGCCTTCTCGTCGGCCTTCCGCGTCGTCGCGGCGGTCGGGTCGAGCAGCTCGGCCTGGTCGTGCGCGGCCAGCCTCCACAGGTCCTTCTTGCCGTGGGCCTCCAGCCAGGTGGCCGCGGCGACGCCCGCGGGGGTGCGCTCGGCCTGCAGCCGCGTCAGTCCGACCAGCTCCCGGCGTCGCGCGGCGTCCGAGGGCGGCGCCGGGAAGACCCGCTCGACCCAGGTGACGAAGGCGGCGTCGTCGCGAGCGGTCCCGTGCGCGGCCCACCACGCGCGCAGCAGCGCGCGGGCCCGGGCGGGCTGCGGGTCGATCAGCGCCGCGGTCGGGGCGATCGCGGCGGCCGAGTAGAGCGGGGGCGGCGGGTCGGCGGCGATCCGGTCCTTCGCCGAGAGGTGGGCGGGCCCGGAGAGCGCGGACGATCCCACCGCTCCCCCGACCAGGGCGAGCACCGCGATCAGCACGACGACGAGGTAGCGCCTCGGGATCCTCCTCACGACGCCCTCCGCTCGGCCGGGACCGTCCGGAGTCCGTGACGCAGGAGCGGGCGGACCAGGTTGTCCGGCAGCGTCGGCGCCAGGAGCGCGGCGCTGGTGGCGTACTTGCTCAGCGCCACCGGCCGGTGACCGGCCTCGCGCAGCAGCAGGTCGGCCGTCGCCGGCCGCCGGCCGCCCTTGGTCTCGACGATCACGGTGCCTGGGTCGAGCACCACCTCGCCGTCCAGCAGCGTCGCGACGCCGGGCGCCGCGGCCTGCGAGCGCAGGTCGAGGTCGATCGTCACGCGTCGGCCGGCGTCGAGGTCCACCAGCGTGGAGCGGCGGTAGTCGACGTCGAGCACCGCCGCCAGGACGGGCAGCTCGGTCGGGGTGCAGCCCAGCACCGCGGCGAGGAACTCCCGCTCCTGCGCGCCGAGCCGACCGGAGCGGAGCGCGTCGACGACGAGCGCGTGCTTGAGGGTCTCCCCCGCGCTACCGCGCACCTTCACCTCGAAGCGCACCAGGCCGTCCTCGCGGTAGTGACGCGTCCGGGCCTTCCACCGGCGTCGGCGCCCCTGGAGGTGGTCGCGGCACAGCCGCAGGTCGGGCGTGTCGACGTAGCGGGAGCGGTAGGAGGTCGAGCGCCTCCCGGCGATCTCGAGCACCCGGTGGTCGCCGGCGAGGGCGTCCACGAGCGCGGCGGCGTCGGGCATCGGCACCAGGTACTTGCGGTCGACCCGCTCCTGCAGCGCGGCGGCGGCGTCGACGCTCGCCAGGTCGACCGGCTCGAGGGCGTGCAGCGCGCGGGCGATCATCGGGGACCCCGGGCGTCCAGGACGGTCGCGTCCAGCTCCGGATCGATCGCCTCGGGCGGCATCGACGGCGTCGACCAGGCCGCGCCGCCGGGGAGCAGCACGCTGACCCGCGTCGTGTCGCGCACGATGTCGACGTCCTCGATCACCACGGCGATCGGCACGGCCGTGAGCCGCTCGGCCAGCAGCGCCCGCGCGGCGCCCTCGTCGGCCACGGCCCGGTCGAGCAGGACGCGGACGCGGTGCGTCGGAGGACGACGGCGCGCGTCGTCGGTGACCCACACGCCGGCCAGGATCACCAGGTCCAGCAGGACCACCATCGGCACGTCGCGCCCCGGCAGGGCGTTGACGAGCGCGAGCACCAGCGCGGCGAAGGTGTAGGCGACGTCGGCGAGCGAGAAGGCGGCGCTGCGCAGGCGGACGAGGCTGAGCAGGCCGAAGAGGCCGAACCCGACGCCGGTGGGGAAGTCGCCGACCCCGATGACGGCGATCGCGGCGAACAGGCCCACGTTGAGGGCGGCCAGGACGAGCGTCATCTCGGGCGCGAGCGGCCGGCCGCGGTGGCGCAGGCCGAGCAGGGCGAGGAGCACGAGCAGGTCGAGGCCGAGACGGCCGACGACGTCGAGCAGGGCGGAGTCGATCATGCTCCGCACGCTAGGAAACCGAGGATGAAGGGAACATGAACGGCGGGCGGCTCGGGCGTTCATGTCCCCTTCACGTTGCCGGCGCTAGCGTGCGCGCGGGAGGTGGACGATGAGGGTCCTGGTCGTCGAGGACGACGTCCGGCTGGCCGCGCTGCTGGCCGCCACGCTGCGCGAGGTCGGCTGGCCGGTGCAGGTCGAGCACGACGGTCTCGCCGCGCTCGCCCGGCTCCTCGACGCCCCCGCCTCCGTCGACGTCGTGCTGCTCGACCGCATGCTGCCCGGCCTCGACGGCGCAGCGCTGGTCGCGCGCCTGCGCGCCTGCGGGCTCTCCGTGCCGGTGCTCATGCTCACCGCCCGCGGGGAGGTGCGCGACCGCATCAGCGGTCTCGACGCCGGCGCCGACGACTACCTCACCAAGCCCTTCGACCTCGACGAGCTGCTCGCCCGGCTGCGCGCCCTGCACCGGCGCACCGTCCCCACCGACGACGACGGCGTCCTGGAGGCCGCCGGGCTGGTCGTCGACCCGGCGGCCCGCCGGGTGCACCGCGACGGCGTCGAGCTGGTGCTCTCGACCCG
Source organism: Nocardioides sp. B129/18 (assembly GCF_055282735.1). Taxonomy (NCBI): domain Bacteria; kingdom Bacillati; phylum Actinomycetota; class Actinomycetes; order Propionibacteriales; family Nocardioidaceae; genus Nocardioides; species Nocardioides sp. B129/18. The sequence continues at coordinate 28,588 of NZ_JBUZJI010000004.1, read as the reverse complement.
CGAGTTCGACATCCTCCACCTGCTCGCGCGGGAGGCGGGCCGCGTGGTCAGCCGCGACCGGATCCTCGAGGAGGTCTGGGACGGGGAGACCGACCTGCGCAGCAACGTCATCGACGTCCACCTCGCCACGATCCGGGCCAAGGTCGACCGCCCCTTCGGCACCCGCTCGATCACCACCGTGCGCGGCGCCGGCTACCGCCTGGAGACCGGGTGAGCGCCGTCCGCGCCCGCGTCGGCGACCGGCTGCGTCGTCAGCCGCTGCGGGTGCGGCTGGTGGCCGGGTTCGCCGTGGCGATGCTGCTGGTCCTCTCCCTGGCCGGCGGGTTCGTGTACTGGCGCGTCGAGTACGCCCTCGACCGCGGACTCGACGCCGACCTGGCCCGCGCCAGCTCCGCCGTGGCGCCGCTCGTCGGACCGCAGGGGCGGGTCTCCGAGACGACGGCCGCCGACGCCACCGGTCTGCCGTGGCAGGTGCTCGACCGGACCGGGCTCGTGCTCGCCGCCGGCACCGGCGCCCCCACCGAGCCGCTGGTCGAGGCCGGCCGGCTGCCCGACGGCGGCACGCGCCTGGTCGACGTCGGACCGCTGCTGCCCGCCGACGCCGCCGCCGCGCGGCTGCGCCTGACCGACCTCGGCGGGGACCGCTGGCTGGTCGTCGCGGTGCGCCGCGACCACCGCGACGAGGCGCTGCGCGAGCTGCTCGTCCAGCTGCTGGTGGCCGGGCTGGCCTGCCTGGTCGTGTCCTGCGTCGTCGGCGACCGGCTCGCGCGCGCCGCCCTCGCGCCCGTCGAGCGGTACCGGCGCCGGGCCGGGGAGATCGCGGCGGGCGCCACCGAGCGTCGCCTCGAGGTGCCCGAGCGCCGCGACGACGAGGTCGTGCGCCTGGGGCACACCCTCAACGCGATGCTCGAGGCGCTCGACGAGGCCCTCGCGCGGGAGCGACGGTTCGTGCAGGACGCCAGCCACGAGCTCCGCACGCCCCTGACCCTGCTGACCTCCCGGCTCCAGCTCGCCCGGCGCCGGACCCGCAGCGTCGCCGAGCACGAGGCCGTCCTCGAGGAGCTGACCACCGACGTCGCCCGCCTCACCGCGCTGGCCGAGCACCTGCTCTCGCCGACGGCGCAGACCGACGGGTCCACCGACCTCCTGGAGGTGGTCAGGGCGCTCGAGCCGCGGGCGGTCCAGCCGGGCGGCGAGGCGCCGCTGCTGGTGGCGGGCGCCCCGGAGGTGCACGAGCGGATCCTCGCGAACCTGCTGCTCAACGCACGCCTGCACGGCGCGGAGCCGGTGCAGGTCTCGGTCGAGGCCCTCGACGAGCACGGGGACCACCGGCCGAGGCCTCTGGTGCGTCTGAGGGTGGAGGACGCCGGGCCCGGCATGTCCGCCGAGCTGCTCGCCAGCGCCACCGAGCGCTTCCACCGAGCCCCGCAGGCCCGCTCGCGTCCGGGATCCGGCCTCGGGCTCGCGATCGTCGCCGAGCTCGTCGGCCGTCTCGACGGAGAGCTGCGGCTGTGCTGCGCCGGGGTCCATCAGGTCGCCGTGGCCCGACGCGGCCCCGTGCCGCCCTGCGACCACGGCGACGCCATGGTCGTCACCGTGCTCCTCCCCCGACCCGCGTGAGCCGCCGCCGAGGTGCCTGGGGGCCGACCGATCCCCGCCTCCGGCTGGGATCGGGCTACCGTCGGGGCATGCGTCCCTCCCGCCTGAGTCGTCGCTCCCGTCCGGCCGCCGCTGTGCTGACGGCCGGCCTGGTCCTGGCCCTGCTGGCCGGCTGCGGTCTCGGCGGCGGCTCCGACGCCGGGTCGAGGAGCGGCTCCGAGGCGGGCCTGCGGGAGTCCGACGCGAGCGCGTCGGCCGACGCCCGCGCCACCGCGGGACACCCGGGCGGCGCCGCCCTGGGCCGCGACCCCGAGCAGGCCCGCGACGCCGTCACCACGAGCAGCACCACCGTCGTCCCGGCTCGCTCGGCGGCGCTGGAGGACAAGCCCGACCTGTACGCCGACGGCTGCCAGGTCAGTCAGACCTCCTCCACGCCGACGGGCTGCGCCTACGGGGTCGCAGCGTCCCGGGCACGCGCGACGATCGCGGTGGTGGGCGACTCCAAGGTCGGGCAGTGGACCCCGGCGCTGCAGCGCCTGGCCACCCAGCGTCGGCTGCGGATCCTCGTCTACACCAAGTCGGCCTGCTCGGCGGTCGACGCCACCGTCACCCTCGAGGGCCGCGCGTACACCAGCTGCCGCACGTACGTGCGCCGCGTCAGCGCCGAGCTGGCGCGCCGGCCCGTCGACCTGATCCTCACCGACAGCAGCGCCACCACGGCCCTCCCCGACGGCGGCGGCACCCAGAGCCGTGCGGCGATGGTGAAGGGCCTCCAGCGGCTGTGGTCCACCTGGATCGCCTCCGGCAACCGGGTCGCGGTGATCTCCGACAACCCGCAGCCCACCCGTGACGGCCGGATGATCCGCGAGCCGAGCTGCATCGCGAAGAACCCGACGCGCCTGTCGGCCTGCTCCTTCGAGCGCACCGTCGGCGTCCAGCACTCCGGCCGCGCCGCCCAGGTCGAGGCGGTCCGCGCCGCGAAGGCGCTCGACGTGACCCCCGCCATGCGCGGACGCACCGTCGCCGGAGCCCGCACCGCCCCGCTCCTGTGGATCGACCCCGTGCCATGGCTGTGCCCCTCGAGCACCTGCCCGGCGGTCATCGGCAACGTCGGCATCTACCGCGACGGCTCCCACGTCACCCGCACCTACATCCACTCCCTCGCCCCGCGGATCGGCGACGCCCTGCGCGCGGCGGGTCTCTGACCCACCGCGGTGCTGAGCTCGGCGCCGGCGAGCTGCGGCCCCGGCGTCCGCGGGTCTCCGCACCTCCCCTCGGCCGAAAGACTTCTCCAAGGCTGAGGCCCGAGGCTGCCGGACATGATCCGACTCACTGCGCACTCGACCCCCTCCCGCCTGCTCGCGACCACCGCCGGTCTGCTCCTCCTGGCCGGCCTGAGCGGCTGCGGAGACGACTCCCCCGCCTCCGCGTCCGACCCGGACCCGAGCCCGACGGCGTCCTCCGCGGCGCCTACCACTCCCTCGTCGGCCGACGCGAGCCCGGTGGCGGAGGCCGGGGACCCGGTGGCGGCGCTCCGCACGATCCTGCAGGCCTTCCAGGACGGCGACGGCGCCACGGCCTGCCCGCTGCAGACGAAGCGCTACACCGCCTACAGCATCGAGCAGACCGTCAGCCTCGGTGGTCTCCCCGCGGGCTCGACGTGCGCCGACACGGTCCGCTACGCCGGCGAGCTGGCGAAGAAGTACGGCGTCGACGGGGTCTCGGGGGCCTACGACGTCACCTCGAACGACGGCTCCACGGCCGTCGTCGCCCACGACCAGGGTGGTCGGACCGTCACCTACACGCTGGTCACGGAGGGCGGCGCATGGCACCTGGATGCGGAGAAGGTGCCGGGCAGCTGACCCCCGGACCCGTGGACGCGGATCGCTGACGCTGCGAGGCTGCGGTCATGGAGCCCCAGCCCGGCCGGTGGACGGCCCGCCTCGACGGCGACTTCGTCGTCTTCCTCCTCGGCGCGCGCGTCCACGATCCCGGCGTCGGCGGCGAGGTCACCGACCTCCTGCTGGAGATGGTGCACATGCTCGCCGAGCTCGAGACCGACCCGGCCCATGGCCTGCTCGGGTACGCCGTCCACGGGCCGCCCGGCGACGGCGTCATCGTGCAGTACTGGCGCTCCTTCGAGGCGCTCGAGCACTACGCCCGCAACCCGCAGGCCCGGCACGCCCCGGTGTGGCGGGCCTGGAACCGGCTCGCCGAGGCCGACCAGCGAGGCGCCGGGATCTGGCACGAGACCTTCCAGGTGGCCGCCGGGGCCTACGAGGCGATCTACGCGAACATGCCGGTCATGGGCCTGCAGCAGGCCGGGGAGCCGCTCCCCCTCTCGGAGGCCCGGACCTCGGCACGAGCCCGCCTGGAGTCCTGAGGCGTCCCCTCGACCTCGGAACGGCGTGGCCCTCGAGCCGCCGGGCGGCGAGGGCCACGCCTCGGGCCGCGACAGGGAGGTCGGCCACCCGAGTGCCGAGCCCCGGGGAGGCGTGGGGCCGACGTCCTGACGCTGCCACCGGCGCCCCCTCGGCGCGATGCTGCCCGGGGCGTCCGGCGGTGGTTCGGTCGGCGACAGGCGTCACATCCACCGCGCCGGCGGCGGAAAGACTTCTTCAAGATCGCTCCGAGAGCCTGACGGGGTCGGGTGTCCAACCGGCCTGCCCGTCCTCCGAACCGAAGGCTGATCTCGTGAACCTCCGCCCCGCTCTGGCCTCCCTCGCACTCCTCGCCGTGCTCCCGCTCGCCGCCTGCTCCTCCTCGGACGGCGAGGACGCAGCGGCCGACGCCTCGACGTCCGGCGCGAGTGCGGACGCCTCGGCCGGCTCCAGCTCCTCCGCGTCCGCGGACGGAGGCGAGCAAGGCTCCGAGGACTGCATCCCGCAGGACGTCGTCGCGGCCTCGATCCCGCTCGTGGACGGCACGCCCGTCTGCGACCTGGTGCGCGGCACCCTCGCCGACGGCGACCTCTCCCTGGTCATCGAGGTCGACTCGGTCTCGGCGGGCTTCGACGCCGCCACGCAGGCCCTCGAGGCCGCCGGCTACGAGGCCGGGGTCAAGAGCCCCGACGGCGCGAACTACTCCAACGGCACCTACACGGTGCTGCTGACCGTCGCCGAGCAGGACCCGTACGGGGCCGTCGCCACCTACGCGATCTCGGCCGCCTGACGCGCCCTCAGACTCCCGGGGTGCCGGAGTCGACGACGCGGGAGTCGCCGGCGCCACCGGGGCCCGAGCGGTCGGCCAGCGGGGGCGCGGCGTCGTCGTCGCGCAGCGCCTTCGCCTCGGCCTTGAAGATGCGCAGCGCCTGGCCGCTGCTGCGCGCCAGATCGGGCAGCTTCGCCGCCCCGAAGACCAGCACCACGATCGCCAGGATGACGAGCCACTCGGCTCCCTCCGGCATCATCAGCAAGGGCGTCATGCCAGGACCTCCTCGTCCTCGAACCGTCGGTGCTCACGCTAGGCGCGTTCGCCTGTCCTGAACCTGACCACGGGCCCCCGGGGGCACCGGGCCGCCGCGGGGTGGCGAGGACGAGGGCACCGTCATCGGGCCTCCCTGCTGGCACCAGAGCAGCTGACGGCCAGACGGTCAGACGGTCAGATCATCCCCGGCCCACCCAGGGCCCGAGCCTCGTGTGGGTGCCCGACACCCGGCCGGTGCGGAACGCGTCGTCATCGCTGGTGGGTCCGTCGACGGCCGCGTCCGGCGTCGCGTGCAGCAGCAGCCCGACGCGGACGCGGTAGGAGGGGCCCAGGCACGACTGTGGCAGCCGCACGATCAGCCCCGCGCGGGTGCGACCGACGTAGGTGCCGCGGCAGGTGCGCTGGTTGCCGTTGCGGAAGACCCGGACCTGGGGCCCCGCGTCCGCGACGTAGTAGCGCAGCACCAGCGTGTCCCCCGAGGACGTCAGGACGCGGACGATCCAGAAGTCGTCGAGCACGCTGCGGTAGGCCCGGGTCGACGCGGCGATCTGCAGCAGGTCGTCGTCGTAGCGGACCGTGAGGTTCGTGAGGTCGCCGTTGCGCACGGCGGACTCGACGGCCGGGGCCGTGCCGTCATGGCGCTGGACCACCACGTCGCCCGGAGCGTCGGCGTGGCGCACGACGTCCGCGCGGGCAGCCGACGAGACAGCAGCAGTCATCGTGAGTGCGGCGGCGGCGATGGCCGCCCCGCGAGTGCTCCGAGCTCTCATGCCGTCACCTTTCCACACGAAGAGCTGCTGTCGCCCGAGGTTGGTCTCGCCAGTCGCCTCTCGACCTGCTCCGCAGATGCGCCACCAGCTCCGTGGCGAGGTTGCGACGCCTCGACAGCCTCGAGGAGTCACGTGCGGCGCGGTCCAGGAGAAGCAGAAAGCCCCTCTGATCTGCGGTCTCACAGATCAGAGGGGCTTCTCGTCCGGTCGGGCTGACAGGATTTGAACCTGCGACCCCTTGACCCCCAGAGGACCCCTGAGGGGCCTTCACGCCTAGCCTTCGCTGACCTGCGAGGTGCCGGACTGTACTCGCTCCGCTCAGGCCGTGTGCGGACTTCTCAGTCACCCCACGATCCGCCCCAAGGTCGGCCCCAAGGTCTGGGCCACCCCCGCCTCGTCGCGCGAGCACCGCTCAATGGCGATGGGAATGGCAGGACGGAAAGGCGACTCTGCTGACAACGTCCGTTCCCGCCACGCCGAGGGAGGCGACAGCTAGGTGCATGCTGTGCCGACACGCGCGCTCAGGCGTAGCGCATCTCGATCATCATCCCCGCCTCAGCGTGGTAGGCGTTGTGGCAGTGCGCCATCCAGCGTCCGGGGTTGTCGGCGTCGAACTCGATGACGCGCGTCTCCATGGGACGCAGGAGCAGCGTGTCCTTGCGCAGACCCGAGTCGGCGAGGGCGAAGGTGTGGCCATGGAGGTGGAAGGGGTGAGCCATCATCGTGGCGTTGCGCACCGTCGCGCGGACGCGGGTGCCGCCCCTGACCACCAGAGCCTGGTTGCGCCCGAAGGGCCCTTCGTTGATGCCCCAGCGGTAGGGCTGCATCTGACCATGGAGAGCGATGTCGAGGGTCTCGCCGCTGGCGACTCCTCGTGCCAGGCGCGCCGAGGGCATCGGACGGAGCTCGGCGCCGATCAGCCCGCGACCCGAGAGCTCGCGGGGCAGGTGTCCCACGCCCGGTGCGGTGCCCGCGCCGGTGCGGATGAGGAGTCGGCCCACCCCGCTCTTGCCGAGCGCGCGCGCGACGAGGGGGAAGACGCCGTCGCGCAGGGTCACGAGCACGTCATAGCGCTCGCCCATCCCGAGATAGAGGCTTCGCGCGCCGGTGGGCCGCACCGGCCAGCCGTCGGTGTGCGTGACGGTGAGGTCGTGGTCGGCGAGCGCCACCTGGAAGATCGTGTCCGAGCCCGCGTTGACGAGCCGGAGCCGCACCCGGTCACCCGGCCGCCCGGAAAGCGCCCTGGGCGCGCTCGCGACCCTGCCGTTGACGAGGTAGTGGGGGTAGGCGACGTCGCCCGCGTCACCGAAGGGGCCCGATCCACCTGAGCTGCTCATCCCGGACATCCCGGACATTCCGGACATCTCCGACATCCCCGACATCCCCGACATCCCCGACATCCCGGAGGACCTCATCAGGGTGGCGAGGACGTCGTCGGGCGTCCGGCCGGTGCCGTCGACCCAGTCATCGAGGACGACCGTCCAGTCGTGGTCGTAGTCGCCCGGCTCGGCCGGGTCGTCGACGATCAGCGGTGCGTAGAGGCCGCGGTCGAGCTGGACGCCGACGTGCGGGTGGAAGAAGTAGGTTCCGGGATCCGGCACCTGGAACCGGTAGGTGTGGGAGGCGCCGGGCGCGACCGCCGTCTGGCTCAGACCTGGGACGCCGTCGCTGGCGTTGCGAGAGGCGATGCCGTGCCAGTGCACCGAGGTCGGGTCGGGAAGGTCGTTGCGCAGCGTGGCCTCGAGGACGTCGCCGGCGCTGAGTCGCAGCTCGCCGGCGGGGAGCTCGTCGCCGTACGCCCAGGTCCGCACCACAGGCCCACCCAGGTCGATGCTCGTCACGCGAGCCCGCAGCGACCGCGTCACGACGGAGCGCCCCGCCGGCGGCGTCGTGGTCGTGGCTGCTGCTCTCTCCGGCACCCCCGACGGCGAGGCGGTCGCGCGGCACCCTGCCACGGCGCCTGCGACGAGGACACCGCCTACGCCGAACATCGTCCGGCGGGTCAGCGCCGCGCTGGCCGCGGGCATGGCCGACGGCTCGGTGCTGCTCACCGCGGACCTCGGTCCCGGCGGCTGGAGGAGCCCAGGGCCGCCCGCAGGATCAGGGCGATGCCGCCCCACATCAGGACCATCATCACGATCATCGCGATCCAGCCGTCCTGGCCGGTCGTCATGCTCATCCACATGCGTCCAGCGTCGAGCTCCTCGATGGAGGCCAGCAGCGCTGGACGATGAAGAAGCGATCAAGGTCTGGTCGAGGTCCGGTGGCGTCCGACGCGTCGGCGGTCCGGGTGGGCAGACTGGTGGCATGAGCTCACGGGTGCTGATCGTCGAGGACGAGGCCGACCTCGCGCGCATGGTGGAGGCCTACCTGGTCCGCGCCGGCTTCGAGGTCGGCGTCAGCCACACCGGGCCGGACGCGATCGACCATGCCAGACGGTGGGACCCCGAGGTCGTCGTGCTGGACTTGGGACTGCCGGGGCTCGACGGCGTCGAGGTCTGCCGGCAGATCAGGACCTTCTCCGACTGCTACGTCCTCATGCTCACCGCCCGCGACGACGAGACCGACAAGATCGTCGGACTCGCGGTCGGCGCGGACGACTACATCACCAAGCCCTTCTCCACCCGAGAGCTGGTGGCGCGCGTGCAGGCGGTGCTCCGGCGTCCTCGTCTCTCCGCCGCAGCCGTCGCGCCGGACGCCTCGGAGCAACCCGAGGTGCGCAGCCACGGGGCCCTGCGGGTCGACGTCACCGGCCGGCGCGTCGAGGTGGACGGCCGCCCCGTCGACCTGACCCGCACCGAGTTCGACATTCTGGCGGCACTGACCCGCCGACCGACGATGGCCTTCAGCCGAAGGCAGATCATCGACGAGGTGTGGGACGAGGCGTGGGTCGGTGACGAGCATGTCGTCGACGTCCACGTCGCGCACCTGCGGCGCAAGCTCGACGACGACCCGGCCGCACCGCGCTTCGTCGAGACCGTACGAGGCGTCGGCTACCGGATGGCGTCCCGATGACCCCGAAGGACCCCGCGTCCCGCCGTGCACCCGAGGCCGGCAGCGGGCGGCACTCCCGATGGGCCGTTCCTTCGATCCGCAGCCTGCCGGGCCGGCTTCTCCTGGCCCAGACGGCCGTGCTGGTGGCAGGCTTCCTGACGGCCGCGGCCGTGGCGGCGGTGGTCGGCCCGCCGCTGTTCCACCACCACCTCCTCCAGGCGGGCTCGACGCCGACGGGGCCCGAGATGCACCACATCGACGAGGCCTACCGCATCGCCAGCCTGCTCTCCCTCGGCGTGGCCGTCGCGATCGCGGCGCTCTGCGCGGTCACCGCGACCTGGCTGCTCGCCTCGCGGCTCCGCGGGCCGTTCGCCTCGCTGGCAGAGGCCGCGGACCGCGTGCAGCACGGCGACTACGCCGCTCGGGTGAGCACGGGTGGCGCCGGCCCGGAGCTGGACGGACTCGGCGAGGCCTTCAACTCCATGGCATCGCGCATCGAGCACACCGAGGACACCCGACGCCGGCTGCTCACCGACCTCGCCCACGAGCTGCGGACGCCGATCGCGACCCTCGGCGCCTGGGTCGAGGGGTTGGAGGACGGCGTCGCCGAGTGGGACGCCGACTCCGCCTCGGTCGTCCGCCTGCAGATCGCCCGCCTGACCCGCCTGGCCGAGGACCTTGCGCAGGTCTCGCGGGCCGAGGAGGGTCGCCTCGTGCTCGACCGGCAGCCCTGGCGGGCGCAGGAGCACCTGCCCCCGAGCATCGCGGGGCAGCGGCTTGCTTACGAGGCCGCCGGTCTCGGGCTGACCCTCGAGATCTCGCCCGAGGCGGGTGCAGCAGCACTCGACCTCGATCACGAGCGCATCGCCCAAGTGCTGGCGAATCTCCTCGAGAACGCGCGCCGCCACAGCCACCCCGGCTGCGCCGTCACCGTCCGCGCCGTGCTGGCGTCGGGTCCGGCCGGGACGACCGAGCTCGTCATCCAGGTCGTCGACCAGGGTGACGGCATCGCCGCCGAGCACCTCCCGCAGGTCTTCGAGCGCTTCTTTCGCGCCGAGCAGGCCCGCTCCGAGCCAGCGCAGGGCTCGGGCATCGGACTGACCATCAGCAAGGCCATCGCCGAGGCTCACGGGGGGACGCTGAGCGCGGCCAGCGCCGGGCTCGGCGCGGGATCGACCTTCACGCTCACCCTGCCGGCCGGAGCAGCCGTGCGCCCCAGGGCCTGACGCCCGGCATCTTGATCGAACCTTCATGGAAGCCTGACGACTCGTCCTCAGGCCTTGGGCATCGTCGGCTACGCAGCCGTCGTGCCCTACGACCGCTGCTCCACGACCGGAAGGATCTCCACCCGTGCTCCCTCTCAAGGCAGCTCTCACCACCTCTGTCGCCGTGCTTGCGCTCGGCTCGCTGGCCGCCTGCGGCGACTCCGACGGCGGCTCGATGGCCGGCATGGACCACAGCAGCATGAGCGACTCGTCCTCGGTGGACGCCGGGGCGAGCTTCAACGATGCCGACGTGTCCTTCGCGCAGAACATGATTCCGCACCACCAGCAGGCACTGGAGATGGTCGACCTCACCGCGGGCCGCGCCCTGAGCGCGAAGACCGCAGCGGTCGTCAAGGCCATCAAGGACGCGCAGGCGCCCGAGATCACCACGATGACCGGGTGGCTGAAGGACTGGGGCAAGAAGGTCCCCGACGGCGCGATGTCGGGCATGGCCAGCCATGACATGTCCGACATGTCCGGCATGGACTCGATGCCCGGGATGATGACCGCCGGCCAGATGACGCAGCTGAAGGACGCCTCCGCAGCCGACTTCGAGCGGCTGTGGCTGACGATGATGGTCCAGCACCACGAGGGCGCCGTGGCGATGGCGCAGACCGAACAGAAGGAGGGCGAGTTCCCCGCCGCCAAGGAGCTGGCCGACTCGATCGTCACCGGGCAGCAGGGCGAGATCGCCACGATGAAGGCGATCCTCGGCCAGTGAGCCGGTCGACCGGTGCTCGCGGCCGAGCAGCGACCTTGGCCGCGAGCATCGTCCTCGCCTCCGGAGCGGTCATCCTGACGGCCTGCGGTGACGCCGACACGGATCGACGCTCGGAGGTGAGGACTGCTGCCGACGGCACGAGGTTCAACGGCCAGGACCTCCGGTTCGCCGTGGCTGCCATCCAGCAGCACGCGCAGCTCCTCGCCCTGGTCGACCTTTTGACGAGCCGCTCGGTGACCGGAGAGCTGCAGAGGACCGCCGAGGACATGCAGCTCGTCCGCAACCTCCAGGTGCAGGAGCTGGTCGAGAGGCTCAACGCCTGGGACGAGGACGTCCCTAGCACCGTGCGCGACCACGCCCACGCCGACGACGGAGGTGACCAGACCCACGAGGTCGGACGCGACCTGCCCGGCATGCCGTCGGCCGGCGATCTCGCTGTCCTGGATGCGCTCACCGGCGTGCCGTTCGAGCGCGACTGGATCGACCTGGCCACCTCGCTCCTGCGCGGCACCGAGGAGCTCGCTCGGGTCGAGGCCGATCGCGGTCGGGACCCGAAGGCCGTCGCTGTGGCCGAGCGCCTGCTCGTCGCGCTGGAGGACGAGCTGCGAGTCCTCGCGGAGATCGACGGCTAAGGACCGACTCCTCCCGTCAGACCCACTCGACGGGCGAGGACAGGGGTACCCCCCGGGGGTACCATGCACTCATGGCCCGCACTCACCCGCTCGCCGATCACTCCGGCCCCGAGGGGCCGGATGCCGCGTACACGTGCCCCATGCACCCAGAGGTCCGTCAACCCGGTCCCGGGCCCTGTCCGATCTGCGGCATGGCACTCGAACCGGTCGTCATCCGCAGAGACGAAGGCTCCAGCCATGAGCTCCGGGACATGACCCGGCGCCTCTGGCTCGCCTCGGCCCTGGCGCTGCCCGTCATCGTGCTCGGAATGGGCGCCGAACTGTCCGAAACCGTCATGCACGCGGTGCCGGCAGGCACCTCGGCCTGGGTCCAGCTGCTGTTCGCGACGCCGGCGGTGTGGTGGGCGGGCTGGCCCTTCTTCGTCCGCGGGTGGACTTCGGTGCGCACGGGCCGGCTCAACATGTTCACCCTCATCGCCATGGGCACCGGCGTGGCCTGGGTCTTCAGCGTCGTCGCCACCGTCGCCCCAGGACTGTTCCCGGCATCGGTGCGCACCATGGACGGCGCCGTGCCCGTCTACTTCGAGGCGGCCGCCGTCATCACCGCGCTCGTCCTGGTCGGCCAGGTCCTCGAGCTGCGGGCGCGCGAGCGCACGTCCGGGGCGATCAAGGCCCTGCTCGACCTGACTCCAGCCACGGCACGGCGTGTCACCCGGGACGGTGAAGAGCGGGACGTCCCACTCGAGGACGTCGTCACCGGCGACCGCCTGCGCGTGCGCCCGGGCGAGCAGGTGCCGGTCGACGGCATCGTGCTCGAGGGACGAGCCAGCGTCGACGAGTCGATGGTGACCGGCGAGTCGATGCCGGCGACCAAGACCGCCGGCGACACCCTCGTCGGGGGAACCCTCACCTCCGGTGGAAGCCTGCTGATGGAGGCGCGCGCCGTCGGGGGCGACACCATGCTGGCCCGCATCGTGTCGATGGTGGCTGAGGCTCAGCGATCCCAGGCGCCCATCCAGCGGCTCGTCGACAAGGTCTCGGCCGTCTTCGTGCCCACGGTCATCGTCGTCGCCGGGGCCGCCTTCCTGATCTGGCTCACCGTCGGACCGCAGCCCCGCCTCGCGCACGCACTGGTCGCCGCGGTGAGCGTCCTGATCATCGCCTGTCCCTGCGCCCTCGGACTCGCCACGCCGATGTCGGTCATGGTCGGCGTCGGGCGGAGCGCACGCCTGGGCGTGCTGGTCAAGGACGCTGCGGCGCTCGAGCGCCTGGACAAGGTCGACGCTCTGGCCGTCGACAAGACCGGCACCCTCACCGAGGGGCGGCCCGCCGTCACCGCGGTCGTCCTCGCCCCCGAGGACGGTGAGGCGACCCCAAGCCGCGAGCGGTGGACCGAGGCCTCCGTGCTTCGCCTCGCAGCGGCGGTCGAACAGCACTCCGAGCACCCGCTCGCCGCAGCCATCCTGGCAGCGCAGCGCGACGCCGGCGGCTCGCTGCCGCCCCTCGCCGACTTCGACGCCGTCGCCGGCAAGGGGGTGAGCGGCACCGCCGATGGCCACGAGGTCGCAGTGGGGTCCGCTGGCCTGCTGGACGCTCGCGGCGTCGACAGCAGCCCGCTCTCGACCGAGGCCGACCGACTGCGTCAACAGGGCGCCACGACCGTCTTCGTGGCCATCGACGGCCGACTCGTCGCCACCATCGGCATCGCCGACCGCGTGAAGGAGTCCACCGCGGAAGCACTCGCCGACCTGCGCGGAGCCGGCATCGAGATCGTGATGGTCACCGGCGACAACAGGGTCACCGCTGCCGCCATCGCCTCGACCCTCGGCGTCGACCGGGTCGAGGCCGAGGTCCTCCCCGACGCCAAGGCCGAGGTCGTGCGTCGCCTCCAGTCCGAAGGCAGGGTCGTGGCCTTCGCCGGCGACGGCACGAACGACGCCCCCGCGCTCGCTCAGGCGGACGTTGGCCTCGCGATGTCCACCGGCACCGACGTCGCCATCGAGGCAGCCGGTGTGACCCTCCTCCGCGGCGACCTCCGCGGGATCGTCACCGCGCGCCGACTCTCGAGCGCGGTCATGAGCAACATCCGCACCAACCTGTGGCTCGCCTTCGGCTACAACGCGATCGGGATCCCCATCGCCGCCGGCCTGCTCTACCCAGCGTTCGGATGGCTGCTCTCGCCCATGCTCGCAGCCGCAGCCATGGCGCTGTCCTCGGTCAGCGTCATCACCAACGCGCTGAGACTGCGGTCCGCATAAGCTGCGCGCCTTCGAACCCGGAAAGGCGACTCCGCTGGCAACGTCCGTTCCAGCGCCCTCGCTCGACGTCACTGCAGGGGGTTGCTCGCCCCGCGAGCCACCCAGTACTCGTTCCGCACGAGCGCACTAGCGAGCTGCAGCCGGTCGGCGAGCTGGTTGAGCGACTGCGACATGGCCGCCCGCTGCTGCCTATCGAGGGACTTGCTCTGGCTGTTCTCGAGAGCCTTGGTCTCGTCGAGCTCGACGCCGTCGAGCTGGGCGACGACGTCGCCGGCCTCCTCGAGGATGGCGCGGACTCGGTGAAGGTCGATCATGGCGGAGTCTCCCGGCGGTGACGGTGCGAGTTGCCGCGAGGCTACTCGTCTTCTCGTGACCGCCTGCTCAGTCCTCAGCAGGCACCGTCGGCAACGAGCCAAGCTCGCGCCAGGCAGCCGGAGGGGCACCGAAAATCTTGCGCGCCGAGCGGATGGTCAGCCGGGCAAAGAAGTGGTTGCCCGTGCCTCCGAGCAAGCCGCCTACTCCGAGCGGAACCTGCTTGCTGAGGACGAGCATCCCTTGCTTGGTGCCGTACTTCGTGACGAAGCGCGGTCCCAGCACCTTCTTGGCGCGGTTGACAGCTGACCGGTGACGATGGCGGGGAAGACCGTGCCGGTGTAGAAGCGCTCCTTGCGGTTCAACGGCAGGATGCCGGGCCAGTAGTCGCTTTCCAGCGGTCCCTCGCCGTCCGGCTCGCCGACTCCGGCTCGTCCCTCGCCGCCTCGGCAGCGGCACTCAGCCGGTCGACGACGTCGCGGGCGTGCTCGGGGTCGGCTGGCAGCTCGGTGGAGCCGTTAGCGACCTTGGCGGCAATGCCAGCGGCGCGCTGGAGCTCTTCGGGGGCCAAGCCGGCCCGGGTGAGGGTTCCATGTCCATGCGCGCCATCCTGACTCCCCGCGCCGACTACCCGCCACCGCTCTCTGGCGGCCTCAGCTGGCCGCCCTCGCTAGACGCACGTCGATGGAAGGCATCACCGGGCAGGCTTTGCCGGTGGAAACGATGACCTTCCAACTGTTCTCGGCGGTCACCCAGGAGCCTCCGTGGCGCCTGACACGCCCGGGCAGCGCATCGAACTGGCCCACTCGTGCACCACGCAGTCGACGACGCACCCCGCTGCGCCCACACCTGAAGTCGCGCGTTGGCGGGGCTCTGTCCGAAGTGGTCGGGCAGAGTGGGATCTCGCCCGACGGTCGGGATCCGAGCCTCCATCCCGTCGGCGTCAGGAGCCCCGCGCCGACAGAGTCGAACTGAAGCCGGAGAGACAACCGGCCCCTCGTCCGACCGAGGTCCTGAACGGACCGCGAGGTGGAGGACGGTGCCCGGGCTAGGTCCAGCAGAGAGTGCTGGCTCGGAGACTGCTTGGCAAGGTCGAGGATTCCGACATCGTCGGCGCGAAGTGTGCGCAGGACGGGATACCCAGAGATCGAGTCGAGTTACGGGGTGGGAGACCCCGCCCGCGAGTTCCAGACCCGCGGGGCCGCCTCCGTCCGGGTAGGGCGAGGTGTGCCCCGCTCATCCAGAGGTGGCGCGCGCGACAACCAGCGCCAACGCCCTTTATGGCCGAAGTCCCTGACATGACAACCGTTGCTTGCCGGCCTTGCTACATCAGCCTCGCTCGAGCCGCCGAGACGCTCGGCGTCTCCGTGCGCACCCTGCAGCGCATCATCGAACGCGGCGAGCTGACCACTTACCGCCTTGCCGGTAGGCGCACGCTGCGTGTGGAGTTCGACGAGGTCGTGGGCCTCCTTGAGCCCGACCAGGCTCGGCCCAGCGCCTTCGACTGACCGTGCCAGCAGTAGCCCACACTGCCTGCGTGTGGCCGGCCGCCCGGCCTAGAACGTCCGTTGCAGAGGGGGCGGGGACCCTGGAGCCGACGTCCAGGCGAGCCCTCACGGCCGCGGCCCATGGGGCGGCCGGCTCGTGCGGTCACAGTGGCCCTGCTCCGCTACATGCGCCACATGAGCCCGCAGGTTCCAGCCGTAACGCTCGCGAGACGGCTAAGCCTCCTGAAGTCCTCCCTGGACCCGCACCCCCAGGGACAGGCCCTCACGCGTTGGCAGTCGGAGCACGCTACGTGTGGCGTCTTCACCGTGACGCCGACGACGGGGAGGACCACCGGACGACCCGCCTGCCCAGTGGCACCGCGTCTCGTGGGAGCCGGTCTCCACCGGCAGGCGTCACGTTCCGAGACTGCTGCCGCAGTCACGAGACCACCCCCCGCCTTTCCTCCCGAGCGTCTGAGAGCAGGTGCCTCCACAACGGCGGCCCCGCTCTCGCGATAAGTCCCGGGCCTGGAGCCGTAAAGCGGCCGGGACGCCCGTTGGAGACACGACTGGCCGGAGACTGCCGGCACCAGTCACTCCGCGCGTCTTCGATGCCCTCCGGTGTCCGGAGTCTGTCAACGTCCGTTCTAGCGGTGGGCGACGACGGGCCGAGCCTCGACCACGTAGGCGCTGTGGTCTGAGAGGCGTCGCTCCACCGGCACCCTGGCCGCGGTGGTGACCTCCCAGGTCGCCGGCACCGCGATGTGGTCGATGGAGCCAGCTCCCGCCGTCGCTGAGGCGAGCTCCGCCGTCGGCACTTGGAGCCCGAGCGCGGCGACGGTCTCGAGGAGTCGGGTGCGCCCGAGGTTCGTCCCGACTCACTCGCGGCCCGCCAGCGCCTGGTTGAGGTCACCACCCCACACGTCAGGGCGAGCGCGCTCGACCGCGGGCCAGTTGGGCGCGGTCATGTCGTTGAGCGACCCTGGACCGTAGATGTCGGTTGGCCGCCACCCTCGCGCAGGCAGCACCGTGCAGCAGACCCGCAGGCCGTCCACCTCGGCGCGGAGGGAGGCGGCATGGGGGTCGTCGAGCCACCGAGGTGCGCTCCGCCCGGCGACGGCGACGAGCCGGCGACCAGGCGCCATCTCGCAATCTCCGAGGAGCAGCTCCATGCCGGCGACGTCGACGTCGTCACGCACCTCGGTGAGCAGCAGCAGATCACCGTCGAGCGCGGAGAGCACGTCCGCGTGCGCCTGGGACCACTTGCCCTCAAGGTTCCACGTGACGATGCGCATGCCGGACCCTCTCACGGTCGCGCGGGCGGCTCGCGACCGACGCGGAAGGCCCGCACCCAGCAGGCAGCGACGTCCTGCAACCTCTGGTGCAGTGATGGAGGGTTGCCTCCCACGGGCGCCTTTACCTGTGGCAGGGTGCGGCCGTGACGACGTCGATCTCCGAGGTGCTGACCGAGCTGCGCGAGACCGCGCTGGACGAGCGCGACAAGGGTGACAAGTTCGAGCGCCTCATCCAGGCCTACCTGAAGAACGACCCCGAGTGGGTCCAGCGCTTCGACGAGGTGTGGCTCTGGTCGGAGTGGCCCGACCGCGACGGGCGCCCTGACACAGGCATCGATCTCGTCGCCTCGCACCGTGACGACGACGGCCTGACCGCCATCCAGTGCAAGTTCTACGGCGCCGGCAAACACGTGGCGAAGGCCGACATCGACTCCTTCATCTCGGCCTCGGCTCGTTCGCAGTTCACTCAGCGGCTCGTCTTCGACACCTCAGCCGGCTGGTCGGGCAACGCCGAGGACACACTGCGCGGCGTCGCCCAGCGCATCGACATCGCCTATCTCGACGACGCCGCCATCGACTGGGCCGCCTTCCGCTGGGAGACCCCCGAGGTCGTCGTGCCCACCGGCAAGAAGTCCTTGCGACCCCATCAGCGCCACGCGCTCGAGGACGTCCGAACCGGGCTGAGCGAGCACGACCGCGGCAAGCTGATCATGGCCTGCGGCACGGGCAAGACGTTCACAGCCCTGAAGATCGCCGAGGACCTCGTCGGCGAGGGCGGCAGCGTCCTGTTCCTCGTGCCCTCCATCCAGCTGCTCTCCCAGACCCTGCGCGAGTGGATGGCCAACACCGAGGTCGACATCCGCCCCTTCGCGGTCTGCTCCGACACCCGGGTCGGCCGGCAGGTTCGCACCGACGACGCCGACATGGCCTCCATCGACCTCACCGAGCCTCCGACCACCGACGCGGCCACGCTGGTGGCGCGCATGCAGGTCGGCAAGTACGCCAAGGAGCGGATGACCGTCGTCTTCTCCACCTACCAGTCCATTGACGTCATCACCCGGGCGCAGCAGCAGGGACTGGGTGACTTCGACCTCGTCATCTGCGATGAGGCCCACCGCACCACTGGCGTGACCCTCGCTGGCGGCGACGAGTCCACCTTCGTCCGCGTGCACGACGGCGACGTGCTGCACGCAGCGAAGCGCCTCTACATGACCGCGACGCCGAGGGTCTTCGGGGATGAGGTCCGCAAGAAGGCCACCGAGGCCGACGCCGTACTCGCCGACATGGGTGACGAGACCGTCTACGGGCCCGAGCTCCACCGGCTGGGCTTCGGCGAGGCCGTCGAGGCCCAGCTCCTGACCGACTACAAGGTGCTCGTCCTGGCCGTCGATGAGTCCTACGTTGCCGAGAACTTCCAGCAGGCCATGGCCCGCGCTGGTGGCGAGCTCAAGCTCGACGACGCCGCGAAGCTCATCGGCTGCTGGAACGGCCTGGCGAAGAACTTCGGACCCCAGGGCCACACCACCGAGATCGTCACCGGTGGGGCCGGCGATGACATCGACGCAGCGTCCGGCACCTCCGCAACGTCCGTTCCCGTGGCTCCCATGCGCACCGCGGTGGCCTTCGCACAGAACATCAAGGCCTCGGAGCAGGCCGCCGCGGCCTTCGAGCCGTTGGTCGAGCGGGCCCTCATCGACCTGCCCGAGGGGCGCACGCCACTGCGGGTAGAGGCACAGCACGTCGACGGCACGATGGGCATCCACGAGCGCAACGCCCACCTCGCCTGGCTCAAAGCCGACGCCGGCGATGGGGTGTGCCGCATCCTCACCAACGCCAAGTGCCTCTCCGAGGGAGTCGACGTGCCCGCGCTCGACGCGGTCCTCTTCCTGACGCCCCGTGGCAGCCAGGTCGACGTCGTCCAGTCCGTCGGCCGCGTCATGCGCAGGGCACAGGGCAAGGAGCTCGGCTACATCATCCTGCCGGTGGTCGTGCCTGCCGGCTCGACCCCGGAGGCCGCCCTGGCCGACAACGACCGCTTCAAGGTCGTGTGGCAGGTGCTCCAGGCTCTGCGCTCCCACGACGACCGCTTCCACGCCCTCGTCAACAAGATCGACCTCAACAAGAAGAAGCCGACCGACAAGCTCGAGATCTTCACGGTTACCGGCGGCGGCGAGGAGGTCGAGCGTCCCGGCAAGGACGGCGACACCGCCCGCACCGGCGCCGACGATCGCCGGGAGAAGGAGCGCCGCCGCTCCGAGACCGTCCAGGCGATGCTCGAGTTCCCCACCGACCAGTTCCGCGACGCCATGTACGCCAAGATCGTGCAGAAGGTCGGCGAGCGCCGCTACTGGGAGACCTGGGCCAAGGACGTCGCCGACATCGGCGCGGCCCACACCACCCGCATCAGGGGCCTCCTCGCCGACCCCGAGTCGAACGCGGCCAAGGAGTTCGAGGTCTTCCTCGCCGGGCTTCGCGGCAACCTCAACGACAACATCACTGTCGACGAGGCCATCGACATGCTCTCCCAGCACCTCGTCACCCGCCCCATCTTCGAGGCCCTGTTCGCCGGCGAGGACGGCACCTACGATTTCACCGCCACCAACCCCGTGGCCAAGACCATGGAGCTCATGCTCGCCTCCCTCGACGAGCACAACCTCGAGGCCGAGAACGCCACCCTGCAGTCGTTCTACGACACCGTGCGCCGCCGTGTGGAGGGCGTCGACAACGCCGAGGGCAAGCAGCGCATCATCGTCGAGCTCTACGACAAGTTCTTCTCCACCGCGTTCAAGAAGACGGTCGACAAGCTCGGCATCGTCTACACCCCGGTCGAGATCGTCGACTTCATCCTGCGCTCCGCCGACGCCGTCCTTCGCGAGGAGTTCGGCCAAGGCCTCACCGACGAGGGCGTCCACATCCTCGACGGCTTCACCGGTACTGGCACCTTCCTCGTCCGCCTCCTGCAGTCGGGCCTCATCGAACCTCACGACCTCGCGCGGAAGTACGCCAGCGAGCTGCACGGCAACGAGATCCTGCTGCTCGCGTACTACATCGCCTGCGTCAACATCGAGCAGACCTACACCGATCTCACCGGGCAACAGGCACCGTTCCCCGGCCTCATCCTCACCGACACCTTCCAGTCCTGGGAGCCCGACGACCGCCCCGACCTCGACGTCTTCCCCGAGAACAACGCACGGCTCGAGGCGCTCAAGAAGCTGCCCATCACCGTCATCGTCGGCAACCCGCCCTACTCAGTGGGCCAGGACTCAGCCAACGACGACAACGCCAACGAGCGCTACCCGGCTCTGGACGAGGAGATCCGACGCACATATTCAGCTCGCTCGTCGGCTTCCTCCCTGCGCTCCCTCTACGACTCGTACGTTCGTGCCATCAAGTGGGCCACGCTGCGCATCCAGGACCGAGGTGTCATCGCCTACGTGACCAACGGCGGCTTCATCGACTCCAACACCGCTGACGGGCTTCGCAAGACCCTTGCAGATGAGTTCACCAGCATTCACATCCTCAACCTTCGCGGCAACCAGCGCACGGCCGGCGAACAGTCTCGCAAGGAGGGCGGCAAGGTGTTCGGCGCTGGCAGTCGGGCGACTGTCGCCGTCACCGTGTTGGTCCGAAACCCTGACAAGCCGGGGCCAGCCACCATCCACTACACCGACATCGGCGACTACCTCACCGCCGCAGAGAAGTTGTTGCGGGTTAGAGACTTCGCTGCTGTCAACGCGATCCCAACTGTGGAGATCGTTCCCAACGAACACGGCGACTGGTTCGGCCAGCGGCGGGAGGAGTACACCAGGTTTATAGCCATCGGCGAGGACACTTCGTCGACGAGCAACATCTTCGGAATGGCGACTTACGGTGTCGTCACCAACCGAGACGCCTGGGTCTGCAACTGGTCGGCCGAACGGCTGCTGGCGAACGTCGAGCTTCTGACCGACACCTTCAACTCCAGTCTCGGGGAGACCTTTGTCGACAACCCACGGGCCATCAGCTGGTCGCGCTCACTGAAGGCGCGGTTCGAACGCGGCCGTCGCCTTGCGGCGCCGTCGCCGTCGTCGGTGAGAACATCGCTCTACCGACCGTTCACGCGGCAGCACCTCTACTTCGAGACTGCGCTGAACGAGGTCCAGTATCGGAACCGGCAACTGTTTCCGCTAGCGGACTCTGACAACGTCGCGCTTGCGGTGACAACTGCACAGGGACGAACGCCCTTCTCGGTACTCGCGGTCAGAGACATCCCAAACCTTGGTCTCTTCATGGACCCCAGTCGTGTCTTTCCACGATGGACTTACGAGACCGCGCCTGACGACGACGTCCTTGACTTCGACGACGCGCAGCCGTCGTTCGGTGGTCAGAGGAGACGCGACAACATCACTGACCAGGCGCTAACCGCATTCGAGAATGCGTATCCAGATGAGACGATCTCGAAGGATGACATCTTCTTCTACAGCTATGGACTTCTTCATTCATCGGCCTACCGCGAGCAGTACGCAGGTGACCTGACGAAGGCGCTGCCCCGCCTGCCGTTTGCCAGGTCGTTTAACCCCTATGTCGAAGCGGGACGACGGTTGGCTGAACTGCATCTCGACTACGAGTCAGTCGAGCGCTTCAACCTCGGTGGTCTAGAGACGCCAGTTGTCGGCGACTCCTACGCCTTCTACGCGGTCGGCGACAAGAAGATGCGCTTCGGCAAGCCGAGCGCGGAACAGAAGGCCGCGGGCGAGCGCGCCGACCGCACCGTCATCCACTACAACGACCGCATCACGCTCACCGGCGTCCCGGAGGAGGCCTACCGCTACCAACTGGGCTCACGGTCGGCCATCGAGTGGATCATCGACCGCTACTACGTGAAGACCGACAAGGCCTCGGGCATCGTGAATGACCCCAACGACTGGTCTCGCGAGGTCGGCGACCCCCGCTACATCCTCGACCTGCTCGCACGCGTCGTCACCGTCAGCCTCGAGACCATGCGCATCGTCGACGCCCTGCCTCCGCTCGACATCATCGAGTGACACGGGACGGCGCCGACCACCGACGGGCCCCACCGCTGGGGGCACTGCTCGCCCCGAGCGCCAGTCCAAGTCCCATTCCCAAGAACGAGAGAGCATCCCCACCTCAATGCTGCTTCACCATGCGACGACCGCCCTCGCGGCCGAGAAGATCCAGACCGAGGGCTTCAGGCCACTGAGGGCTCGAGACGCGGTGTCGGAGATGGGCGAGCGCTTTGGCTTGAGCGTTGAAGCGATCATGGCCGATCTCAAGCTCTACAAGCGCCCCTTCGTGACTGAGAGGGGTCGCGGTGAGGTCGTCTCGTTGACGCCACGTTGGGAGGACGCCGCCGCGAGCTGGGCGCAGCGAGCGCCCGAGTCCGAGTGGGAGCTGCTGTGGTCGTGCTGGCGCCTTCGGACCCGAGGTGAAGGCGCTCCCATCTACTCGTGGAACTTGGACCTAGCTGGCCACGCATGGGTCTTGGAGCAAAGTCGACAGCAGGTCCCGACCGTCATGACGTTCGAGCTCTCACCGGGTGATCTTGGGCGTTTGGGCGCTGTCGCCGGCGGTTTCGGTCGTGACCGGGCCCTCCCACTCGACGACGCCGAGCTGCTAGCAGTCATCCCCGAGATCGCGGTGCCCTTCCCCGGAGCCGCACAGCTCGTCCCTAGCCGGATCGAGCAACTTCCTCGCGTCGTTGAGTGGGACGTCGCCTGCGAGCTCCTGGGTGTCGACATCGAGACGTTCAAGAAGCTAGACGCAGATGGCGTCCTCGGGCCGTCAGGCGCCGGGATAGCTGGCGCGAGGAGCCCTTGGTGGCCACTACCGGCAGTCGAGCAGGCTCACCGGGCTCTCCACGACCGCGAGCTCTGGACGTAGACGACACCGCGCAGGCGCCGGAGCGGGCAGACCCCCCAGAGAGCCCTTCAGGACGCCAGTCCTGCGCCGACAGATCACCTGGTCGTCTTGCCACGCCGTCTCCACAACGCCGCCGAGGGAGCAGCCCTCGCCTCCTCGCGACGGCTGCTCCCCGTTGGCGGAGCTCAGGCCGACTCCTGCTCCTCCGGCCCAGCGCTGCGCTTCCTCGCTGCCTTCCGCTTCTTCGCAGCCTTGCGGTGCTCCTTTGCCAGGCGCTGAGCCTCGATGATCAGAGCCGCGGTCGCGGCCGCGTCCTCACGTGCGCGCTCACCAGACTCATCCGACTTGCTCAGGCCAGCGCCCCGTTCGACCCTGTCGAGCGCACCGAGAGCCTCGGTGTCGACGTTTACGGCCTTGAGGTAACGCTGGGTCGTCTCGATGCTCGCGTGGCCGGCACGGGCCTGGACGACCGCCAGGTCGGCGCCACCGGCCACCATCCAGGAGAGGTTGGAGCCCCTCAGGTCGTGGAAGCGGCGAGGCCGCACGCCAGAGACCACATGAGCCGGCACCCACACGTAGCGGGAGTGGTGGTTGCGGCTGATGGGCTGCCCCTCAGGCCACTCGACGGTACGGATGTGGGCACCGAGGGTGTCGCGCCGGCAGAAGAGCCGGTCACCGCGCTGGAGCCCCTGGACGGCGATGTGCTGGGCGAGAGCCTGGGTCGTCGACTCGCGGAGCGCCAGGTGGCGGACCTTGCCGCTCTTCGGCACGTCCTTGCGCGTGAAGGGCGTGGGCTCGCCGCTGCCCTTCCTCGAGGCCTCGACGATGGTCCGAGCCACCGTCACCACCGAGCGCTCGAGATCGAGGTCCATGACGAGCAGGCCCATGAGCTCGCCCCACCGCATGCCGGTCTCGACGGCGAGGTCGGCCAAGAGCCGGTGGTAGTCGTCGAAGCCGGTGCGCAGGCGCCGGTACTCCTCGGGCGTGTAGACGTCGATGTCGCGCACCCGAGCCCGCGGCAGCTCGATGCCGGCGCAGGGGTTGGCGACGATGAGCTGGTCGCGCGTCGCCGAGGAGCCCCGGCGCGCGGCGAGCACGGCGCTGAGCACCTTGAAGCGCGCCCGCACCGTCCCGGCGCTGTCGCCGGCGGCGATCTGGTCGGTCACCCAGCGCTGCACCATGGTCGGCGAGATGGCCCGGAGCTCGAGCTGGCCGAAGGTGGGCTCGATGCTCGTCCGCCAGTGCACCTCGTAGCCGAGGCGGGTGTTGAGCTCGATCTGCCGGCTCGACAGCCAGTGCTCCCAGTAGCGGGCCAGCGTCAGCTTGCCCGCCGAGAGGTCGAACCAGCCGCCCTGGCCGGCGTGCTCCTCGGCGCGCTCTGCGGCCCTCCTGGCCTCCTCAGGGGTGTCGTACGACCCGGCGTAGCACTTCTGCCCGTCGGGGCCGTTGAAGCGCCCGTACCAGCGCTCACCGCGCTGCTCGGCCCAGGCCATCAGAGGTCTCCCGCCGAACGGAGGGCCGGAATGGAGGTGTGTTCGTTCATCGTGGTCTCCCAATGAGAGGTGGTGGTGATGCGGTGATGACCACTCTCAGAAGACGCGCAAGAGGGTGCACCCCACGATCACCCCAAGCTCTCGAGATCGTGGGGTGGAGCCAGGCACCTGCCCTGCAACGCAGAACCGGGCCTGACCTGCGGAAACCCGCTGGTCAGACCCGGTTCGTTCGGTCGGGCTGACAGGATTTGAACCTGCGACCCCTTGACCCCCAGTCAAGTGCGCTACCAAGCTGCGCTACAGCCCGAACACCGCCCCGAGGGGCAGCGCGTGAACACTACAACAGACCGACCCGGTGGCTGGAATCGGCCCACCGCGCGGGGCCGGGATCCTCAGGGGCGCACGGCTGCGGAGTCCGGCCACCGCTCCAGGCGCGAGGCGTCCACGGCCTCGAAGGCGCTGGCGGGGATCGTCTTCAGCTGCTCGACGAGGGCGTCGGGCCATCCGCTGCTCTGCTCACCCTGGAAGAACCACGGCGAGCCGTTGTCGGCCAGCACCAGCCCGTAGGTCTTCAGGGCTCGCACGACGCGGCGGGCGTAGAGGCCGAGCCCGGAGGCGTCGTAGTCGGCGCGCAGGCGGAACCGGGCACCCATCGGCGGTGCGTCCGCGCTGTCGGTGGAGCCGGCGTCGTGACGGGCGGGCCAGAGGTGGCGCCGTGCCGTGACGTCGGTGGTGAAGCGGATCGCGTGGTCGATGGTGCCGTCGCGCACCTCCGACCAGCGCAGCAGGCCGGGGAGGATCGGCAGTCCGGCGGCATCGGCGGAGGTCCAGCCGTCAGGACGCAGGCGGTTCGACGTCAGGCTCCACACCGCGCCGGAGCCCGCCGTCCAGCCGGAGGCGGTGCGCCGCGTCGACCAGGTCTCGTAGAGCCGGCAGCGGTCCCTGTCGACGACGATCGCGTGCCGGTCGCCGTCGGAGGCCGCGCCGCCCTCGATGCGGGTGTCGGAGCCCAGCGGGTAGCCCACGCGATCGCTCTCGTCGGCGTAGCCGAACCGCACGCTCACCCGCGGATGACTGCCGGACACCACCGTCACGGGGATGCCGTAGGGGCCGCCGAGGTCGGGGTGCAGGCGCCGAGTCGGCGACATCGCCGCCAGCCATGACGCGCTGTGGCGCTCGACCGGCAGCCGGTCGACCCGCGCGTGCCACCAGCTGGTGGAGGGGAACACCGTGCAGCCGCCCACCGTCGAGCCTCGGACAGAGGCGCTGACGCTCCGCTCGGCCGCAGGGGCCGGCGCCGACGCGGCGGAGTCGTGCGCGGCCCCCGTCAGCACGGCGGCCGTCACCAGCAGTGCACCCACTCCACGCACGGGACCTCCCAGGGACGACGGAACCTTTCGGTGGGCGTGCGAACCTTCGAACGCCCACCGAGAGGTTCGGCGGTCAGCCGCTGAAGCTTCGGCAGTCGGCCGCTGAAGCTTTCAGCCCCCGCCGATCCGAACCAGCCCCGATCAGCGCTTGCGCTTCTCCCGCGGACGCTGCTGGAGGACGATCGGGGTGCCGACGAAGCCGAACTCCTCGCGCAGGCGCCGCTCGATGAACCGCTCGTAGCCGGCGTCGAGCTTGCCGGAGGTGAACAGGATGAACGTGGGCGGCGCGGTGGAGGCCTGGGTGCCGAAGAGGATCTTCGGCTGCTTGCCCGAGCGCACCGGGTGCGGGTGCTCGGCGACCAGACGGCCGAGGAAGGCGTTGAGCGCGCCGGTGGAGATGCGGGTCTCCCAGCCCTCCAGCGCTCGGGTGATAGCGGGGACCAGCCGGTCGATGTGCCAGCCGGTGCGGGCGGTGATGTTGATCCGCGGCGCCCACTGCACCTGCACGAGGTCGCGCTCGACCTCGCGCTCGAGGTAGTAGCGGCGCTCCTCGTCGACGAGGTCCCACTTGTTGAAGGCGATGACCATGGCACGGCCCGACTCGCGGATCATCTGGATGATCCGCATGTCCTGCTCGCTGACCGACTGGCCGCCGTCGACGACCAGCACGGCGACCTCGGCCCGATCGATCGCGGTGCTGGTGCGCAGCGAGGCGTAGTACTCGTGGCCCGAGGCGGTCTTGACGCGCTTGCGGATGCCGGCGGTGTCGATGAAGCGCCACACCTGGCCGCCCATCTCGATGAGCTCGTCGACGGGGTCGACGGTGGTGCCGGCGACGTTGTCGACGACGACCCGCTCCTCCCCCGCCAGCCGGTTGAGCAGCGAGGACTTGCCGACGTTCGGACGGCCGACGATCGCGATGCGACGCGGCCCGCCGACCTCCTCGCCCAGGCGCTCGGGCGGCGGCTCGGGCAGGGCGGCGAGGATGGCGTCGAGCATGTCGCCCGAGCCTCGGCCGTGCAGCGCCGAGACCGGCCACGGCTCGCCCAGGCCGAGGTTCCACAGCCCGTAGGCCTCGGCCTCGGTGCGCTGGTCGTCGACCTTGTTGGCCGCGAGGATCACCGGCTTGCCGGACTTGCGCAGGATCCGGACGACGGCCTCGTCGGAGTCGGTGATGCCGACCGTGGCGTCGACGACGAACAGCACCGCGTCGGCCAGCGTCACGGCCACCTCGGCCTGCGCGGCGATCGAGTGCGCGAGCCCCCGCGCGTCGGGGTCCCAGCCGCCGGTGTCGACGACGGTGAACGCGCGGCCGTTCCAGTTGGCGTCGTAGGAGACGCGGTCGCGGGTGACGCCGGGGATGTCCTGGACGACCGCCTCGCGGCGTCCGATGATCCGGTTGACCAGCGTCGACTTGCCGACGTTGGGGCGGCCGACGACGGCCAGCACCGGCACCGGACCCGTCGTCTCGGGGTCGGCGCCGTGGACGCCGGGGAGATCGTGGTCGTGCTCGGTCATGGTGCTCCTTGCTCGGTGACCCCGGGGACGGGATCGGGTTCGGTCTGGCCGGGGGGCAGCGGGCCGGGAAGCTCACGACCCAGCTGCGTGAGCGCGGCGTCGAGATGCGCGCGCAGGTGGCTCTGCAGCAACGCCGTCGCCTCGCCCACCTGTTCCCGGGTGCGGGGCCAGGGCTGGGCCGACAGGCGCAGCGGTGGCCCGATGACGACGTCCAGGCGGGCACCGCGGGGCGGGAGGGAGTCGGAGTCGGCGCCCGGCTCGCGGGTGCCGAGCAGGACCACGGGCACGACGGGCGCGCCGGTGACCATCGCCAGGTACGCCGCGCCGCGGTGGAAGCGGCGCAGCTCGCCGTCGCCGCGCCGCCCCTCGGGGAAGACGCCGACGGCGCCGCCGTCGCGCAGCACCCGCAGGCACGCCTTCACCGCGGCGGGATCGCAGTGCCAGCGGTCGAGCGGGATCTGGCCGGCGTGGCGCAGGAAGGTGCCGGTGCGGCCGGCGAACATCTCGACCTTGGTGAGGGCGTGCACCGGACGCGGCGCGAAGATCGCCAGCAGCGGCCCGTCGATCAGGCCGATGTGGTTGGCCGCGAACACCACCGGACCCGTGGACGGGCACTGCTCGGCTCCGTGCACGGTGACGTCGTAGCGCCGCCGCACCAGCCAGCGCGAGATCGGTCGCAGCGGGTGCAGCAGGTGGCGGTGGGGGTGCGCGACGACGTCGCTGCGCGGCGGCGCGGCGTGCGCGCCGGCGCTCACGCGTCCGCCTCGACCGCCTCCGCGAGCGCCACGACGCGGTCGATGACCTCGGCGAGGGTGTACGGCGTCGTGTCGAGGTGCACCGCCCCCTCGGCCATGGTCAGCGGGGCGGTGGCGCGCCCGGAGTCGATGCGGTCCCGGTCGAGCAGGGAGGCCTGGGTGGCGGCGACGGCGGCGGCGTCCTGGACGCCCTGCTCGGCGGCGCGACGCACGGCCCGAGCCGCGGGATCGGCGGTGAGGTAGAGCTTCACCGGCGCCTCGGGGGCGACGACGCTGCCGATGTCACGCCCCTCGACGACGATGCCGGCGCCCTCGCGGGCCTCGGCGATGATCTGGCGCTGCAGCTCCAGCAGGCGCGCGCGCACGGCCGGCACGGTGGAGACCGGCGAGACGGCGTCGGTGACGCGCTGGCTGCGGATCTCGACGCCCACGTCGACGCCGTCGACGTGGATCGTCGGGGCGAGGGGGTCGGTGCCGGAGGTCAGGATGGGCTCGGCGGCGCGGGCGGCGACGGCGTCGGCGTCGTGCACGTCGACGCCCTGCTCGAGCATCCACCAGGTCATCGCGCGGAACTGCGCGCCGGTGTCGAGGTAGGCCAGGCCGAGCCGGTCGGCGACGCCGCGGCAGGTGCTGGACTTGCCGGAGCCCGAGGTGCCGTCGACGGCGAGGAGCAGGCCGCGGTGGGCGTGGGGTCCGGTGGTCGTCACGGGGCGGCAGCCTACCGGTGCGTGACCCACCCGCGGGATTCGAGAGAGCCGAGCAGGTGCTCGGCGCGCTGGTCGACCTCCCGACCACCTACCAGCGCTGAGGAGCCCTGCGATGAGCCCCCTCCTG
>NZ_JBUZJI010000049.1:0-7618 GCF_055282735.1 Nocardioides sp. B129/18 | reverse complement strand
GCGCGGCGACGTGGCCGGGGTTCGAGGAGTCGGCCTTCTCCGCGGCGGCGACGTCGGCTGCGACGGAGCGGTCGCGCACGGTGATGGGGCGCAGCTGGCCGTTGAGCAGCGCCATGACGGTGCGGAAGCCGCGCTCGTCGGGCTGGCTGACGGACTGGACGCCCAGGATGAGCGTCTTGCCCTCGTCGAGCTGGACCGGGTGCTCCTCGCCCTGCCGCAGGCCGTAGAGGTAGTCCAGCGTCGGCAGCACCGAGAGGTCGCCGTACTTCTCGACGGCCTCGGAGTACGCCTTGGTCGGGCCCGGGAAGAGCAGCTCGTTGAGCGTGCGACGGCGCACCGCCGACTCCTCCGAGCCCAGCGCGGCGTCGGCCTCGGCGGGCAGGTCGGCCTCCGGCGGGGTCCAGGTGCGGCCGGCCAGCGCCTTGGTGCGGAACGGCTCGGGCCACCCGCCGGGCGGGTCGCCGAGCTCGCCGTTGAGGAACCCGATCACCGAGTCGGGGATGTCGTAGCGCTCGGGGTGCTCGGCGAAGTCGGCCGGGTCGATGCCCTGGCCGACCAGCGCGAGGGCGAGGTCGCCGACGACCTTCGACGACGGCGTCACCTTGACGACGTTGCCCAGCAGGTCGTTGGCGGCGGCGTAGGTGTCCTCGATCTGCTCGAACTTCTCACCCAGGCCGAGCGCGATCGCCTGCTGACGCAGGTTGGAGAGCTGGCCGCCCGGGATCTCGTGGCGGTAGACCCGCCCGGTGGGCGAGGGCAGACCGGACTCGAAGGGCGCGTAGACCCGGCGGGTGGCCTCCCAGTACGGCTCGAGCGCGTTGACGGCGCCGAGGTCGAGGCCGGTCTCCCGCTCGGAGTGGTCGGTGGCGGCCACCAGCGCGGAGAGCGGCGGCTGGCTGGTGGTGCCGGCCATCGAGGCGGTGGCGGCGTCGACGGCGTCGACCCCGGCGTCGATCGCGGCCAGCAGGGTCGCCAGCTGGCCGCCGGTGGTGTCGTGGGTGTGCAGGTGCACCGGGGTGTCGAAGCGCTCGCGCAGCGCGGTGACCAGCGTGCGCGCCGCCGGGGCGCGGAGCAGGCCGGCCATGTCCTTGATGCACAGCACGTGGGCGCCGGCCTCGACGATCCGCTCGGCCAGGCGCAGGTAGTAGTCGAGGGTGTAGATGCGCTCGTCGGGGCTGGAGAGGTCGCCGGTGTAGCAGAGCGCGACCTCGGCGACGGTGGTGCCGGTGGCGCGGACCGCCTCGATGGCCGGACGCATCTGCTCGACGTCGTTGAGGGCGTCGAAGATCCGGAACACGTCGAGACCGGTGCGGGCCGCCTCCTCCACGAACGCCTCGGTGACCCGCGTCGGGTACGGCGTGTAGCCGACCGTGTTGCGTCCGCGCAGCAGCATCTGCAGGCAGATGTTCGGCGCGGCCTGGCGCAGCGCGGCCAGCCGCTCCCAGGGGTCCTCGGAGAGGAACCGCAGCGCGACGTCGTAGGTGGCGCCGCCCCAGGCCTCCAGCGACCACAGCTGCGGGGTGGTGCGCGCGACGTAGGGCGCCACCTCCAGCAGGTCGCGGGTGCGCACGCGGGTGGCGAGCAGCGACTGGTGGGCGTCGCGGAAGGTCGTGTCGGTGACCGCGACGTCCTTCTGCGCGCGCAGGCGGCGGGCGAACTCCTCCGGACCGACCTGCAGCAGCAGCTGCCGGGTGCCGTCGGGGGCGGGGACGCGCAGGTCGACCTCCGGCAGCTTCGAGGCCGGGCTGACGGTGACCGGCGCGGCGCCGTGCGGCTGGTTGACGGTGACGTCGGCCAGGTAGGTGAGCAGCTTGGTGCCGCGATCGCCCGAGCCGCGGGCGTCGAGCAGCTGCGGGTGGGTCTCGATGAAGGAGGTGGTGACGCGGCCGGCGGCGAAGTCGGGGTCGGCCAGCACCGCCTGCAGGAAGGCGATGTTCGTCGAGACGCCGCGGATGCGGAACTCCGCGATCGCGCGACGCGACTTCGCGACGGCGTCCTCGAAGGTGCGGCCGCGGCAGGTGAGCTTGGCGAGCATGGAGTCGAAGTGCGCGGAGATCTCGGCGCCGGTGTAGGTGGTGCCGCCGTCCAGGCGCACGCCGCCGCCGCCGGGGGAGCGGTAGGTGGTGATGACGCCGGTGTCGGGGCGGAAGCCGTTGGCGGGGTCCTCGGTGGTGATGCGGCACTGGAGCGCGGCACCGCGCAGGCGCACGGTGTCCTGGGAGAGTCCGAGGTCCGCGAGCGTGGCGCCCGCCGCGATGCGCAGCTGGGACTGGACGAGGTCGACGTCGGTGACCTCCTCGGTGACGGTGTGCTCCACCTGGATGCGCGGGTTCATCTCGATGAAGACGTAGTTGCCGGCCGGGTCGAGCAGGAACTCCACGGTGCCGGCGTTCTTGTAGCCGATCTCGCGGGCGAAGCGGACGGCGTCGTCGCACATGCGATCGCGCAGCGCGGGATCGAGGTGCGGGGCCGGCGCGATCTCGACGACCTTCTGGTGGCGCCGCTGCACCGAGCAGTCGCGCTCGTAGAGGTGGATGACGCCGCCCTGGCCGTCGGCCAGGATCTGGACCTCGATGTGGCGAGGGTCGACGACGGCCTGCTCGATGAAGACGGTCGGGTCGCCGAACGCGCCGTCGGCCTCGCGCATGCACGTCTCGACGGCCTCGCGCAGCCCGGACGGCTCGTCGACGCGCCGCATGCCGCGACCGCCGCCGCCGGCCACGGCCTTCACGAACAGCGGGAACGGCAGGTCCGCGGCGGCGGCGATCAGCTCGTCGACGTCGGTCGACGGCGGCACGCTCGCCAGCGTCGGGACCCCGGCCGCCTTCGCCGCGGCGATGGCGCGGGCCTTGTTGCCGGTGAGGGTGAGCACCTCGGCGCTGGGACCGACGAAGGTGATGCCGGCCTCCGCGCACGCCTCGGCCAGGGCGGGGTTCTCCGAGAGGAAGCCGTAGCCGGGGTAGACGGCGTCGGCTCCGGCACGCACGGCGGTCGCGACGATCGCCTCGGGGTCCAGGTAGGCGCGCACCGGGTGGCCGCGCTCGCCGATCTCGTAGGCCTCGTCGGCCTTGAGGCGGTGCTCGGACCACCGGTCCTCGTAGGGGAAGACCGCGACCGTGCGCGCCCCCACCTCGTACGCAGCCCGGAACGCCCGGACGGCGATCTCGCCGCGGTTGGCCACCAGCACCTTGGAGAACATGCCGGGAGGCTAGTGGGGCTCACCCCCTCCTGGGCACCGTCCGTCTTGACCCGCGTCGCCCAGGGTCGGGCGTCTCCGGATAGCGGACGGCCCCGCGGAGGCCCCGGCGGTCAGTCGCGGTCGGGGAAGGTGATCCGGTCCAGCGGCTGCTCGTAGGCCTCCGGCCACGCGCGGACGAACGGCTCGTGCGCGCTCATGATCGCCTGGTGCAGCGCCATCTTGCTGGCCTGCTCGGCGGGCTCCAGCGGCGCGGAGAGGTGCACGCTCGGTCGGCCGCCCCGACGCTCCGGGCGACGGCAGGTCATGACGACGATCGGCGTGCCGGTGCGCCACGCGACGTGCGCGGCGGCGATGCCGCAGCGGATGCGCTGGCCGAGGAACTGGGCGGGGCTGGTGCCGCGCACGTCGTTGGCGACGCCCACCACGGCGCCCGGCACGAGCCGCGCCTCGATGCCGGCGGGGCCCTCCGCGACGTCGAAGGGGGTGTTGCCGGTGACCTCGCCCTTGCGGCGCATGTCGCGGATGAAGTCGGGGGCGTCCTCGGCGATCATCCGGGTGTTCACCACCACCTGGAGCCGGTGGCTGCGGCCGACCGAGGCCAGCGCGCCCTCCCAGGGTCCGTGGTGCAGGAAGCTGAGGAGCACCGGCCGGCCGGCCGCCTTGAGCGCGTCGAGGTGCTCGACGCCGTGCACCGGCAGGTCGGTCTCGTGGGTCAGGTGACGCCGCGACTCCGAGCGCCACGCGTAGTAGCGCAGGTAGGGGGCGGCGAGCGCCTCGCAGGCGGCGTCGTCGAGCTCGGCGCCGTGCAGGGCGCGGACCTGCGCCAGCGCGGCCGCGCGTCGGGAGCCGCGCGCCAGGTGCAGCGCCGCGGCCAGACGCGCGGCGGCGGGGATCGTGGACTCCGGCAGGGCGCTGCGCAGACGGTCGGGGGAGAGGACGCCGGGCACGGGGGACTCCTAGGACTGGGGGGTGAGGGGGTCCTGGTCCTGGGGAGGGAGCACGGTGCTGGGCTGGGCGCGCACGCGCGCGCCCGCGGGGACGTCGCGCGTCACGAGGCTGTGGGCACCGATGTTCGCGCCGTCGCCGATGGTGAGCGTGTGCCCGCGGGAGTTGGCGATCTTGGTGCCCATGCCTATGACGACGTCGTCGCCGATGATCACGCGGTCGGGACCCAGGATCTCGGCGTCGCTGCCGACCATCGCGTGCTGGTAGACGCGCACGCGGTCGCCGATGGTGGTGTTGGGGTGGAACACGATGCCGAGGCCGTAGTGCTCCAGGCGCACGCCCTCGCCGACGGTGGCCTCCGGCGGGAGGATCGCGCGGAAGAACAGGTAGTTGAACGCCTTGACCAGCTTCGCGAGCCGGTGGTGGCCCTGCTGGTACAGACGGATCGACAGCCGCCAGGTCGTCATGGGACCGAACCGGGGCGGTCGGTCGTGGTAGACGGGGGGCATGGCGGCTGCCGATCCTTCCGAGAGGTGCGCAGGCGGTGGGGGACGAGCGGGAGGTCAGTCCTTCAGCTCGCAGATGACGGCGCCGTTGGCGACCGTGGCGCCGACCTCGGCGGCCAGGCCGGTGACGGTGCCCGCCTTGTGGGCCTTGAGCGGCTGCTCCATCTTCATCGCCTCCAGGACGACGATGACGTCGCCCTCGGCGACGCTCTGGCCCTCCTCGACGGCGATCTTGACGATGGTGCCCTGCATCGGGCTGGCCACGGAGTCGCCGCTGACCGCGGCGCCGGCCTTCTTGCCCGCAGCGCGCTTCGGCTTCTTCGCGCCGCCCGCGGCGGGGCCGGCGGCGATGCCGCCCAGGCCGGCCGGCAGGACGACGTCGAGACGACGACCACCGACCTCGACGACGACCGTCTGGCGCTCGCCGGCGTCCTCGGCCTCGCCGACCTCGCCGCCGTAGGGCTGGATCTGGTTGTCGAAGTCGGTCTCGATCCACTGCGTGTAGACGTCGAAGGAGCCCTCGCCCGACGGGGTCGAGGGACCGACGTAGGCCGGGTCGCTGACGACGGCGCGGTGGAAGGGGATGACGGTGGGCATGCCGTCGACGACGAACTCGTCGAGCGCGCGGCGCGAGCGCTCCAGCGCCTGGGTGCGGTCGCGACCGGTGACGATCAGCTTCGCGATGAGGGAGTCGAACGAGCCCGGGATGGTCTGGCCGTTCTCGTAGCCGCCGTCGACGCGGACGCCGGGGCCCTGCGGCGGGTTCCAGGCGGTGAGGGTGCCGGGGGCGGGCATGAAGTTGCGGCCGCCGTCCTCGGCGTTGATGCGGTACTCGATGGAGTGGCCGATGATCTCGGGGTCGTCGTAGCCGAGCTCCTCGCCGGCGGCGATGCGGAACATCTCGCGCACGAGGTCGATGCCGCTGACCTCCTCGGAGACGCAGTGCTCGACCTGCAGGCGGGTGTTGACCTCGAGGAAGGAGATCGAGCCGTCCTGGGCCACCAGGAACTCGCACGTGCCGGCGCCGTAGTAGCCGGCCTCGCGCAGGATGCGCTTGGAGGACTCGTAGAGCGAGGTGACCTGCTCCTCCGAGAGGAACGGCGCGGGCGCCTCCTCGACGAGCTTCTGGTTGCGGCGCTGCAGCGAGCAGTCGCGGGTGGAGACCACCACGACGTTGCCGTGCTTGTCGGCCAGGCACTGGGTCTCGACGTGGCGCGGCTTGTCGAGGAACTTCTCCACCAGGCACTCGCCACGACCGAAGGCCGTGACGGCCTCGCGGACCGCCGACTCGTAGGCGTCGGGGATCTCCTCGAGGGTGCGCGCGACCTTCAGGCCGCGGCCACCGCCGCCGTAGACGGCCTTGATGGCGACCGGCAGGCCGTTGGCCTTGGCGAACTCGACGACCTCGTTCGCGTCGGCGACGGGGTCCTTGGTGCCGGGGGCCAGCGGCGCGTTCGCGCGCTCGGCGATGTGCTTGGCCTTCGCCTTGTCGCCCAGGGCGTCGATGGCCTCGGGGGAGGGGCCGATCCAGATCAGCCCGGCGTCGAGGACGGCCTGGGCGAACTGGGCGTTCTCGGCGAGGAAGCCGTAGCCGGGGTGGACGGAGTCGGCGCCGGAGCGCTCGGCGACCGCGATGATCTTGGCGATGTCGAGGTAGGACTCGGCGGGGGTGGCGCCCTCGAGGGAGTAGGCCTCGTCGGCCATCCGCACGAAGACCGCGTCACGGTCGGGCTCGGCGTACACGGCGACGCTGCCGATGCCGGCGTCCTTGCAGGCGCGGATCACGCGGACCGCGATCTCGCCCCGGTTGGCGACGAGGACCTTCTGCAGTGGCTTGATTTCCGGCACGTGACTCTCCTGGAGCGGGGGCGGGGAACGAGGCGGCGATGCGCCGCTGCGCAATGTATCGCCACGCTCCGACGCCGGTCCGGGGGGTCTCATGCTGGGACGGCCGTCCGAGGGTGTCCCTGATCACCCGTCGGTGCAGCGTGACCTTTTCCCATCCGTGCCGTTATGCGGAACAATGGCCCCACAATCTGGTCGGCAGGCTCGGGTCCGATCTGAGCCTGTCTAGACCATTCGGTTGATGCCGGTAACCGTTCACCCAGTGTTTCGTTGAGGGGTGGCACGGCTGCTCGCGAGGGCAGCCAACTTTTCAAGTCTGACCGTGGAGGGACGGGCGTGACACTCTTCGACACCCGACAGATGGACCTGCTCGACGAGGGCTGGGACGGCGCGAGCGACGTCGCGCTCGTGACGGCTGCCCGCGCGGGCCACGCCGACGCCGAGGTGACCCTGCTGGGTCGCCACGCGCCGGCCGTCCAGGCGCTGGCCGACGCCGTCGACCCCCGTGCCTACGACCGCTCGTGGAGCGCCATGGCCGCGTTCGTCGAGGGCGACCGCCCGATGACCGCGCCGTTCCGCGTGATGTGGCTGGCCGAGGTCACCGGGGAGAGCCTCTCCGCGGACCGTCGCACCGGCGACGCCGGCTGGGACGCCGTGTGGACCTCCTACCGCTCGATGGCCGACGCCTGGCAGACCGCGCTGTGGCACCAGGAGGTCGAGGGCCAGCAGTCCGCTGCCATCGCCCCCCTGCTCGGCATCGGCGAGGTCGACACCCGCCGTGCCCTCGTCTCCGCTCGTGCGCTCCTGCGCCGCCTCACCGCCCGGGCCCTCCCCGCGGGCGACGAGGCCGCGTGCCTCGAGCTCTCCGGCTTCCTGCGCATGGAGGCCCCCGGTCGCCTCGATGGCGAGCTGCGCCGCGCCCTGCGCGAGCACGGCCGTCACTGCGACGACTGCCTCGGCCTGATCCGCGCCATGTTCACCCTCGACATCTCGCTGCGCGAGGTGCTCGCGGGCCGCGTCCTCGGCCCCTACGCCGACGAGTACCTGCGCACCCGCTCGGCGGCCAAGCCCGAGCGTGCGCTGCTCGCCAGCCCGCTGGGCCAGACGGCTGCTCGCGTCGCGC
>NZ_JBUZJI010000048.1:360-9271 GCF_055282735.1 Nocardioides sp. B129/18 | reverse complement strand
CGCCGACACACATCGACGCAGATCAGATGTCACCTATCCGTGCAGCAGACCCGAGCTCGTCGGTGGCGAAGTCGACGACGTTCTTGTGGATGGCGAGCGCGCAGAGCTGGGTGCCACCCCGGTGCTCATCCGGGCCTGCTGACCGCAGTCCGCAACCGCTCCATCGCGCCAAGCGCCGGCTGACTCTTGCGGCTGACCTAGCTCGGTTGGAAGGTCGAGTGGTTCAACTGCTGCGACGCCGCGCGAACTCACGTCAACGTCGCTGAAGGGCCCGGTTGCTCGACGGCCCCAGCTCGTGGTCAGCAGTCCTGGATGGTGCCCCTGGTGGCGCGCCGTCGTGCGTGTGGCGCTTGAGCCGCTCGTAACGTCCGTTGCTGAGGGGGCGGCCAGGCTCGGGAGCGCAGTCAGGACCGCGAGTCGGCGCTCGTCGGACGCAGCAGCGCGAGGACGTCGTCGGCGTCGACACGCACCGACCTGTGACCGCTGATGCGGTAGCTGGCCAGCTCCTCGCTGTCGACCATGCGCTGGACGGTCCTGAGCGAGAGGCCCAGCGTCTCGGCGGCGTCCTTGAGGCTGATGAAGCGGGTGTGCGTAGTCATGTCCTGAACTTCGGCATCAGTCACGCCAGCAGTCTCCCGTCTCCCGGACGACGACCAGCCGACTAAGGAGACGGGAGACTGCGACTCACAGCGGAGCGTCGACCTCCTCGCCGTCGACGGGGTGGTCAGGCGGAACCTGGTAGAAGACGACGTCGGGGATCTCGTCCTGGCTCGGCTGCACGTAGGTCCCCTGGTAGACCAAGATCTGCACGGCTCCGTTGTTGAAGACACGCGCAAGGCTGTCAAGGTCGACCATGAGCCTGCTCGAACCGTCAGAGCCCACCACTGCGTGGACCCTGACGCAGCTCTCCTCGATGGCGGTCAGCAGATCCATGGCCGGGATCGCCAACATCCTGCGAAGCGATCGCAGCGGGTACCAGTTGCCCTCAGAGAGCATCGAGTGGCAGTGGCAGTTCATGTCATGGTTGGTCATGTCGGAGTTCCCTCGTAAGTAGACAAGACTGAGTCAGCTGCGAGAGGTCGCGGGGGCGACAGCCCAGCGAGCGTTGCTGCGGGGGCGGATCCGGCCGCGGATCTCGCCCACGACCTCCGCCTTGGTCGAGCCGCCCCAGAAGCCGCGGCTGGTGTGGAGGTAGGACTTGCCGTTGAGGTCGCGGGCGCCGTCGCGCAAGAGCGGGTTGCGAGCGTCCTTGACCAGGTAGAGGGCTGCAGCCATCGGCGTCCACGTGGGCTCGATGGTCACGCCGCCATAGGCCCAGGCATCCCCGAAGTGCGCGGGCGCCAGGGCGTCGCCGCGAGTGAGAACGTGGATGTGGAGCATGCCGTTGGCGCCACGCTCCGTCGTCCACACCCAGTCGAAGGCACGGTTGTTGCGCATCAAGGCCCTGCGGAAGACCTCCATCGCCCTTGCGCGGGCCTGGAGACCGTGAGGTGCGAGCTCCAGGGTGCAGAAGGACGAGCTACCGCTCGACTCCTCCAAGGTCATGCCGACCGCCGCGGCGTCGGCGATGAGCAGCTCCGGTCCGCACACCGGGCAGGCGTAGGTCCGGCAGGACGCCCAGAACCACTGGCTGGGGTCATCGCGGTTGATCCAGATGAGAGGACGTGTCGGGCACTGCTCACGCAGTCCGTGCGCGAGGAGGCTGATCGGGTCGACGTCGGCGTAGACCTCCATGCCGGCCCTCACGAGGCGTCCCCGGCGATGCGGCGACGCTGGCGGGCGGCCTTGGCCGCCAGCGACATGCGAAGCATGTGCGCGCGGGCCAGCGAGTCGATCCGCCGCTCGAGCTCCTCGGCGTCGAGGGCACCCTCGGGGTCGATCTCGCGAGCGAACTTGGCCCGGAGGCCCTCGCGAGCCGGGGCGGTGGCGGCGGAGCGATCGTGCACGCGGCCCCAGCGCTCGTGGGCGGCGATCTGGGCGATCAGGTTGCGGTGTTCAGGGTTGTTGGAAGGCAAGCGAATGCACCCCTAGTGGGGAAGTCCCGTCGGCGACCAAGACCGGGTGGGACGGTGCATCGTTTCGGCTGCCCAATGAGCCTGGAGATGTAGTTGTGGGTGGTGCTGTGCCCCTGCGGGAGGGGCAGTTTCAGGGGTGACCCGTCAGCGGGTCAGGTCGTCGTCAGCCAGCGGGCGGCGATGTCGAGGACCGATGTCGGGGGCGCCTGTGCGATCTCCACTACCCGCGCGTCTTTGATGTGGAGCTCGAGCCGCTTGTGGCAGCGGGGGCATGGCTGGGTGACCACGCCGTCGGCGATGTGGACGTCCTTGACGGCGCCGTCGACCGGTCGGCCCAGGCGGTAGGCGCGCGGTCCGAAGGTCAGGCCTTGGCCCTGGAGCTGGGTGATCTCCTGCTCCGCCCGTCGGGCAGCCGTCCAGGTCTCGCGGACCTGGTCGGGGTGGTCGACGGACTTGAACTGCTGCCGAGCCTCCTCCAGCTGGTAGCGCGCGACGTCGATCTCGGCCTTGACGTGGTTGTCGGCGGTAGGCGGCAGATAGAGGAGCCGGTGGCCGGCGTAGATGACCTCCAGGGCGACGTCAGGCTTCTTCCCGCTGTGAGCATGGATGCACCTGTGCCGCTCGGCGACGCGGATCTGACGGCGCGCCCGCTGGACCCGACGCTCAGCCGGCGGCAGCGCCAGGAGCTCTCGGATCTCATACGCAGCCAACTGCGTCACGGGTGGTCTAGTCATGTCCTGCACCCTGCCAGTCCGCTGTGCCGGGATGGAAGGGCGTGCGGCACGAAACTTCGAGAACGTCGCTGTCAACGTCCGTTAGGGACCGGCCGCAGCCGACGACGGCATCGCCCTGCTCCAGGTCACACGCGGTCGCCCAGCGCCAAGCGACGGTGGGCGTCGCGTGCGCGCTCATCGGCGACGCTGGAGCCGTAGCGGGCGACCATCTCGCGAGCTCTCCAGCCCATGACGCGCATCAGGTCGGTCTCCTGTCCGCCGCCGCGGAGCCAGGCGTGGGCAGCGGTGTGACGGAACTGGTGGGGGTGGACCCGCTCGAGCCCTGCGTCGTCGCAACGGCGCTCGAGCATCTGAGCGACGCCGGAGGGGGTGAGTGGACCCTTCTTGCCCAGCCACAGGGAGTCGGAGGTCTTGGCGAGCTTGTGGCGGGTGCGCTCGCGCAGGTAACGGCGCAGGGCGTTGGAGGTCTTGGGGCCGAAGGGGCAGTCCCGGGGGCGTCGGCCCTTGCCCATGACGCGAACCACGCTGGTCTCGCGGTCGACGTCCTCGAGACGGATGCCGATGAGCTCGCCGGCGCGCATGCCGGTGTCGAGGAGCAGGCGGATGATGGCGGTGTCGCGGCGGTTCTCGAAGGTGTTGCCGTCGGCCGCTTCGAGGAGGCGGCTGAGGAACTCGTCGTCGAGGACGGGCACCGGTTGCTCGGGCACCTGGGGCGCCTTCATCGTCGCCATGGGGGATCGGTCGAGCTCGCCGTCCTCGACCAGCCACTTGAAGAGCTGCTGGAGCGAGCGGTACTGCTTGGCCACCGTCGCCGGGGCGAGTCGCTCGAGCTGCTGGGCGAAGAAGAACTCGAGGTGCTGCTTGCTGACGTCGCGGTGCCCGTCGGGCAGACCTTCAGCCTCCAGCCAGTCGCACAGCGCGATGCCGCACTGCAGGTAGGAGGTGATGGTGCCGGGACTCTTGTTGGTGGCGCGCAGGTGCACGTGCCAGTCGTCCAGGAGGTCCCTCAGGGGGTCGGACGGGGCCGGTTGACGCTTCGCCATCCGGTAAGGATACTTCCCTGTACGACCTTTGTGCAGGACTCAATACTCACGTTTTGCCTGGTAGTAGGGCGGGTGGGGCTCGAACCCACGACCCAAGGATTATGAGTCCTCTGCTCTGACCGACTGAGCTACCGCCCCTCTGGCGTTTCAGCCACCGGAGCGTACCGAGCGCGGCCGCGCCACCGAGGGCCTGGTTCGATGAGGCCATGATCCGCAACATCGTCGTCGGCGTCCTGCGGGACGACGCCACGCCCGCCCAGGCCCGCGCCGCGCTCGACGCCCTGCAGGCCCTGAGCGTCGAGGGCGTCGACTTCGAGATGCACACCGGGCTCGACCTCGGCCTGCGCGAGGGCAACGCGTCTTACGCGCTCACCGCGGACTTCGTCGACGAGGACGCCTACCGCGTCTACGACCTCGACGAGGAGCACAACCGCATCCGCCGCGAGCTGTTCGCGCCGATCTCGGCCAGCATCCAGCGCATCCAGATCACCCTCTGAGCGGAGCGGACCGACCGCGTCCGCGGCGTAGGTTGGACGTCGTGGACGACCCCCGCCGCCGACGACGGCTCTACTTCTGGCTGATGGGCACCTGCGTCGTGCTCGTGCTGCTGGCGTGGAACGTGGTGCGCCTGTGGTCGGTGCCGCTGGCGGTCGCGATGAGCGTCGTGGCAGCGGTGATCCCGCCAACGGCGGCGATCCTCGGCAACCTCGGCTCGGTGACCCGCCTGCAGCAGCGCGGCTGGAGCGAGGACCGCTCCGATCAGGCCGACGGCCGCTAGTCGCCCGCACGGAGCGCGCGCAGCCGCTCGGCGAGCACCTCGCCGGCGGTGGTGAGCAGACGCTGGGTCTCCCCGAGCCCGGCGGCGACGGCGTCGAGGTCGCCGGCCCGGGCCCGCTCCTCGAGGGCCCGGACGGCCTCGCCTGCCCGCACCCCGAGGTTGAGCGCTCCGCCGGCGAGGCGGTGCAGGGCGCGGGCGACGGCGTCGGCGTCGGCGTCGTCGACGGCGCTGCGGGCACCGGCGATCAGCTCCGGCCACGCGGCGAGGAAGTTCGTGATCGCCCGCTGCAGGTAGGCGGTGGAGTCGGGGTCGAGCTCGAGCAGCATCGCGAGGCGCTCCTCGTCGAGCACCGCCGAGTCGGCGTCGACCGGGCGATCGGCAGGCGGCGCGGAGGGCGGGAGGTCCTCCTGGCCGGTCCAGCGCGCGAGCGTCTCGCCGAGCGCCACGGGGTCGACGGGCTTGGTGAGGAAGTCGTCCATGCCCGCGGCCAGGCACCGGTCGCGCACGCCCTCGATGGCCGCGGCGGTCATCGCGATCACCGGCACGTGACGTCCGGCGTCGCTCTCGCGCAGCGCCCGGGTGGCGGCGTAGCCGTCCATGCGCGGCATCTGGACGTCCATGAGCACGGCGTCGAAGGCTCCGGCCCCGAACGCCTCCAGCGCGGCGACGCCGTCGGCGGCGGTCTCGCACTCATAGCCCAGGGCGGTGAGCAGACCGGTGGCGACCATCTGGTTCACCGGGTTGTCCTCCACGACGAGCACGCGTCCGCGCGCCGGCTCCGCGACGACGCTCGGCGCCACGTCGCGCTCGACCCCGCCGAGCTGGGCGGTGAGCGCGCCGCGCAGCACGCTGGAGAGCACCGGCTTGGTGAGCAGGTCGTCGACGCCGGCGTCGCGCACCTCGTCGGGGTCGACGGCCGTGACCGAGGTGAGCATCAGCAGCCGCACCTCGTCGAAGGCGGCGCTGGCGCGGATGCGCCGCGCGAGGTCGAGCCCGTCGGTCTCGGGCATCGCGAGGTCGAGCAGCACGACGTCGTAGGGCTGCGAGCCCTCCGCGTGCCGGGCCGAGAGCAGGGCGAGGCCCTCCTGCGCTGACGCCGCGGAGTCGCAGGCCACGCCCCACCATCCCAGCTGCTCCTCCAGGATCAGCCGGTTGTGCTCGGTGTCGTCGACCACGAGCGCGCGGCGTCCGCTCAGCAGCTCGCGGGCCAGGGCGTCCTCGTCGCCGACGACGTCGTCGCCGCCCGCGGGGTCGAGCAGCACCCGCAGCGTGAAGATGCTGCCGCCGCCGAGGTTGGGCTGGTAGACGATGTCGCCGCCCATCGCCTCCGCGATCTCGCGGGAGATCGCCAGGCCCAGTCCCGTGCCGCCGTAGAGCCGGGTGGTGGAGGCGTCGGCCTGCGTGAAGGCGTCGAAGAGGCGCTCGACCTTCTCCGCGGCCACGCCGACGCCGGTGTCGGACACCTCGACGTCCAGGCGCAGCCGGTCGTCGACGGCGCGGGTGGTGGCGCGGACGATCACGCCGCCGCGCTCGGTGAACTTCACGGCGTTCGACACCAGGTTCGTCACCACCTGCGCGAGCCGGGTGGGGTCGCCGCGCAGCACGGCCGGCACGGCGGGATGGCAGGAGACGACGAGGTCGAGCCCTTGCCCGCGGGCGGTCTGGGCGAGCATGTGACCCACCTGGTCGAGCAGCGGGCGCACCTCGAAGTCGAGCTCCTCGAGGTCGAGTCGTCCGGCCTCGATCTTGGAGAAGTCGAGGATGTCGTTGATGACGGCGAGCAGCGCGCGGCTGGCCACCTGCACCCCGCTGGCCAGGCGGTGCTGCTCGGAGGTGAGGCCGCTGCGCAGCAG
This sequence comes from Nocardioides sp. B129/18, assembly GCF_055282735.1. Taxonomy (NCBI): domain Bacteria; kingdom Bacillati; phylum Actinomycetota; class Actinomycetes; order Propionibacteriales; family Nocardioidaceae; genus Nocardioides; species Nocardioides sp. B129/18. The sequence continues at coordinate 2,848 of NZ_JBUZJI010000048.1, read as the reverse complement.
CAGGTCGTTGAGGCCGATGACGCCGTTGAGGGGGGTGCGGATCTCGTGGCTCATCGTCGCCAGGAACTCCGACTTCTGGCGAGACGCCTCCATCGCCTCGTCCCGGGCCTGGGAGAGCTCGCGCCGGGTGCGCTCCCGGTCGGCGACGCGGGCCAGCTGCTCGGCCACCTGCACCGCCATCCGCTCGATCATCGCGTGGCGGTAGAGCGGGGGAGCGCTGGTGATGGTGACGACCGCGCACACCTGGTCGCCGAGGAGCACCGGGAAGCCGAGGGTCAGGCGACGCTCGTCCCACAGCGGCGCGCGCAGGTCGCGGCAGCGCTCGGCGAGCTCGAGCTCGGCGGGGCTGCGAGGGTCGGCGGCGTCCTCGGCGGCCTGCTCCTCGCTGACCTGGACGGGGGAGAGCCCCTCGTCGGTCGGCACGAACGCCCGCGCGCGCTCCCAGTCGTCGTGGAGCAGGACGAGGTCGCGGGCGTGGCGCAGCACGTCGAGGAGGGTCGCGGCCTCGTTGGCCGCGCTCGCGACGGCCTGCATCAGCTCGTTCTGGTGAGCCTGGTCGGCGAGCTCGGCCTCGCTGGCCCGCAGCGCGGCGAGGGTCGCGCGCTGCTCGGTGCGGTCGGCGAAGCGCAGCACCACCACGGGCGGCTCGGTGGCCACCAGGAGCGCCCGCGCCTCGACCCAGCGCGCGCTGCGATCGGCCCGGCGCCACACCGTCTCCAGGGACGCCGGCAGGGGACTGCGCGAGCGGGCGGCCTCGACGACCTCGCCGATCCAGGCGCGGCCGTCGTCGTCGAGCACGTCGACGACGTGCGGCGGGGGCGGCGCTCCGTGCATCGCCGTCACGCCCGCGGAGGCCAGCACCGTGGCCGCGTCGAGGTCGATGACCCAGGTGGCCTCGGCTGCCGTGTCGACGAGGTCGCGATACAGCGCTGCGGTGTCCATGTCCCTCCCCGTCGGCTCCGCCCCCCGCGGACCCGACAGCGCCGCCGGTGGCGGCGCGTCCCTGGGGGTGAACCTACTCCAGCGCGGCCCCGCCGGAGGGGTGACGCGACGCGGCTCCACCCGTCCGCGCGGGGGAACCGGGACGACGCCCCGACCCCGGATGGGGCAGGCTAGGCCGCGGACGGTCGTCCGGCCGTCCGCAGACCACCGCGGCGCCGCGCCCGGCGCCGCCGTCCGGAAGGCAGCGCGTGTCCATCGATCCCACCCTCCTCGACGACCTCGAGTGGCGCGGTCTCATCGCCCACTCGACGGACCTCGACGCCCTGCGTGAGGCGTTGACGGCGGGGAGCGTGCGGTTCTACGTGGGCTTCGACCCCACCGCGCCGAGCCTCCACCTGGGCAACCTCGTCCAGATCCTCACCGCACGCCGCCTCCAGAAGGCGGGCCACACGCCCTTCGCCCTCGTCGGCGGTGCCACCGGCATGATCGGCGACCCCCGCGACTCCGGCGAGCGCACGCTGAACCCGATCGAGACGGTGCAGGAGTGGGTCGCGCGGGTCCGCGCGCAGATCGAGCCGTTCCTGTCCTTCGAGGGCGAGAACGCCGCGACCATGGTGAACAACTACGACTGGACCAGCGGCCTGTCGACGATCGACTTCCTGCGCGACATCGGCAAGCACTTCCCGGTCAACCGGATGCTCGCCCGCGACGTCGTGCGCAGCCGCCTCGAGGACGGCATCAGCTACACCGAGTTCAGCTACGTGCTGCTGCAGTCCATGGACTTCCTGACGCTCCACCGCCAGCACGGCGTCTCGCTGCAGTTCGGGGGGTCCGACCAGTGGGGCAACCTCACCGGTGGCGTCGAGCTGATCCGCCGGGCCGACGGCGAGCGTGCGCACGCCTTCGCGACGCCGCTCATCACCAAGTCCGACGGCACCAAGTACGGCAAGACCGAGGGCGGGGCGCTGTGGCTCGACCCCGAGATGATGTCGCCCTACGCCTTCTTCCAGTTCTGGCTCAACGTCGAGGACGAGAAGGTGGGCGAGCTCCTGCGGATCTTCACCTTCCTCCCGCGTGAGGAGATCGAGGCGCTCGAGGCCGACCATGCCGAGAAGCCGTTCCTGCGGCTGGGCCAGAAGGCGCTCGCCGAGCACGTGACGTCCCTCGTGCACGGCGTCGAGGAGACCCGACGCATCCAGGACGCCTCCGCGGCGCTCTTCGGCGGCGGCGACATGAGCACCCTCAGCGCCTCGACGCTCGGCGCCGCCCTGCAGGAGGCCGGTGCCATCGAGGTCTCGCGGGCCGACGGCCTGCCCACGATCACCGACCTCCTCGTCGAGGCCGGCCTGGCGAAGGGACGCGGCGAGGCTCGTCGCACCGTGGGGGAGGGCGGCGCCTACCTCAACAACGTGCGGGTCGAGGATCCCGAGCTCGTGCCGGCCGACGACCAGCTGATCGGCGGGGAGTGGCTGGTGCTGCGCAAGGGCAAGAAGACCTTCAAGGGAGTCCGCGTGCGCTGATGCGCACCGCTCTCACGGCCCCTGCT
>NZ_JBUZJI010000048.1:0-350 GCF_055282735.1 Nocardioides sp. B129/18 | reverse complement strand
CAGCGACGCGCCCTGCGTCCTCGATTTGGCATGTCGACGCAGGGCGCGTACTGTTCTCCGAGTCGTCAGGGAGCGGCGGAGAGCAAGGCGGGTCTCGCCGGGCTCTCGGCCCCGAGACGGCCACCTCAGCTTGATCGTCCTGATCGAGATGCACCGGCGGTGCCGGGCTCACCGAACAGGACTGCGCAAGCCTGCGGTGAGGGACGAGAAATCGCCCCGATTTGCGAAGCGGAAACGCAGTCGCTAAGTTTTAAACCAAGCGCCGGGGCAAGGCGGAAAACAAACCGCCCCAAGCCGGAGAGCGTCTGATGTTTGAGAACTCAACAGTGTGTTGGATAGTCGACGAATTA
>NZ_JBUZJI010000047.1:0-10323 GCF_055282735.1 Nocardioides sp. B129/18 | reverse complement strand
CAGCGCCGACACACATCGACGCAGATCAGATGTCACCTATCCGTGCAGCAGACCCCACGGAGCGAACCCGGGCAGCAGTGGATGCGGCCTTTGCAGCCGGGCGCCACGTGGGAGAAAAGGTCGACAGAGAACTCGAGCAACCCTCTCGGGGCTAGCGGACGCCAGCCCGAACCAACGGCTCGTCTTGGAGCCGCCGGTCCACTGCCCGTCACCGCCGCTCCCGCCCAACGATCAGACAACGTGCCCAGCTCCCACGCCCGTCGCGATCGGCGCTGACGCCCCCTAGCACCTCGATGGCAGAATCCCGGTGATGACTACGCCGTACCCCTATTCCACTGCGGCCAGCTGATCGGGGTGGCTGCACGATCGTGGCGCGACAAGCGCATCGACGGCCTCCTGGCGGCCGTCTCCGACCTCGGCATGACGATGTCCCGCTCCGCTGCGGGCGAGTTGCTCGACGAACGGGTTCAGTTCGTCGCCGAGCAGATGCGTGTCACGGCCAGCACCGCCCGCCGCTACCTCACCGACGACGCCCTCGCCGGCATGGCCAGTGAGATTGTCTTCGGCTTCGTCGAGGAGACACCGGGTGCGGACCTGATGAGCGCACCGCGGACCGCCGCGGTTCCCGTGAGGTTCGCCGGAAGGGTCTTCGCGGGGTTGGGCGAGGTCGTCCGCGTCCTCCTCGTCGAGCGCGACGATCTCGAGCACACCCGCGATCGGGTGGCTCAGATCGCACACGCGCAGAGCTATCTCGGATTGCTGGTCCACGACCAGGTGGCCACCACAGGCTTCTACGACGAGCCGTCGGTCCAGATGCCCCCGGCGCTTCTCCTGCGCGTGGCGCGCATCCTGGAGACCGCCGCCGACCTGGTCGAGGATGGCCTGATCGGCTACCAGGTTGATCCGGAGGAGAGCGCCGGGCTCCCATCAGCATTCCGCCGCGACGTTCGCCTCATGCGCACTATGGCCGAGCAGGAGTCGAGCGCGTGACCGAGACCGAAGCACGGGACGTCACGCTGTTCGCCACGATGCAGGAGATACCGCCCGACCACCGCGGCGGTTACACCCTCGGCCGAGACGAGTTGACCGTCGAGGACACCGACTACGACCAGGCGCACGCGGCCGCCCGATGCCGCGTTCCTGACGGGTGGCGAATCATCGCCCTGCGAGTCGAGCGCAACTAGCAGGGGATCCGACGCCGCCCCTGCCCCCTCCGCCGGTGTGCTGCGCGTTCTGCGGCAGGACGACGGCGAGCCTGTCGGCCGCCGCCCGCTGCCGAGCTGCGAAAGCCCTGTCACAGCTGATCGCTCCCAAGGTCCGGGATCACTTAGGTGACCAAGCAGAGGAGGACCCAATGAGCACTTCACCCGCGGAGCAGCCGGGCTCCGGCATCGTCACCTTCACTCAGCAGGGCGAACGCGCCCTCGATCGCCTCGCCGCCGACCTGGTCGACCACTGCGACGGCTCCACCGCCAGCATCGCCGACATCCTCGAGCAGGTGCTGTCGGCCGACGTCGCCGAGCTTGCCGACAAGCTCGGCGAGTCCCTCGTCGCCGGCGAGGCCGGTCCTGCCCACGAGAGTCCCGACCATGCAGCCCGTCGACGCCTCGGCGCCGACCGGTCCACTGCCGGCGGCGCTCCTCTCCCGCAACCCCGGATCGGCCGTTGACGCGCCGGTCACAAGCGCGAGCGCTCCTCCGATCGAGTGAGCCGACTGCCACCTATACTGACCTAGAAAACCCTCTAATTCTAGGTGAGTCTAGGAAGTCGGCGCTGGTGGATAAGAGCCCGTACACGCCCGGTGCTGGCCACAACCCGCCCGTCCTGGCAGGACGCGACGGCCTTCTCCGTGACTGGCACTTGGTGCTCAACGACATTGTCGCTGGCGGCCGCGTCCGTGCCCAGGACATGATTCTTTCCGGCCCGCGCGGCGTGGGGAAGACCGTCACGGTGAGCGCGTTCGCGGACCTTGCTAAGGAGCAAGGCTTCGAAGTGGTCAACCTCCAGGCTGTCTCGGGCCACGCTGGTCTGGTAGAGGCGCTGCTCCAGCGCGCTCGCACCCGTATGGCTGAGGAGGCGGGCCCGTGGCAGCGCGCCCGCAAGGCCTTCGAGCGGATCGGTGGGGTTAACCTCAGCATCGCGGGCATCGGTGCTGGGATCTCCACTCACCAATCCGACGCCGCAGCACCAGGCTTGGACGCGGGGACGCTCGCTGACGCCCTGGCCACGCTGGCGTCCGAGGTCCGCAAGGACGCCCACAGCGGCGGCCTGCTGATCACCGTCGATGAGCTCCAGGTCGCATCTAGGCCCGACCTCGCCCTGCTCGCGGCGACGCTGCACCGACTCAACGTCGACCACCCCTCCGCGCCGGTCCTCTTCGCCGGCACCGGACTGCCCTTCACCCCCGATGCGCTCCGCAAGGCTGGCGTGACCCACCCTGACCGTCTCTTCGTGCTGGAGCCCATCCCCCTGACCCTCGAACCCGATGACGCCCGCTACGCCGTGGTAGAGCCAGCACGCCAGGCCGGTGTCGCGTGGACCCCCGAGGCGGCGGCAGCCGTCGTCGAGGCCAGCAATGGCTACCCGGCGCACCTGCAGCTGTTCGCCCACGCCATCTGGACATCCGCGCCCGGGCCTGACCAGATCACCCTCGGCGACGTCGAAGCCGCACTCCCCCAGGTCGCCGACATGCTCGAGCGCCGCACCCTTGGCCCCCGCTGGGACCGAATCAGCGATCGACAGATGGAGTTCCTTGCCGCCCTCGCTCTGCACGGCGGGCGCGCCTCGACAGCGGCGATCGCCAAGACACTCAGTCGCTCCCAGCAAGAGCTGTCCTGGCTCCGCGAGGAGCTCATCGAGGAAGGCGACGTATACGCACCCAAACGCGGCCAGCTGGCAATGGCGGTCCCGCTCTTCAACCGCTACGTTCTGAGCCACTACGAACGCACGCGGCCCGAGGCAGCGACCGAACTGCTCAGCCTGCAGAAGATGCTCGCGAACGCCGGTCTGAATCCCTCAGCTGCGCACGCGGGTCGGGACATGCTGCGCCGAAGCGAGCAGAACGAAACCCGCCAGTTGCCACCGCCCGGCGGCGGATCTGCGCGGCCGCATTCCTGAGAGGCGGCGCGCACCGCTACCGAACGGTTGTGCATACATTCCGTTACACAACGCAGCTGTGTAACAGTTTGAAGCGGGCTGACATGGACCGCGACAGCCCGCGCGGCGCTAGAACTGGCGGCAGGCCCTCCGCAGCAGGGCCCTGTCACTTCGGGCATCAGCGCAGCAAGGGGCTACGCCGGCGCGACGTTCGGCCAGTTGAGTCCCCGATAGTGGTGTAGCGCGGTCGCTGAGGTCGTCGCCGGCGTGTACGGCAGAGGCAGACGCGGCCACCGCGTGATCCTTCGAGTGAACCTCTCACAGAACCCTCGAACGGAGTCATCACGATGACCGCACCACACATTGTCGACCCTGCACGCCTGCTCAGCGAAGCCCTCGCTGAGGCGAGTCCGGATCTGATGCGTTCGCTGCTGCAGACGATGATCAACGCCCTGCTTTCAGCCGACGCCGATGCTGTGGTGGGGGCCGAGTACGGCCGGGTCTCGCCGGGTCGAACCGCGCAGCGCAACGGCTACCGGCATCGCGACCTGGACACCCGGGTCGGCTCGATCGACGTCGCGATCCCGAAGCTGCGCAAGGGCACCTACTTCCCCGAGTGGCTGCTCGAGCGCCGCAAGCGCGCGGAGGCCGCGCTGATCACCGTGGTCGCGGACTGCTACCTCGCCGGGGTGTCCACCCGGCGGATGGACAAGCTGGTCAAGACCCTCGGCATCGACTCGCTGTCCAAGTCTCAGGTCTCGCGGATGGCGGCCGAGCTCGATGAGCACGTCGAGCAGTTCCGCCACCGGCCCCTCGACGCCGTCGGACCGTTCACGTTCGTGGCCGCCGACGCATTGACGATGAAGGTCCGCGAAGGCGGACGGGTGATCAACGCCGTGGTGCTCCTAGCGACCGGGGTCAACGGCGACGGGCACCGCGAGGTCCTCGGCATGCGAGTGGCCACCAGTGAGACCGGAGCTGCGTGGAACGAGTTCTTCGCCGACCTCACAGCCCGCGGCCTGGCCGGGGTCCGGCTGGTCACCAGCGACGCCCACGCCGGGCTGGTCGAGGCGGTCGCGGCGAACTTGCCCGGCGCCGCCTGGCAACGATGCCGGACGCACTACTCAGCGAACCTCATGAGCGTGACACCCAAGAGCATGTGGCCAGCGGTCAAGGCGATGCTGCACAGCGTCTACGACCAGCCCGACCGACCCTCGGTGCACGCCCAGTTCGACCGGCTTCTCGACTACGTCGACGGCAAGCTCCCCGAGGTCCACACCCACCTCGACACCGCCCGCGCCGACATCCTGGCCTTCACCGAGTTCCCCAAAGACGTCTGGACCCAGATCTGGTCCAACAACCCCGCCGAACGCCTCAATCGCGAGATCCGCCGACGCACCGACGCCGTCGGCATCTTCCCCACCCGCGAGGCCATCGTGCGACTCGTCGGCGCGGTCCTGGCCGAGCAGACCGACGAATGGGCCGAAGGCCGCCGCTACCTCGGCCTCGAGGTCCTCGCCCGCTGCCGCGTCACCGTCGTCCCCAACACCGAAACCGAGATCGGAGCTGATCAGCTGCCCTCCCTCACCGCATGACCAAACAGGAGGAACGCAGCGCTACACCACTACCTGGGACTTGACCCGTGGAGGTCTTGGGTCAGCATGGCCTCGAGCTCCGGAAGGGCCAAGGCCGACTGCGCGGCGTCGCGAACTCGACTGCGTGCCGGCTTATCCCGGGCGGTGGCCGAACGGGCCACCGTCGTCCAGGCCTCTGCGGCTCGGCTGGCTGACCGCGCCGATGAGGTGGTTGCTTCATCCCCGGTCATCTGGGCGATCTCGAAAGCCCCCTGGGCCAGCAGCCGGCGGAAGAGGCCGCCGCCTGTGCCTGCCTTCTCGATGAACGCGCCGAGGCTGAACAACATGATTTCGAGTTCCTCGTCGTCGTGGCGCTCCCAGCCCGCAATGTCCGTGGCAAAGGCATGCGCTGCGGCGACTCCTGCGCTGCGGACCATCAGACCGGCGGCGTCACCCGGTTCTGAGGGTAGCTCGTCGAAGACTCTGGTGGCGCTGGTGGGATTGCTCACCGCTTGGGCTGACTGGGCGAATGCCTCAGCCGCCGCGGACGCCAGATCCGGCAGCTCGGCGGGCCACCTGATGTCATACAGCGTGTGTCGCGTCGGTTGCGGGAACGACGTGGAACTGCGGGCCCGCGCAAGGGCCTCGTAGGGGACCTCCTGGACGTCTTCGCGATCGTTGTCGACCACCAGAGCGCATGGTCATCGAACCCGATGACCACGATGTCGTGGCGGCTCATCGAAAGTTTGACGCGCAGATATGGCAGCTCGGCAATGTCAGCCCAGAGCATGACTGGACGACCGCCCTCGATCTCGGCGCGTACCCAGCTCCACCCCTCGGCGGGATCATCAGTAACCCGCTGCTCGGCCGCTGCGCCAAGCCGACGAGGCAGATCCAGCTCGAGCTCTCCGCCACGGCCAACCAGGTACAGGGGTGGGAAAAGGCCTACCGAGCGCACATAGGAGAGACCGAGCGCGCCGCCGAGAGCGAACACCAGACCTTCGCTGGGAGGGCCGTCCCATCCGAGTCCGGCCCACTCCAGCAGGTCTCGCAGAGCGCCGGACCCACAGTGCCCACCGATCCGATGCGGGTAGGGCGACACCTGTGCGGCGGCATGACTAGTAGTCATGAAGCCGTCTTTCGCATCCGAGCCTGCGTGTCGGACGGTGATCGGTAGCAGTCAACCTCTGCTCGCTGAACGATCACGGCCTCGGCTCTCTCTCAACGCCTCTCGGACCGCCGGTCTCCTCGGCGGTCTTGGTGATGGCGCTCTCCAGGCTCCGTGCGTACGCAGCAGCGAAGTGGGCGACGTCAACGAGCACGAACATGGCGGTCGAGGTGAGCACCCTCTGCCCCTCCGGGTCGGTGATGGTGGCTTCAACCTGAAGTCGACGCCCATCGCGACCGGTGAGGTGGGCTTCCAACCGATAGGTGACGTCCAAGAGGACAGGCTGCAGGTACTCGATCTCGAGGCGTCGAGTCACCGCCGGGCCGCCAACTAAGTACTGGAGGAATCCATAGAGGTCGTCGATGACCGTCGCCAACGCCCCACCATGAGCGATCCCCGGCGCGCCCTCGTGCCGGCGGTCGAAGGCGTGCGCAGCGACCACGCCGTCCCCCGCACGTCGCACCTCGAGATGGTGACCATGCGGATTGTCCTCGCCGCAGCCCAGACAGTTGGCGTGGTGTGAGGCAAGGCGAGCCCCGTCGTCAGGAGGACGGAACTTCTCTGCAAACGTCGCGATCAGGTCATCAAATCGACTCATCCCGCTACCCCGCCTGCCATGACAGTGTCGATCCAGCGTTCGAGGACATCACGCTGCCACTTAGAAGGATGCGGGACGAGCATCCCGCTCACTCCTCGACCTAACAGGAGATCCAGCGTCAACTGGATCAGAACCGGATCCGTGGTGATCCAGACGCGACATACCTCCCGAAGCTCGGCGTGCACCCGCTCCTCCGCCGGAACCAGCTGGCGTCGAAGGTCCTCGTCGGTGCGTGCCGCGGCCCATAACTCCAACGTGGCTCCGTACAGCGGCCCGGACAACGCCTCAGCGAGGAGCTCCAGGGCCGCCAGTGCTGCCGCTCTGGTCGGTTGAGCCGAGGGGTCCAGACTGTCTCCGATCCGTATCGCGAGACTGTCTTGAACATGCGTGAGACGTTGCTGAGCCAAATGCTCGACCGCCGCCACGACCATCTGGTCTCGCGTGCCGAAGTGGTGGAGCTGAGCGCCTCGCGACAAGCCAGCTCGCTCGGCCACGGCAGGGCCAGTGGTCCCCGCGTACCCCAGCTCCGCCAAGCAAGCCACCGTGGTGTCCAGCAGCAGCCGGCGGGTTGCGACCGCCCGAACCTGTCGATCCTGCACGCCAGCGGTCATGTTGAACAGTGTACATACATACATGCATGTATGCGCTCTAGGTGGAGCAGTGCTCGCCTTCGCACTCCTAGCGCGCCAGACACCGTGCCGAAAGCCGTTGCTAGGTAACGGACCGCGGACAATGCCATCTGCTGGCGCGCTGGCAGCAGGCTCTCCCGGCCAACCAGGCGGCATATGTGTCGATCTCGCCACCCGCGCCCTCTCCCCCGGTGGCCTACTTGTCCCGGCCACGTTCGGCCCCGACGGGACCCCGTCTTTCTCGGGCCAGCCAACGGCCCGTCACTTGGCCGACGACCTCGCCGTCTCCTTCGCGCCCGCCTTCCCCTTTGGCCCGTGCGAAGACGCGATGCACTGCACTCCCGGCGGCGCCGAGCAGCAGTTCACCTGAGAACGGCGCGGCGCACCGATCTACTGCTGCTGACCTCCGCCAAGCGGATCACGAAGGAGCGGGGCGCCGGCGCCATGCCCTCGACCGCGCCCGAGTTCGTGGCCGTGGTCCCGGAGAGCACGCCCCGACTTGTCGTGACCAGAGTCCGTGGCACCGTTGCAAGTCATGCCGAGTGTCCTCCGATCGATGGTGACGCACGTAGGGACGACGTAGGGACGCAAGGCCTAGCTGCTCGGCGTGTGTTGGAGACTAGCCCTCGGAAGTCGCTGTGGTCGTGTAGGAAATGGGGCCCTTGGTACTTGCGGTGGGGGTAGGCGACACGCGCCGCTGAGCTGACCCGGAGATGGGTCGAGACCTTCCAAAGTTTGGTGCGACCAAGCAACCGAACCGGAAGGCCTCGACGATGTCGCAGCCTACGGCGTGCGATCGCGCGCGTTCGTGTCCAGATCCGTCCTACTGCCAGTGAAGTGCCCCCGCTAGCCCGGACACCTTGAGTGAGGCGACGATGGTCGCCCGAGAGGAGTCCCTGTGCCTGCACCGAAGAGTCCTGAGTTCCGTCGTCGAGCAGTCGAGCTGGCGCGGCTGCGTGAGAAGCCGATCGCTCAGATCGCGAAGGATCTCGGCATTGCCGAGTCCGGTCTGCGTCGCTGGATGAAGCAGGCCGACATCGACGACGGCGTCCAAGACGGCCTGACCTCTGATGAGCGGGCCGAGCTGGTCCAGCTGCGCCGTGACAAGCGGGTGCTCGAGATGGAGATCGAGATCTTGAAGCGGGCCAGTGCCTACTTCGCTCGGGAGAACGTGCTCCCAAAATAGTGTTCCCGGTAGTCCAGGAGCTTGCCGCGGACGGTGTTCCGGTCGCGGTGACCTGCCGGGTGCTGAACGTCTCGACCTCGGGCTACTACGAATGGGCGCGGCGCCGAGCGAGCCGTCGTGACCTCGAGCAGGCCTACCTGATGGCCGCGATCCACGACGTGCACGCCGCCTCCTACGGCACCTACGGCCACCGCCGGGTCCATGCCGAGCTGACCATGGGCCGGCGTCTGGAGGTCAGCCACGGCCGTGTCGAGCGACTGATGCGCTCCACCGGCCTGCAGGGCGTGCACCGACGCAGGCTGCGGGGCTGCACCCGCCGCGATCAGGCCGCGACACCATCGGAGGACCTGGTCGAGCGGAACTTCCGCCCCGATGCCCCAGACAGGCTCTACGTCGCCGACGTGACCCAGCACCGCACAGGTGAGGGGTGGTTGTACTTCGCGGTCGTCATCGACTGCTTCAGCCGCCGCGTCGTGGGCTGGTCGATCGCGGACCACATCCGCTCCGAGCTGGTGGTCGATGCGTTGCAGATGGCGATCTGGAACCGTCGCCCACCGGCCGGGGCGGTCCATCACAGCGACCACGGGTCGACCTACACCAGCTGGGCCTTCGGTCACCGGCTGCGCGAAGCAGGGTTGCTCGGATCGATGGGCACGATCGGCGACTGTTTCGACAACTCCGTGGCCGAGAGCTTCTTCGCGACCCTGCAGACCGAGCTGCTCGACCGCTCGACCTGGCCGACCCGTGAAGTCCTGGCGAACGCGATCTTCAGCTTCGTCACGGCTTCTACAACCCGCGCCGGCGTCACTCGACGCTCGGCTACCTCAGCCCCGCCGACTACGAGACCCAGCACGCATTGAGGACGCCTGCTGGACCCCCAAGCGAGACCGCTGCATGATCAGATCCACCCAACCCCAGTAGTCCGGGGAACCGGGGGCACTTCACAGCGCTGCGATCTCCTCGTGGGCCTGGAGGGGTTCCACGTCATCGAGGTCACCGAGCAGCTGCGTCATCTACGCGTGGTGGTCGAGTCCGACCCCGCACCGGCGGGCTGCCACGCGTGCGGTGTGATCGCCGCGAGCCATGGCCGGCGCGAGGTCCGCCTGGTCGACGTGCCCTCCTTCGGCCGCCCGGTGCGACTTGTGTGGCGCAAGCGGACCTGGCGCTGCGTTGAGCCGAAGTGCAGGGCCGGCGGGTGGAGCGAGCAGCACGACGGGTTGGCCCGGCCGCGGGCGCTGCTCACGGTGCGGGCGTGCTGGTGGCCGATCGCTCAGATCCGTCGCGAGCACGCCTCGGTGGCTGTTCTCGCCCGCCAGTTGGGCACCTCGTGGCGCACGGTGTGGCGCTCGATCAAGCCCCTGCTCGAACAGATGGCCGCCGACCCGACCAGGTTCGACAACGTCGAGGTCTTGGGCGTCGATGAGCACATCGTGCGCCACGAGGCGCTGTTGTTTCGGATGGAGGTGAGAGACCTGCATCGCTTGGTCGTCGTAGCGGCTGAGTGAAGCTGGCGGCAGCCTGACCCGGGGAACGCCGGTGAGGGTGGGAGCAGCCGCGGTGAAGTCAGGGCGGTTCGGTACTTCCGGACGGGCCGTGCCTGGTGAGCGAGACGGGAAGGTGTACGCGAGGAATCGGTGTCGTAAAGCCTCTTCATCGTCGACCAGCTCGAACCCGGTAGATCTGGGCTGGTGAGCGGTGCAGAACTGTCCTGGGCGGCGTCATCCAGACGCCGTGCAGGGCGGGGAACTGTCGGGACGGTTTATGTGTCGGGCCCGGCAGGTCGTGGTGAAGGTCTACGACGTCTGACCGACCGAACATGGCAGGTCGGGCGTGGCCACGACGAAGCCGCAGGGGCAAAGCCGAGCACCTCACCCGTCGACCGAACAACAGTGAACGTGGGAACCACCTACGTCCGTTCCCGTGGCGCCTTCAAGGGGCCGTTGGATAGGCGCGTTGCCTGCCGAAGGGCGTAGGTGGGGCGGAGCCGTCGTAGTACTTCGAGGCCGGGAAAGCCGGTCTGAACCGCCCCGGAGTTTCCGGAGACTGTTTTTCTTGGCTCAGCCGGTTGGCAT
>NZ_JBUZJI010000046.1:0-10706 GCF_055282735.1 Nocardioides sp. B129/18 | reverse complement strand
GCAGTGCTGCGGAGCCTTCGGTCACCCAGCTGACGCTGAGCGACGACCGGCGGTCACCGTGAGGTCACTTGCCGTCCTTCAGCGAGATGACGCCCAGGTCGGGGTACCCGGAGGTGCCCACGCCCGTGACGTAGTTCTCGATGTTCGAGCCGCGGATGAAGTAGTTCTGCGGGACGAACAGCGGGATGTAGGCGACGTCCTTGCCGAGAAGCTCGTCGGCCTGCTCGTAGATCTTGTTGGCAGCGTCGACGTCGGTCGCCGAGGCGGCCTGGTCGATGAGGCCGTTGAGCTCGTCGCTGTCGTAGTTGCCGTAGTCCTGACCGTTGGAGGTCTTGGACGTCAGGTTGATGCGAGCGTCGAACAGCGGCGGGATGACCGTCGAGATGGACGGCCAGTCAGCACCCCAGCCACCGTAGATCAGGTCGGAGTCCGAGCCCGGGTTCTGGATGGTCGGGTAGTAGCTGGTGGCGGGGTCGAGACCGTCGAGGGTCACGTCGAAGCCGGCCGAGTCGTAGGTGTCCTTGAGCGCGGCGAAGGCGTTGTTGCGCGCGTTGGAGCCCAGCGGGTAGGTGAGCTTGATCTTGACCGGGGTCTTGACGCCGGCGTCGGCGAGGATCTTCTTCGCCTTGTCGACGTCGCCCTTGCCGTCGCCGGCGAACGCAGGGTTCTCCTGGTAGCCGGGGACCTGCGGGTTGACGATGGTCGAGGTGATCTTCGCGACCTGGTCGCCACCGAGGGCCTGCGCGAACGCGGCCTTGTTGGTGGCGGCGGCCAGGGCCTCGCGGACGGCCGGGTCCTTGAGGCGCTTGAAGTTCGGCACCAGGTAGTTGCTGTACGGCGAGGCCAGGTTGACCGCCCGGTCCGCCACCGCGCCCGTGATCTTCGGGAACAGGTCGGGGGTGATGTTCGAGGCGGTGATCGCGTTGGCGTCGGCGCCCTGGTCCTCGATGATCTTCTTGACCGCGACGTTGGTCTCGGGGTCGAAGCCGTACTGGAAGTCGATCTCGTCCGGGTTCGCCTCGCGGATGCGGGTGTCGTCGGTCTTGACGTCGTAGTTCGGGTTGCGGACGAGCGTGCCGCCCTTGTCCGGGTTCCAGGTGCCCTGCAGCATGTACGGGCCGTTGGAGAAGATGGAGAAGTTGGACTTGTCGCCCTTGTCCTGGTCGGCGCGGTAGGGGCCGAGCGCGGGCAGCGAGGCGATGGCCAGGCCGAAGTCGACCCACGGCTTCTTGAAGTTGTAGGTGATCGTGTTGCCGTCGCAGGTGATCGCCTTGTCGAAGCTCGCCTTGGCCGCAGCGGAGCTGTCGTTGCCGTAGGGGCCCTTGTAGTCCGCGGAGACGTCGAGGTAGTTGATGATGTAGTTCGGACCACCGGTGATGGTGTCGACCGCGAAGGTGCGCGAGACGCCGTACTTGAAGTCATCGCAGGTGATGGCCTTGCCGTCCTGCCACTTGACGCCGTCCTTGATGGTGAACGTCCAGGTCTTGCCGTCGTTCGTGGCCTTGCCGGTGTCGGTGGCGAGGTCCGGGATGAGCTCGGTGCCCTTCTCCGGGTCCTCCTCGCCGGCGGGGAAGGAGACCAGGCTGCGGTACACCGTCTTGTTCAGGTTCGCGATGTCGAGACCGACGTAGACGCGCTGAGGGTCGAGGTGGTCGATCGTGCCGGCGAAGTAGTAGTTCAGCGTGCCGCCCTTGACGGCCTCGGTGCGGTCGGCCTTGTTCGAGGCGCCGCCGCCCGAGTCCCCGCCACACGCCGCGAGGCTGCCCGCGAGGGCGGTCACCGCGACTGCAGCGAGCAGACGGTTCCTAGTCGTACCCATGGTTCTCCTTCGAGGGTGAGATGTGCCGACCCGGAGTCGGCGCCTTTCCAGTGGAAAGAGCTGGATCCGTTGACCGTGGGGGTCAGCGGTTCCCCTTCGGATCGAGGGCGTCACGCACGCCGTCGCCGAGGAGGTTGAAGGCGATGACGAGCACCGCGATGAGGATGGCGGGGGTGTAGAAGAACACCGGGTCGGCGGTGATGAAGTTGACCGAGGAGTTCAGCACGTTGCCGAGCGTGGGCGTCGGGGGCTTGATGCCGACGCCGAGGTAGCTCAGGGCCGCCTCCGCCGAGACGTAGGACGGGAACAGGAGGGTGAAGTACACCAGCAGCGGTGCCCAGAGGTTCGGCAGGATCTCCTTGAAGTAGATCCGTCGCTTCGAGGCGCCCATGAGGATCGCGGCGTCGACGAACTCCCGCTCGCGCAGGGTCAGCACCTGGCCGCGGATGAGTCGCGCCACCGGCGGCCAGCCGAACGCGGCGAGCACCAGCACGATGTAGGCGCCGTTGACGATCGAGCCGTTCGGGCCGTCGGGGACGCTGACGTGGGGACCGACCCAGAAGAGGTCGAAGCCCTTGCGCATCCGGTCGACCACGACCTGGCTCAGCGCCAGCAGCATCAGCGTGGCCGGGAAGGCCAGGGTGAGGTCGATGAAGCGGCCGATCACGCCATCGACGACGCCGCCGGCGAAGCCGGAGATGATGCCCAGCACCGTGCCGATGACGACGGTGAGGATCGCCGCCGCGACCGCGATCGTGACCGAGATGCTCAGACCGAGCAGCACGCGCGAGAGCAGGTCGCGGCCGACGCCCGGCTCGACGCCGAGCGGGTGCGCCCAGCTGATGCCGTAGAAGTCGCCCTTGGGGTAGTAGCCGTTCAGCAGGTCGGCGTTGTTCTTCTCCGGCTGCAGCACCCCGAGGTAGGTGAGGATCGGCGAGGCGATCGCGAGGAGGAAGAAGAACACGACGATCGAGAACGAGATCATCGAGAGGCGGTCCTTGCGGAACCGGGACAGCGCCAGCGCGAGGGGCGAACGCCCCTCGACGGCTGCGGTCTCCTCGCCGGGGCCGTCGGCCACGGAGTCCCCGCGGGCCAGATCGGTCGCCTGGATCGTCATGCTCACCTCGTCGTCGCGCCGTCACTTCCGGGCCGGATCACGGCCCGCCGCGACTCTAGGCGAGCACTTCACCGAAAGGCGATCACCCACGAGTAACGATCTGGTCTCGACCAGTGGGACGAGGCACCGGTGATTCGTGCGGCCGATCAGGCGTCCGGGACGACATCCTCCGCCGGGGCGGCGTCGACACCGGCCTCCTTGCGCTGCTGCTCGGTGATCGGCGCAGGCGCGGCCGTGAGCGGGTCGTACCCGCCGCCGGACTTCGGGAAGGCGATGACCTCGCGGATCGACTCCGCGCCGGCCAGCATCGCGCAGATGCGGTCCAGGCCCACGGCGATGCCGCCGTGCGGCGGGGCGCCGAAGGCGAAGGCGTCGAGGAGGAAGCCGAACTTCTCCTGCGCCTCGTCCTCGTCGATGCCCATGACCTTGAAGACCCGACGCTGCAGGTCGTCGCGGTGGATTCGGATGGACCCGCCGCCGAGCTCGACGCCGTTGCAGACGATGTCGTAGGCCCAGGCCAGGGCGTTCCCGGGGTCGGCGTCGAAGCCGTCGACGTCCTGCGGGGAGGTGAAGGCGTGGTGGACGGCCGTCCAGGCGCCCGCGCCGACCGCGACGTCGCCGGAGGCCACGGCCTCGGAGGCGGGCTCGAACAGCGGGGCGTCGACGACCCACACGAAGGCCCACTGCGACTCGTCGATCAGGCCGCAGCGACGCCCGATCTCCAGGCGCGCGGCGCCCAGGAGGCCGCGGGTGGACTTCGTGGCGCCGGCGCCGAAGAAGATGCAGTCGCCCGGCTGCGCGCCCACGTGGGCGGCCAGACCGGCCTTCTCGGCGTCGGAGAGGTTCTTGGCGACCGGGCCGGCGAGCTCGCCGTCCTCGCCCACCAGCACGTAGGCCAGACCGCGCGCACCGCGCTGCTTGGCCCACTCCTGCCAGGCGTCGAGCTGCTTGCGGGGCTGCGAGGCACCGCCGGGCATGACGACGGCGCCGACGTACTCGGCCTGGAAGACCCGGAAGGTCGTCTCGGCGAAGTACTCGGTGCACTCGACGAGCTCCTGACCCATGCGCAGGTCGGGCTTGTCGGAGCCGTAGAGACGCATCGCGTCCGCGTAGGTCATGTGTGGGATGGGGGTGGGGATCTCGTAGCCGATCTCGGCCCACATCCGCGTGAGCACGGCCTCCATCAGCTCGACGACGTCGGCCTGCTCGACGAAGCTCATCTCGATGTCGAGCTGGGTGAACTCCGGCTGCCGGTCGGCGCGGAAGTCCTCGTCGCGGTAGCAGCGCGCGATCTGGTAGTACCGCTCGACGCCGCCGACCATGAGCAGCTGCTTGAACAGCTGGGGGCTCTGCGGGAGGGCGTACCAGCTGCCCGGGCGCAGGCGCGCGGGCACCAGGAAGTCGCGCGCGCCCTCGGGGGTGCTGCGGGTGAGGGTGGGGGTCTCGACCTCGACGAAGTCGCGGGCTCCGAGCACCTCGCGGGCGGCGGCGTTGATCCGCGAGCGCAGCCGGATGGCCGCGGCCGGGCCGCTGCGACGCAGGTCGAGGTAGCGGTACTTGAGCCGGGTCTCCTCCCCCACCTCGCCGCCGCCCTGGGCGGCGTCGTCGATCGGGAAGGGCAGCGGCGCGGAGGTGCTGAGCACCTCGACCTCGCTGGCGATGACCTCGATCTCGCCCGAGGGCAGGTTCGGGTTGGCGTTGCCCTCGGGGCGCACCGAGACCTGGCCGGTGACCTTGAGGCAGAACTCGCTGCGCAGGCTGTGGGCGACCTCCTCGTCGCGCACGACCACCTGGACGACGCCGCTGGCCTCGCGCAGGTCGAGGAACGCGACGCCACCGTGATCGCGACGACGGCCCACCCACCCGGCGAGGGTGACGGTCTGGCCTGCGTGCTCGGCGCGCAGGGCGCCGGCGTCGTGGGTGCGGATCACGGGTGGGTCTCCTCGAGTGGTGCGATGACGACCTGCGGTCGCAGGTCCTGGGTGGATGGTGTCCAGGTGGCCGGGTCGGCGTCCACCTGCTCACCGCTGCGGATGTCCTTGACCTGATGGGTGCCGTCGGCCTGCAGGAACCACACGAACGGGATGCCGCGCCGCTCGGCGTGGCGGATCTGCTTGCCCAGCCTCTGCGGGCTCGGCGCGACCTCGCAGGGGATGTCGCGCTCGCGCAGGGCGTCGGCGAGCGCGTCGGCGGCGGCGCGCGACTCCTCGTCGAGCAGCGCGACCAGCACGGCGCTCGGGACGCTGCGGTCGGCGACCATCGCGCCGGCGCCGAGCAGCGGGACGACGACACGGCTCACGCCGAGCGAGATGCCGACACCGGGGTAGGTGGTGCGGCCGTCGCTGGCCAGGGCGTCGTAGCGGCCGCCCGAGCAGATCGAGCCCAGCGACTCGTGGCCCGCCAGGCGGGTCTCGAAGACGGTGCCGGTGTAGTAGTCGAGTCCGCGTGCGATGGAGAGGTCGGCCTCGATCGTGACCTTCTCCGAGGTCGCCGCCAGCGGGGCGCAGCCGCGGATCAGGGCGGCCAGCTCCTCGAGGCCCTCGTCGAGCAGCGGGTGCTCGACGCCGTGCTCCCCCGCCAGCCCGCGCACGCGCTCGACGAAGGAGTCGTCCGTGGAGCGGATCGTGGCCAGCGCCAGGCAGGCGTCGGCCTGCTGGCCGGTGAGCCCGGCCTCGTCGACGAGGAGCCCGTGCACCTTCTCGGGGCTGAGCTTGTCGAGCTTGTCGACGACGCGCATGACCTCGTCGGTGTCGGTGGCGCCCAGCCCGCTGTAGAAGCCCTGAATGAGCTTGCGGTTGTTGACCTGCAGGCGGAAGGCCGGCAGGAAGTCCAGGCGGCGCAGGGCGTCGAGCATGACCCGGGCGACCTCGACGTCGTGGTGGAAGCCGAGCTCGTCGCGGCCCACGATGTCGATGTCGGCCTGGGTGAACTCGCGGTAGCGCCCCTCCTGGGGGCGCTCGCCGCGCCACACCTTCTGGATCTGGTAGCGCCGGAAGGGGAACTCCAGGTGGCCCGCGTGCTCCAGGACGTAGCGCGCGAACGGCACGGTGAGGTCGAAGTGCAGGCCGAGACCGGCGTGCCCCTCGGCGGACTCCTCGTGGAGGCGACGCAGGAGGTAGACCTCCTTGGAGGTGTCGCCCTTGCGGAGCAGCTGGTCCAGCGGCTCGACGGCACGGGTCTCGACGTTCGCGAACCCGTGCAGCTCGAAGACGTGCCGCAGGGTGTCGGTCACCTGCTGCTCGACCATCCGCTGGGCAGGGAGCAGCTCGGGGAACCCGCTGAGCGGGGTGGGCTTGGCCATGGGTGTCACAGACCTCGGGTCACTCGTCCCGCCGAGCCGTCCTCCTGGAGCTCGAGCAGGTAGGGGTTGGTCACGCGCTCGCGGCCGATGGAGGTCTGCTCGCCGTGGCCCGGCAGGACGACGACGTCGTCGGCCAGGGGCAGGACCTTCGTGGTGAGCGAGCGCAGCATGGTGGGGTGGTCGCCGCCGGGCAGGTCGGTGCGACCGATCGATCCCTGGAAGAGGAGGTCGCCGGAGAACATGACCTCCGAGACCTCGGGAGCGTCGTACGGGGTGCGGAAGGTGACCGAGCCCTCGGTGTGGCCCGGCGTGTGGTCGACGACGAAGCGCAGCCCCGCGAGCTCGAGCACCTGGGCGTCGGAGAGCTCGCGGACGTCGTCGGGCTCGGCCCACTCGTAGGCCCCGCCCAGCAGCATCTGCGTGGTCTCGCGCGACATGCCCGCCATGGGGTCGCTGAGCAGGTGCCGATCGCTCGGGTGGATCCAGGCGGTGGCGTCGTAGGTGCCGGCCACCGGCGCCACGCACCACATGTGGTCGACGTGGCCGTGCGTGACGAGCACCGACACGGGCTTGAGGCGGTGCTCGCGGACGATCTCGGCGACGCCGGCGGCGGAGTCCTTGCCGGGGTCGATGACGACGCACTCGCTGCCCGCGGAGGTGGCCACGACATAGCAGTTGGTGCCCCAGGGACCTGCGGGGAAGCCGGCGATCAGCACCGCGCCAGCCTAGGGCATGCGTCGGGTCGGACCAGGGGCGAGACCTCGGGGGGCGCGCACTAGCATGACGGTGTGACGAGCAACGAGTGGGGCCGAGTCGACGACGACCGCACCGTCTACGTGCGGACCGCCGAGGGCGAGCGAGCCGTCGGACAGTATCCGGAGGGCACGCCGGAGGAGGCTCTGGCGTTCTTCACCGAGCGCTACGAGGCCCTCGCCTTCGAGGTGGGGCTGCTGGAGCAGCGCGTGGCCTCGGGCAAGCTCTCGCCGGAGGAGGCCACGGAGTCGGTCGCGACCGTCCGCACCCAGGTGGGCGGCGCCAACGCCGTCGGCGACCTCGTCGCGCTCGAGGCCCGCCTCGACGCCCTCGCCCCGGTCATCGCCACCCAGCGCGAGGCCCGCCGGGCCGAGCGGGCCGCCCGCAGCGCCGAGGCCAAGGAGGCCAAGGAGCGCCTGGTCGCCGAGGCCGAGCGGCTCGCGCTGGGCAACGACTGGCGCAACGGCGCCAACCGGCTGCGCGACCTCCTGGAGGAGTGGAAGAAGATCCCGCGGCTCGACCGCGCCTCCGACGACGCCCTGTGGCGTCGCTTCTCCTCGGCCCGCACCTCCTACACCCGCCGCCGCAAGGCGCACTTCTCCGAGCAGGCAGAGCGCCGCGAGGGCGCCCGCGTGATCAAGGAGCGGCTGGCCGAGGAGGCCGAGGCGCTCTCCACCTCCACCGACTGGGGCGTCACCGCGGGCCGCTACCGCGACCTCATGCGTCAGTGGAAGGACGCCGGCCCCGCGCCCCGCGAGGTCGACGACGCGCTCTGGAAGCGCTTCCGCGGCGCCCAGGACGCCTTCTTCGGCGCCCGCGACGCCGCCAACTCCGCGCTGGACGAGGAGTTCGCCGCCAACGCCGAGGTCAAGGAGGCCCTCCTGGTGGAGGCCGAGGCGATCCTCCCCGTCGAGGACCTCGACGCCGCCAAGCGCGCCTTCCGCGACCTCGCCGACCGCTGGGACGCCGCCGGCAAGGTGCCCCGCGACCGCATGAAGGACCTCGAGGGCCGCTTCCGCAAGGTCGAGCAGGCCATCCGCGGCGTCGAGGACGAGCAGTGGCGCCGCTCCGACCCCGAGAAGTCCGCTCGCGCCGACGACATGATCACCAAGCTCGAGGCCGCGATCGCCAAGGTCGAGGCCGATCTCGAGAAGGCCCGCGCCGCCGGCCAGGAGAAGAAGGTCGCCGAGCTCGAGGACAACCTCGCCTCGCGCCGCCTCTTCCTCGACACCGCGCGCCGCGCCAGCGCCGACTTCGGCTGAGCCGCACGCGCACGAGGGCCCCGCACCGGTGACGGTGCGGGGCCCTCGTGGCGTCGGGGACCCAGAAGTTCCCCGGCTGACCGGGGAACTTCTCAATGGTCAGGGGAAGTTGGGGGCTCTGACGCCCAACTTCCCCTGACCAATCGGGAGTTCCTCCACAGACGACTACTGCGTGACGCGGTAGGCGTCGAAGACCCCGGCGACGTTGCGCACCGAGCGCAGCACGCTGTCGAGGTGCATCGTCTCGGCCATCTCGAAGGTGAACCGGCTCTTGGCGATGCGGTCGCGGGTGGTCGAGAGCTGCGCGGAGAGGATGTTCACGTGGGCGTCGGAGAGCGCCATGGTGATGTCGGAGAGCAGGCGGGCGCGGTCGAGCGCCTCGACCTGGATGTTCACCAGGAACGTCGACTTGCTGTTCGGGGCCCACTCGACCTCGAGGAGTCGCTCGGGCTGGGTGCGCAGCTCGGAGGCGTTGGTGCAGTCGCCGCGGTGCACCGAGACCCCGCCGCCCTTGGTGACGAAGCCGAGGATCTCGTCGGGCGGCACCGGGGTGCAGCACTTGGCCAGCTTCACCCACACGTCCGGCGAGCCCTTGACGATGACGCCGACCTGGTCGCCGGAGGCGACCTTCGGCCGCCCGCGCCGGCTGGTGATCGTGATGGCCTCGGCGAGGTCCTCCTGCGCGCCCTCGCTGCCGCCGTGGGCCTCGATGACGCGGTGGACGACAGCCTGCGCGGAGAGGTTGCTCTCCCCCACCGCGGCGTAGAGGGCGGAGACGTCGGCGAGCTTGAAGTGCTCGGCGGCCTGCATGAGCGACTCGTGCGACATCAGGCGCTTGAGGGGCAGGCCCTCCTTGCGCATGAGCTTGGCGATCTGCTCCTTGCCCTGCTCGATCGCGACCTCGCGCCGCTCCTTGGTGAACCACTGGCGGATCTTGGACTTCGCCCGGGGCGAGCGGACGAAGGCCAGCCAGTCGCGCGAGGGACCGGCCGTCGGCGCCTTGGAGGTGAAGACCTCGACGACGTCGCCGTTCTCGAGGGTGGAGTCGAGCGAGACCAGGCGGCCGTTGACGCGGGCGCCGATGGTGCGGTGACCGACCTCGGTGTGCACGGCGTAGGCGAAGTCGACGGGCGTGGAGCCGGCCGGCAGGGCGATGACGTCGCCGCGCGGGGTGAAGACGTAGGTCTCGGCGCGATTGATCTCGAAGCGCAGCGACTCCAGGAACTCGCCGGGGTCCTCGACGTCGCTCTGCCAGTCGAGCAGCTGGCGCACCCAGGACATGTCCTCCAGGTCGCCGCGCTTCTCGGTGTCGACGCCGGCGCGGCCGTCCTCCTTGTACTTCCAGTGCGCCGCGACGCCGTACTCGGCGCGGCGGTGCATCCCGAAGGTGCGGATCTGCATCTCCACCGGCTTGCCCTGCGGGCCGATCACCGTGGTGTGCAGGGACTGGTACATGTTGAACTTCGGCATCGCGACGTAGTCCTTGAACCGGCCCAGCACCGGGTTCCACCGCGAGTGCAGGATGCCGAGGACGCCGTAGCAGTCGCGCATCTCGTCGACCAGCACGCGGATGCCGACGAGGTCGTAGATGTCGGAGAACTCCCGGCCGCCGACGATCATCTTCTGGTAGATCGAGTAGTAGTGCTTCGGACGCCCGGTGACCTTCGCCTTGATCTTCGACTCGCGCAGGTCGGCCTCGACCTGGCTGATGACCTCGGCCATGAACTGGTCGCGGGAGGGGGCGCGCTCGGCCACCAGGCGCACGATCTCGTCGTAGATCTTGGGGTGGAGCGTCGCGAAGGCGAGGTCCTCGAGCTCCCACTTGATGGTGTTCATGCCCAGGCGGTGGGCGAGCGGTGCGTAGATGTCGAGGGTCTCGCGCGCGGTGCGCTCCTGGCTGGCCTGCGGCACGAAGCGCAGGGTGCGCATGTTGTGCAGCCGGTCGGCGAGCTTGATGACGAGGACCCGGATGTCGCGCGACATCGCGACGATCATCTTGCGGATCGTCTCGGCCTGTGCGGAGTCGCCGTAGACGACCTTGTCGAGCTTGGTGACGCCGTCGACGAGCAGGGCGATCTCGTCGCCGAAGTCCGAGCGCAGCTCCTCGAGGGTGTACGGCGTGTCCTCGACCGTGTCGTGGAGGAGCGCCGCGGCCAGCGTCGGCTCGGTCATGCCGATGCCGGCGAGGATGGTGGTGACCGCGAGCGGGTGGGTGATGTAGGGGTCGCCGCTCTTGCGCATCTGGGTGCCGTGCATGCGCTCGGCGGTGACGTAGGCCCGCTCCAGCAGCGCGAGGTCGGCCTTGGGGTGGTTGGCGCGGACGGCGCGGAACAGCGGCTCGAGCACCGGGTTGGTGGGCTGGCTGCGTGTGCCCATGCGGGCCAGGCGGGCTCGCACCGAGCGGCCGCCCGCGGCGCCGGCCGGGGCGACGGCGGCCCCGCGGGCCGCGGCGGT
>NZ_JBUZJI010000045.1:0-11917 GCF_055282735.1 Nocardioides sp. B129/18 | reverse complement strand
GGCGCACGCGGCCGCCGAGGAGCGTCGCGAGGCCGAGCACGCCGCCGCCCTCGCCGCGCTGACCCGCGCGGCCGCCGCGCTCCAGCAGACCTCCGCGCGCCTGGCCGGCGAGCTGGAGGACCAGGCCGTGCGCCTGGCCCGCGAGCTCACCACCGAGCTCGTCGGCCACGAGGTGCGCACCTGCACCGACACCGGCGTCGACGTCGTGCGCCGCGCGCTCGTCGTGCTGCCCACCGGCGTCCCGGTGACCCTGCGGGTGCACCCGTCGGTGGTCTCCTCCCCCGCCGTCGGCGACCTCGCCGACCACGGGGTGAGCGTCGTCGCCGACCCGAGCCTCGACCGCGCCGACGCGGTCGTCGAGAGCACCGAGGCCGTCGTCGACCTGCGCATCGGCGCCGCGCTCGAGCGCGTCCGCGAGGCCCTCGCGTGAGCCCGGTCGGCGCCGCCGCCCTCGCGGGCGTCCGCGAGCAGGCGCTCTCCGCCGCCGCGCCCCTGCGCCTGGGCCGCGTCGAGGAGCTCGTCGGCCTGCACCTGCGCGTCGTCGGGCTGCGCGCCGCCGTCGGCGACCTGCTCGAGATCGCCTCGCCGCACGGGCCCGTGCTCGCCGAGGTGGCCGCCAGCAGCACCTCCGGCCTCATCGCCCTGCCCCTGGGTCGCACCACCGGCCTCCAGGCCGGCGACCCCGTCCGCCACACCGGCGGCCCGCTGCGCATCCGCGTCGGCGAGGCCCTGCGCGGCCGCGTGCTCGACGGCCTGGGCCGTCCGGTCGACGGCGGTCCGGCGCTCGACCTCCTCGGCCTCGACGAGGTCGACGTCGACGCCACCGCCCCCGAGGCGCTCTCACGTCCGCGCATCGACACCCAGCTCGGCCTCGGCGTGCGCGCCCTGGACTCGCTGGTGCCCTGCGGCCGCGGCCAGCGCCTGGGCATCATGGCCGGCTCCGGCGTCGGCAAGTCCAGCCTGCTCTCGATGATCGCCCGCGGCACCGACGCCGAGATCTCCGTCATCGCCCTCATCGGCGAGCGCGGCCGCGAGGTCCGCGAGTTCGTCGAGAGCGACCTCGGCCCCGAGGGCCTGGCCCGCTCGGTCGTCGTCGTCGCCACCTCCGACGCCCCGCCCGTCGAGCGGCTGCGCGCCGCGTTCGTCGCCACCCGCATCGCCGAGTGGTTCCGCGACGCCGGCCGTCACGTCGTGCTGATGATGGACTCCCTCACCCGCGTCTCGATGGCCCAGCGCGAGATCGGCCTCTCCGCCGGCGAGCCGCCCGCCACCCGCGGCTACCCGCCGTCGGTGTTCACCCTCATGCCGCGCCTGCTCGAGCGCGCCGGCACCTCGCCGTCCGGCTCGATCACCGGGCTCTACACGGTGCTCGTCGAGGGCGACGACCTGCAGGACCCGATCGGCGACACCGCCCGCTCGATCCTCGACGGCCACATCGTGCTCACCCGTCGTCTCGCGACCGCCGGCCACTTCCCCAGCATCGACGTGCTGGAGTCGATCAGCCGCGTCACCGGCGCCGTGACCACCCGCGAGCAGCGCACCGACGCCGTCACCCTGCGTCGCATGCTCGCCGCGCACCGCTCGGTCAAGGAGCTGGTCGAGATCGGCGCGTACGTCGCCGGCACCGACCCCGACGCCGACGCCGCCCTGGCCCGGATGCCGCGCATCGACGCGTTCCTGCGTCAGGACATGGAGGACCAGACGCCGACCGCGCAGACCTGGGAGCTCCTCGCCGGGCTGGTGGCCCCGTGAGCCGCGGCCAGGCCCACGACCCCGGGCTGCGCGCCGTCGCCCGCGTGCGCGGCGTCCGCGAGCAGGACAGCCGCCTCGGTCTGCAGCGCGCCCTGCGCGACCTGCGCGAGCGCGAGCACGCCCTCGCCGCCCTCGAGGCGTCCCTGCGCGCCCACGGCGCCGACGCCAGCGGCGACCTGCAGTCCTTCGCCGCGCTGCGCCTCTCGCTGCTCGCCCTGCGCGACCGGATCATCGAGGCCCGCGCCGACGTCGTCGCCGCCGCGGTCGTCGCCCAGGAGGCGCACGCCCACTGGAGCTCCGACAAGGCCCGCCTCGGCGCCGTCGAGGGACTGCTGGAGCGCCGTGCCGCCGAGCGCGCCGCCGAGCGCGCCCGCGACGAGGCCCGCGAGCTCGACGACGTCGCCGGCCGGCTCTGGCTGCGTCAGCAGGGCCAGCAGGAGAGCGCATGAGCGTCTCCGAGGTCACCGCCCGGATCGCCGCGATCCAGAGCCAGCTGGCCGCCCTCGCCCCCGCCGGCGCCACCACCGGCGCCAGCGCCTTCGCCGCCCAGCTCGCCAGCGCCGCCGCCACCTCCGCGGGCGGTGCCGACGCCACCACCGCCGCCGGGTCCGCCACGGGCGGCTCGAGCGGCTCGGCAGCGACGGGCGACGCGATCGTCGCCTCGGCCCGCAAGTACCTCGGCGTCCCCTACGTGTGGGGCGGCACCGATCCGCAGAAGGGCCTGGACTGCTCGGGCCTGGTGCAGCGCGCCTACGCCGACCTCGGCATCGACCTGCCGCGCGTCTCCCGCGACCAGGCGAAGGTCGGCACCGCCGTGCCCTCGCTGGACCAGGCGCGTCCCGGCGACCTCCTGGCCTTCGGCTCGCCGGTGCACCACATCGCGATCTACGCCGGTGACGGGAAGATGATCGAGGCGCCCCGTCCGGGCCTCGACGTGCGCGTCACCGACGTCTACGAGAAGCCGACCGCGATCCGCCGCGTCGTCGACGGCGGGGTCTCGGGGGTCTCCGGGGTCTCGGGCGTCTCCGGCGCCGGCGGCGTCAGCGCCCGCACGACCACCTCGGCCGCGGGTGCGGTCTCCGGCGTCCCGTACGCCGACCTGTTCAACCGCGCCGGCGCCGCCCACGGCGTCTCCCCGCGGCTGCTGGCCGCGATGGCCCGCCAGGAGTCCGGCTTCGACTCCCGCGCCGTCAGCCCCGCCGGGGCCCGCGGCCTCATGCAGCTGATGCCGGCCACCGCCCGCGGACTCGGCGTCTCGGACTCCTTCGACCCCGCCCAGGCCGTCGACGGCGCCGCCCGCCTGATGCGCGACCTGCTCGACCGGTTCGGCGGTCGCGTCGACCTCGCGCTGGCCGGATACAACGCCGGTCCGGGCGCAGTCCTCAGGTATGACGGCGTCCCGCCGTATCCGGAGACGAAGAACTACGTCCGTTCGATCCTGTCGATGGTGAGGGCCGCATGACCGTGATCCCGTGCTCCGTGCCCGCCGCCGTGCCCACCACGGAGGGCCCCGGCGCGTTCGGCGCTGCCGCCGCGGGCGCCGACGCCTCGGCCGCGGCCGGCTTCGCCGCGCTCGTCGCGGGCCTGCTCGGCACCACCGCCGCCCCGGTCGCCGCTCCGGCCGGCACTCCCGACATCACCGCGGCCCCCGAGCCGGCGACCGCCCCGACGAGCGCTCCGACTACCGCTCCGGCAGCGGCCGTGGCACCCGAGACGGCCGACCAGCCCGCCGCGCCTGCTGACGAGGCCACCGAGCAGACCGGATCCACCGAGCAGACCGACCCCGCCCCGGCGCCGGTCGGCGACCCCGCCGCCCTCGCCCTGGCCGCCACCCTGGCCCTGGCGCAGTCCGGCCTGCCCACGGCAGCGGTGCCGTCCGCGACCCCGATCGCTCCCGGCGCCCCGGCGAAGGCGTCGGCCACCGCGACCGCCGAGACCACCCCCACCACCACCGGGACCACGGCGGCCACTGACGAGCCCACCCCGCGCGGCGAGCGCGGCGCGGTGCGGATCGACGACGCCCGTCCCGGCCTGCACCTCGGCTGGAGCGCGCACCCGGGCCGCCAGCTCGGCCACGTCGAGCGCCCCGTCGACCTCGGCACCACCACGGCGCCCGCCCCGCAGGCGGAGGCGGCCGTCACGGCCACCACGCCAGCCACGACCGCCGCCCCGGCCACCGCCCCGACCGCCGAGCCGACCGCCGAGCCGACCGCCGTCACCACCGTGACCGCGCCCCAGGCCGGGCAGCCGATCCAGACCGCGCCCGCAGCGCTCGTCGGCCACGCCGCCCCGCACGCCACCCCCGTCGCCGACGCCGTCACCGGCCAGGTGCACGGCAAGGTCGTGGCCGAGGTGACGCGCCTGGTCAGCACCGGCGGCGGCAGCCACCGGATGACGCTGCGCCTGGACCCGGGCACGCTCGGCGAGGTCCGCATCGTCCTCGCCGTGCGCGGCGACTCCGTCCGCGTCCGGCTCGCGGCCCACGACCAGGCGCACGACGCGCTGGTCGCGGCGGCCCCCGAGCTGCGGCGTCTCCTCGAGGGCCAGCCCGGCGTCGAGGCCCGCGTGCTCGTCCGCGAGCTCGCCACCGCGGCCGCCCCGGTCGCGGCCACCACCGACGCGCGGGACGCCGCGCTCACCGGCCAGGGCGCAGGCCCCGGCACCACCGACTCCGGCTCCGGCCAGCCCCACCGGGGCGCCGAGAGCCGGCAGCAAGGACCGTGGGCAGGGACGCCCGCGGCCCCGTTCGCCAGGGATGGCATCCGGGAGACGGCGCTCGCGCCCTCGCCCGGGGATCGGCTCACGTCGCGGCCCGGCCTCGACGTGAGCGTGTGAGGAGGCGGCCGTGTCGATCTCGGCCACCGAGGGCGTCGGCGCTGCCGGCGGCCTCTCGTCGCTCGTCTCGGCTCCCGCGACGACGACCAACAAGGACAAGGACATGTTCATGCAGCTCCTTGTCGCCCAGCTGAAGTACCAGGACCCGTCGAACCCGGCCGACACCTCGCAGTTCCTCGCCCAGTCGGCGCAGTTCACGTCGCTGGAGAAGATGCAGGCCGTCGCGGACCGCACCGAGATGCTCCTCGGCGCGCAGATGGCCTTCGGCGCCAGCAGCCTGGTCGGCCAGCAGGTGAGCTACCAGCTCGCCGACGGCACGAAGGGCTCGGGCGCGTGCTCGGGCGTCACGTTCGAGGCCACCGGTCCGGTGCTCGACGTGGGCGGCACGTCCGTCCCCGTCGCGAACGTCGTCACGGTCGGCAAGGCCGCCGACGCCCCGACCGCCTGATCCATCCCACCATCCCTCAAGCACCACCGTCCCGAGAGGCATCACCATGCTCCGCTCGCTCTTCGCCGGCATCTCCGGCCTGCGCACCAACCAGACCGCGCTCGACGTCACCGGCAACAACATCGCCAACGCCAACACCATCGGCTTCAAGTCGAGCACCACCGTCTTCAGCGACACCCTCAGCCAGATGCTCACCGGCGCGTCCGCCGGCAACGCCACCCGCGGCGGCACCAACCCGATCCAGGTCGGCCTCGGCGTCCAGGTCGCCGGCATCATGGGCAACTTCAACCAGGGCTCCACCCAGACCACCGGTCGCAGCACCGACCTCATGCTCGAGGGCGACGGCATGTTCGTCACCAAGATGGGCAACGAGCAGCTCTACACCCGCGCCGGCGCCTTCACCTTCGACGAGACCGGCACCCTGGTCACCCCCACCGGCGCCCGCGTGCAGGGCTACGCCCTCGACGCCTCCGGCGCGCCCACCGGCGGCCTCATCGACGTCTCCAAGACCGACATGACCAACGTGCTGCCGGCCGTGCCCGCCGGCGTCTCGCTCACCTCGTACACGATCGGCAGCGACGGCATCCTGCGCGGCGTCTTCTCCGACGGCCAGCAGCGCGACATGGCCCAGCTGGCCATCGCCGACTTCAACAACCCGATGGGCCTCGAGCGGGTCGGCCAGACCTCGTTCCGCGAGTCCGCCAACTCCGGCCCCGCCCAGCTCGGCATCGCCGCCCAGGGCACCCGCGGCAAGGTGACCGCCGGCGCCCTGGAGATGTCGAACGTCGACCTCGCCGCCGAGTTCACCAACCTGATCCTGGCCCAGCGCGGGTTCCAGGCCTCCTCGCGCGTCATCACCACCTCCGACCAGGTGCTCGAGGACCTCGTCAACATCAAGCGCTGAAGGACCGGAATTCTGTCTTGTCTCACCCCAAGAGACGGCACTAGACAGAAGCCCGGATCTCGGATTGTCTCTCGATGTAGCAGGCGTAGCCGACGACTGCGCGAAGCGTCGAAGGCGGGTCGAGATCCTTGAGCAGAACCCAGGTACTCCGAGGCGGGGCATGGGACGCCGAGCTCGTCGAGGACGAGCTCGGCTTCCCACCGCTTCCGCTCGAGCCTGCGCTCTCTCCGATCATCGCTGTCGACGGGCGCGTCGAGAGGGACGCCACAGCATGGCTGGCCGAGGTCTGGGAGCGAACTGCACGAACCCAGACTGCCGAGGGTTACGCAGAGAGCTTGCGAGTGTGGATCAACTTCCTTCTCGAGCGGAACACCAGCCTGCGAGGAGCCACACGACGCCACCTCATCGAGTTCGTCGACGCCCGAACCGTGAACCACGACACCCGGGTCGCCGGCACGACCTTCAGCCGCGATAGAACGGTCATCAAGAACTTCTACCTCTGGCTGCGCAGGACCCACGGGGTTGAGCTTCCCTTTACGCTCACCACGGTTCTCACGCCCCAGGGCCCTCGGGAGTCGATGACCGAGGGCCGCGGCATTCCCAAGGCTGCCACCGCCGGAACACCGTTAACGCCACCCCAGATCCCGGAGCTCTTCAACGCGGCCTGGCGCATCGGACCCGGCGCTGGCGAGGTCTCCAGCGCACTCGGCCCCCGTGACTCCGCCCTCATCGGCCTCGGACTGGCCTGCGGCGCGCGAGCCACCACTCTCGCCAACCTCACCATCTGGGAGCTGCCCGAGTACACCGAACCCGGACAGATCGTCGAGATGCGACTCCCCGGTTCCATCGTCAAAGGCCGTCGCGAAGTTCGAGCACCCGCCCTCGCCACCCACCTCCAGCCAGTCTGGAACTACCTCAACGGAGCGCGTGCACTCACCCTTCGCGGCTGGCACCCACGCAACCCGATCCAGGTCGCGAAGGTCCACGACCGCCCCGGAGGATTCCGCGGGATCACAGATGTCGCCGGCCGACGCCTCGCCTTCAACGACCTCACCGCGGCCGACAGGCGCCGACTCGTCACACCAGACGGCAAGCCCGCGATTCTACTGCTGTCGATGCGAGGTGGCCCCATGAGTCAGGGAGCCTTCCAAGAGGTCACCGGCGACGTCTCCCGGATCGCCGAAGCCAACGCAACGGCACGAGGCGAGTGGTTCCCCCACGTCCACACCCACGACCTCCGCCACACCTACGCCACCCACCTGGCAGCGATCTTCATGCTCGGAGTTCGATACGGCGAGCGGGGCCTCAGCGGCGATCACGGGCGCATCGACCCACTCAGCGCTGTCCGGATGGCCAGCGCCTCTCTTGGCCACCTCCGCCCCGGGGTCACTGATCTCTACGTCCAGCAGCTCGGCCTCATGTCTCTGACCTACGGCCTCGACGACTTCCTCGGACGCGCCTGATGGCCACCCGGTCGGATCGAGGCGTATCACGCCGGCGCACCGCCGACGACGCCGGCGTCCCCACGTACTTCATCACAAGCGCCGCCGTCACGCCTCAGCACCAGATGGTCTTGACTACGCAAGGCTCGACGAGGCAGACCGTCATCGGACCGTTCAGAGGACCGAGCGGACCTCGCCTTCTCGAAGTGCTGGCATCCAACCTCTATGTCAACGGCGGCACCTGGACATCCGCTCTGACCGTAAAAGCAGCGAGGACCAGGATCCGCGCGTTCCTGCGTGTTCTGGCCAACGAGTACGACATTACAGACCTGACTTCGCGCGATCTCACGCCAGCCGTGGCCTGGGAGGGTATCGACAAATCAGCATCGAGCGGAGCCGCACGCCGGCTCGCCCGACGATTCCTCGCTGACGCCTTCCCAGCAATCCGCTCCGACGGGTCTGAGTTCAGTGCGTATCTCCTCGCACGAACACTACCGGTCGACAGCCACGCGGTCAGGGGCTACCCACCAGAGGTCGCGGCAGCGATCGAGACCGTTGCCAAGCGGTACGTCTTCGAGTGGTACCGAAAGCATCGCGCGGCGGTCGAGCAAGCCTTGGGCGGACTACCCAAGGACTGGTTGTGGATCCCCGCAGCCCGCCTGCACAGCGGCCCGAGCTGTCCCCCACAGTTCAAAGTGTCACGATCAGAGCTAGGTGCAGCGATGGCACTCGCAGGCCTCGCGAGTGACGTCGGCGCCAACCTAGCGGTGATCCAATCGATGACCGCAGACTCAGTCGAGCGCAGCAGCGCGACCACCGCCTTCGTCGGGAGCGTGAAAGCGCGCAATCAGACGGTCCTTCGCACGCCAGCCGATGCAGGAAGCATCTTCTCCTTCGGCGGTCTCATCGAGTTCGTGACAGCAGCTACCCGAGTGGAGCGAGCATGTCGCAGCACGGGAGCCGACTTTGACCGACTGCTCTTCGTGGCGACGGACGATGAAGACGTCGCCAATTGGCAGACCGTCCAGAGTTGGTGGCTTTCGACCACACACCACTGGCCCGACCCGAAGATCACGCGGCCGTCGTCTATCAGCTTTCGCCGCCTCCGCAAGAGCGCCCTGCTTCGTGGCGCCACTCACGGCACGACGATCATCGGCCAGAGCCGCAGCACCCGCCGCCTCTACCTCGCCGATGCTCTGCCCGACGCCATCCTCATTCCTGGCATCGTGCAGACCCAGACGGACGTCACCACCTTCTGGCGCGCCGAGATGACCGTGGACGACCCAGAGGCTTCCGAGAAGCTTGGATCCCTCACGACCATGGACGTCGGCGTTGCGGTCTGCGGAAGCAACGGGAAGTCGCCCACCAACCCGAAGCTCGACTGCGGGCTCGGACCCTTGTCTTGCTTCGTATGTCCTAATGGCTACCGAACTCCGGAGGTCATTCCCGGACTCCTGGCAGCCGTCGAGCTCGCCGAGGACGTCCGCGACACGAGCCCCACGGAGTGGCTCGAGGGCGAGGCTCCTGCTCTCCACCATCTCGCGAAGCAGGCCCTCGCCCAGTTCCCGCAGGCAGCGGTCGCGCAGGTCCCCCGGACGACCATCGACAACGCCCGCGCGCTCGTCGCTTGCGCGATGCGAGAAACCCGATCTCGTGACTGAGGCAAACGCACATCGCGTCGCCGCGCTGCACCGGGAGCACGCGAAACTCGACGTCTATCCCGCTACGGATCTTCGCACCGTCGTCCGCGACTGGGGCAACGTCAAGGCTCCCGTGTACTTCGACGAGGATCGATGGGACCTCGAGGGCTACCCGTTCGTCAACCAACTGACCCGCCAGCTCGACTTCACCCAGGTACCTGGGAACTGGCGCCGGCCTGTCAAGGCCTGGACGCTCATGCGACTGGCGCCCTACGTCGCTGCCGACCCCCGTTCTGGACTCGATACCACGG
This sequence comes from Nocardioides sp. B129/18, assembly GCF_055282735.1. Classification (NCBI taxonomy): domain Bacteria; kingdom Bacillati; phylum Actinomycetota; class Actinomycetes; order Propionibacteriales; family Nocardioidaceae; genus Nocardioides; species Nocardioides sp. B129/18. The sequence continues at coordinate 2,585 of NZ_JBUZJI010000045.1, read as the reverse complement.
CAGCGATGGCAGCCGCGGCAGCCAGCCAGAAAGCCATCAAGCCTCCGAGCGCAGCGGCCTACGTTCATGCCCTTGGCGCATCCTTCGACGTGCTCAATCAGGTTCCGCTCCGGAGATTGGGACCTGCCGACTGGAACGACTTCGTCGCCCGGATGCGCCAGACCCATCCGAACGCATCCGCATCGGCGCTCGCAGGTTACGCCCGACCTCTGCACAGCGTCTGGTCCTACCGAGCGGTGCTGAGACTCGGTGAGGATCTCTTCGGCGGCGCGCCCATGGGTGGCAAGACGGTCGAGAAGGTCTTCGCCGTCCCACAGCGGCTGCTCAACGCGGAGCGACCTGACGCTGAACTGGTCGGTCCGATCCTGGGGCTGTCGCTGTGGATCATCGACAACTGCGCCGATGACATCCTTCGGCGTCTCGAGATCCTTCATCAGATTCCCGATCGAACCGGACTTTCCAGAGAAGACCAAGTGGCCGCGGTCAGCGCCCTCCTCACCGCCTGGGAGCGAACCGGACATCCCTTCCCTGCTCAGCCTGCGAATCATGGGACGAAGCTTCCTGGAGCGGCGTGGTCCCACTTCGTAAGGCTTGCTGGCGCCGACAACCTCGCTCTGAGAAACCCGATTCAGCCCGCTCGAGGCCAACTGGAAGAACTCGTGGCAAGCCGCGGACTCGCTCAGCAACCCGACATCTTCACCGGAATCTTCGGTAGTCCGATCAGCCAAGTCACGGCTCTGGACGGGACGCGCAAGCCGTGGATTGATCACCTTCCGCCGACCAAGTTCAGTCTCGGTCTCGATCACTGGTCCATCACCTTGGCTTACGCCTGCACCGCCGTGATCACGATCCTGACCACTGTCAGAGACCGCGAACTTGCGGCCCTCCCGCTCGACTGCCTCCGTCACGACACCATCCCTGCAAGCCGGGACGGACATCCCGACGTCCCGGTGACCCTGATGAACGGCTACCTGGTCAAACAACGCGACGTTCCGGTCAGCACCTCGTGGGTCGTGGGAAAGGACGTCGCTCGAGCTGTAGAGACCATCCAACGCCTTCACAGGCTCCTCGGATTGCCGAGTCAGATGCACCCGACCACCCACAAGCCCGTCCTCATGCATCCCGGACTCGGCCGAGGACGAACCCGCACGAAGGCCGGCGAAAGCCTGCAGTTGCGCCTCGGATGGTTGACCTGGCTGCAACGATCGTCCGACCACCTCGCCGCGCGTGGGCTGGTCAAGCCACTGCCGGCACTCCCCGAATGGCTGTCACACCGCGTCTTGCGCATCACCGGCATCGAGGCCTACGCCAGCCGACCGTGGGGTGACGCCCTCGCGGCTCGCCAGGCCCAGTGGTCAAACCGCACCGTGGCCGAGGGCTACTTGGGGCACCTGCCTCGATCCGTGTACATCGCTGACCCCGACTCAGCCCAGGAGGCCATCGGCCTGGCACAGGTCCGCACACTCCTCGACGTCAGCCTGAACCTCGAGGACGGATCGGAATCACTGGCCGGCAACGGAGCAGAGCGGATCAGGCAGAGATTGGCCGAATCCGGATTGACCCGAGTCAAGAACGGTGCTCTGACGACCAAGGAGGCCAATCGCCTCGCCTCGTCCACCCGCGGCAAGCTCCTGATCGGCGAGCTCACCGTCTGCGCCCCGGGCCCGGGCGGGCTCTGCGGGAGCGACGAAGAGGCCGAATGGCTCCTCTGCCGCCCCTACGCCTGCAAGAACTCGGGAATGCTGAAGGTCCATCGCGCCCGCTTGGAGTTGCGCCGGCGATCGTTCATCGGCCACGACGACCTCCGAGCACGCGCCCTGAGGAAGATCACAAAGGACGCTCCCGGCTTGGCCGACGAGTTCGCGTCATGGAGCGACGCCGACCTCCGCCAGCTCGTCCTGGAAGACCTCCCCGTACCAAGCCTACGAACCGACCCAGAGGACCGCCAATGAACAACCGCCAACTGGCCTCGGCCCTTGAAGAGGCTCTCACCGACGACTCACCCGGCGTCCCACTCAAAGCCCTCGTCGGCGCAGTCGTCATGGCGATGCAAGGAAGCACTCCCACCCGCGCTGGCATGGCGAGGGTCGGCCGGTACTCCTACGGCGCCTCCCAGAACAACTACCCGACTCTCTTGACGGCGCTTATCGACAGGATCCCCGCGATCCTCTCTGACATGACGGTCGACGCCTCGGACCACGACAAGACCGTTCACCTCCAGCAACAGGTCACCGAGCGGAACAACACCATCGGCAATCTACGGCGTGAGCTTGTCGACCTACGTGACCGTCACTCGAACCTTCGTCTCTACACCCTCGCGATGCACGCCGAGCTCAGCCGAAATGTCGGCGATGGACCTGACCTCGCCCCCGTTCTCAATCTGACACCAGGCCCTAGATCCCTCGACCACGTTCGCCCGTTGCGGAACGGTGAATCAGACCACCCCACCGAAGAGCAGGATTCATGAGCGGGGGCCGCGCCATCCCACCGGCGAACGGCGACCGAGAGGCACCTACCAGCGTCAGCGATCGGGACTGCTGCACGATCAGGTGACAGGTTGGGTTAGGCCGCCTGGGTGGCGGTTG
>NZ_JBUZJI010000044.1:0-13792 GCF_055282735.1 Nocardioides sp. B129/18 | reverse complement strand
TCGAAGACCAGGCCTCGGCCTGAAAAACCGTGTCCACCGGAGCGGGTCAAGTCCACTCCAAGCCAGTCGGCGAGAGTCGTTAGAACGACGAGCACGACTCGCTTCACCGCCCGATCACCTCATCCGGATCGAGGCCAAGATTACGCAGATCCGACTCAACCCGGGCGACAAACGTACGGCAGCACCGATCGACCTCTGCTCGATCGACCGAACCGGAGACCGCCTCCGGGACAAAGGTCGAGCTGAAGGTCCAGCCCGAATCGGATCGACGGATGGCGAGCGAGCCGACCTCTTCGTAGGACATCGAGTCGAAGTCGAAGTCGCTGAGGTCCGGGTCTCGAAGCCACACCAGCAAACTCCGGGCCAGCTCGACGACCGGGAAGCCAGGCTCGTCGTAAACAGTCACGTCGTCTTCGACAAGGCGGAAGTGAGCGTCGAGCGCGACCAAGTAGTCGGTCTGGGTGGTGCCCTGAAGCTCTTCGGTGTTCAGGTGGTCGTAGGTCATCTCCATGGCGGTCACCTGACGTTGACGGGGAAAGCGTTGATGACCCGGCCGTCTCCGGTCACGATGACGCGTATGAACTCCTGACCGCGAGTGCCGACGACCCCACCTCCAGGGACGATCGCGCGGAAGGTGTCATCGACTTGGTTCGGGAGGAACTGCACGCCGTCAGACTGCAGCCCGCGAGAGATCCATCCCTGGACCTGGCTGATGTCGTCAGTGGCGAACTTGGCTCCGTTGCCTCCTGCGGAGGCGAGATGCTTGTTCTTGACGAAGATCGCCCCCGGATTGTCGGCTGCCCGGAACGCCGCCTCGGAGGCCCGCGAGAGGGCCGAGCCGCTGTTTGCGGCCGTACTCTTGGCGGCCGCGCGGGCGCCGACTCTTACTGCGCCGGTAACCGCAATTCCCGCAATATCCCCGACCGCCAGGAAGGCGTTGGCCGAATTAAGCAGATCCTCAAAGAACGGGCCGACCGGGTCGTAAGGCTCATCACCCGTGCCTCCAATGAAGACCCAATCGTTACCGACTCCATTAATCTTCGGCACACGCGCATCTGGGTAGTCCTGCTCGGCATCGTGCACCGATTTGACCCACGTCGCATAGGCGACGATCGGCCCAGGGTTCACATGATTATTACGATCTCCATAGTTGGAGAAGTTCGGATTTCCTGGGTTTTTGCCACCATTTTTGGGCTGGCCGTTCTTGTCATTTCCGGTGCAAGTCATACAGGGCGCGTTCGGATCATCACTGAGCAAGCCGGACGTGTCGGTAAGCCCGATGGGATTGTTTCGACTGTAGGCGTACGCGTTCAAGCTCTGCGGGTTGCCCGGGATCATGAGTGGATCCGGCGCCAGCAGCAGTCCGACGTTGGGGTTGTAAGACCGGTGGTCGAGTCGAATCGTCCCATCTGGGTCATGGGGCTTATTCAGATAGCCGCGCTCGCCCGCTAGAAGCGCCGAAGATGCCGGATCACCGAAGGGGAAGTAGGCATAGATCTGAGGCGGCGCTGTTGAAGTGGAATTGCCGCCGGCTGACCGAGCTAGCCTGAGCGAATCCGTTTCGTCTGCCAGGATCCAGGTCCAAGCCTCGCTGGCACCGTCGCTCGACACTTGCGCAAGAGGGGTGCCGCCGGGCGTGGTGAAGGTTCGACGAGACGTAGCTTTCGCACCGCCGACGGGCTTGGTGATCTCGGCACCCGCAACATTGACGACGGTGTCGGACGTGCTCTTCCGTACGACCCGGATCCCGCTGGCATCGTAGGCGTTCTCGATGTTGATGCCCGTGGATGAGGCGTTTCGAACGGTGCCTAAGTTCCCTTGAGGATCGTAGGCCGAACTGACTGTTGTGCCGGCAGATCCGTCGGTTGACGGCAGCTTTTGGGTTACGGCTCGTCCTACGGCGTCGTAGGTCAGTTCGGTCGGATTCGGGAGGCCACTAGTCATTGCCCCGGTGCGAGCAATGCTGTTGGGAGCATGAAAGTGCGCACCTGACGCCGGGTAGTCGAAGGTACTGACTGCACTGGAAGCAGCGGCGCCGTCAGTGTTTATCCCGGTGACCGTCTTGAGGCGTGTCTGCGCGTAAGAGTAAGAGAGGTCGTAGTTCTGGCCTGTCACGTCTGCTACGGCTGCACGGTCAGTGGCTGTCGTGGCCGTGGCGCAGCCAGTCGAAGGATTCCCGCTGCCGTCCAGACTGGCAATAGCAGTCTTGGCGGATGCGAGTCGGTTGATCCCGTCGTAGCCGTAACACCACGCCCCAAAGTTTGGAGTGCTGGTCGCACTGTCCTGACGGCGTCCGGCAATCTTGACTGGATTGCCGAGGACGTCGTAGCTGTAGTCGTACTTCAGCTGGTCGTACGAGGCGGTGCCGTTGAGGGCCTTAGCGGCGAGGGTGTCGAGCTGGCCATCAGGCGTCCAGGTGTAGACCCGCTTCATCTGCAGAGGATCCGAAGTACCGCTAGTCGACGTCGACCTGACCTCGAGCGGCCGATTGAGGCTGTCGAAGGTCGCTGCGGCCAGCGTGCGAAGACCGTCGGCCGTAGACGCCGTGACGCCCGTGAAGACGCCGTGGCTGGCGTATTGGTTGGTCGTGGTCAGCTCGGCCAGACCCGGGACTGCAGGATAGGTAGTACTGGCGATCTCACTGAGCTCGTTGTAGGTCTGCGTGGTGGTCTTCGAGACCGCGCCTGACGGAATGCCTGAGGATCCCGAGGCGTCCTCTCCTGTGAGGACTGCCGGGTAGATCGCAGTTACCGAGAGCAGGTTGCCGCGCGCGTCGTACCGGTCGAATCGGCTAGTGAAGTCTCCCAGGGGAGTGTGGCTCGTAGTCGACGCTGTCCGACCGAGGCCGTTGGCGACGCCGGTGGCGTCGTAGGCCCAGTCAGCGAGCGGGTAGGTGCCGTTGGTGGTCGTCTTTTGAACTCTCGCGATCGGCCGATTGAGAGCGTCGTAGGTGGTGGCGAGGATGCCGCCCGCTGCGCCAGCGCTGACGTCGTTGGGCAGCTGGTCGTCGACCGAGGTCAAGTTGCCTCGCTCGTCGTAGCCATAGGTGGTAACGCCAGTGTCAGGATCGGTGGCCTTGGTCTTGCGACCTAGACGGTCGTAGTCGTAGTCGTAGGTGACTGGGTCGCTGGATCGGCTTCCGCTGCTCGATGGGGTTGAGATGGTGTCGAGCTGGCCGGTAGGCGTGTAGGTGTACGCGGCGTAGCCGTCGTCGAGGGTGCTGCTGGGAGAGCTCCCGTCGGCGTACTGGGTGACGTTCGCGATCTCGAGCCGAGGGTTGTAGACGCTCTTAGTCGTCGATACCGCAGAGCCTGATGGACTGAGGATGGCGACGGTGTCACTGCGGAGACCGTACGTGGTTGCAGTGCTACGGATCACTGCACCGTTGGACTTCTCGTTGACCTTCGTGGGCCGCCCGAGTGCATCGAAAGATGCGGTCGTGTAGCTGCCGATATCTGAGGTTGAAGAAGGAACGACAGCGATGCTGCTAGAGGCAATCGGGAAGCCGGGACTGGCGAACCACACCTGGCCCCGCTCGTCGAAGGCGTCGATGCTGGCGATTCGCGGGGTACTGCCGCCGGCGGCATTCAGCGTGGACGTTTGGAACGGGCGTCCCCAACCGTCATAGAAGGACAGGGTCCGGTCGCGTGTGGTTCCGGTACGCAGCACGTCGCTTGTGACACGCCCTGGATCCGAAGCCGAATCACTGTAGGTGTAGGTGGTAGACGCCAGGTCGCTGGCGCTCTTGGACCGTCCAGGCAGCCAGATGTTGGTCGGGCGACCAAGCGCGTCACGGTCAATGGTTGTGAGGGCACCATTGGGGTCGGCGCTGGACGTGACCAGAGCCCGGGTGCGGGAGAGGTTCTGGAAGGATGAGAAGCCTGGTGTCGTCGAGTTTGGGGCAGGCGACTTGGTCTGCACTGCTGTGAGGAACTTGTTGTCGTCGCCGTCGGCCTTGTTGTAGTAGATCGCCGTGTAAGGGGCTGAATCAATGGCGCCACCGGGCAGACCTGCAGTGGGAATACGGGACGTGATCGTGCGACCGTAGGCGTCCCACTTCGTGAGGGTCGTGATGGCTGAGCCGACGGTGTCTCTGGCGTACACGGTCGTGTAGTTGGGGTCCCCTGCGGTCGGTGCAGCACCGCCGGCTTGGTCGCCGTCGTAGAAATAGTCGGTGCGGCCCAGGATGGTTGCACCGCTCTGGCAGCCACCCTGCTTGGTAAGAATCTCCTCGGGAACGCGCAGTGCGGTTGAGCTGCTCGTGAGCCAGAAGTTACAGGTCGCGAGGTCGTCACTGGCGTCACTCGGAGTGCCGCCGTTCTTGACGGTCGTCCGGATGGCTCCAAGAAGCTTGCCATGATGGTTGCCGCCACCATCGTCAACGGTCCAGGTCGTGATCTGATCGTCGCCGCCAATTCGGGGCGTCTCTGTCCGAGTCGACTCGTACGTGTAGAAGGCGTCTGGGGTGACGTTGGAGTCTGCTGTCTTGTAGACGGAGTACTCGTGGGTGACGCGGGAGAGTGACTGGCCGCCATCGTCCAGATCCACGGTCTGCGCGACGCGCCCATTGCGCCACTCACTGTCGAGGTACTCGCCAGAGGCCGTCGTGATCGTCTCGGCTCGGAAGGTGTTCTGCTCGTTGTTCAGCTTGGTGTTGTCGAGTCCACGAAACACAGTGAGGTCCCGGCGGGCGACGTCGACCAGCGGGCTGTCGACGACCTGATCGGCGCCCACGCGGCGTGTGTGAGTGACGACTCGCTTATAGCCACGCCAATCGTCCCAGGTCTCTGCCTTGTTGTCCGTTAACAGGCTGCTGCGATAGCGCCATCCAGGGGCGCCCAGATACTCATAGTCATAGACCCGTAGCCGGCCAGCGCTGATCGGAGCGCTCGTGGCCGCCTGACCCAGCCGGTATCCAATCGCGTCATCGCCGAGCGCGACGCGAGTAACGACGTACTTGTGCCACCAACCCCACTTGTCGGTTTGTGGCAGCAGCCGCGGATAGCACTCGCGTGCACCGTTGATCGACTGATAACGCGGCAGGCCGTCGACATTGGTGGAGGTGCAGTCGCGGTCGGTGTCGTGGCCGTAGGTCACATCGATCCGACCGCCGGTCTCGGTCCGAATCGAGTCCACGCGCAGCTTCTGGAAGGTGCTTGTGCCCGGCGCAGGATCGACACGGTTACGTAGCCACACGCCGTTGAACCCGACACTGGGGAGCGTGATGTCAGCAGTCGTGGGGTCCTGGCCGGTGCGCTGGATCTTGGAGAGCCAGAGCGAACGATTTCCGGGGTTGTCAGGATCATCGGGGAGCGCGAACGTCAGCTGGTACTTGTCGACGTTGTAGGTCGTAGCGCCGTTGATCCGCTGGGTGCGAATCGCGTCATAGCGGTCAGTGGAGAAGAACGAGGGCGCGAAGTTGGAGCAACTCGTCTGACCAGACGTGCACAGGAGGTCAGTGGGCACCTCAGGCCAACCAGATGGATCAGCGGTGGGTCCCTTGGTGCCGGTGCAGTTCTCGTCCGGCTTGGTCAAGGCATCGACGCAACGCGGCCGGACATCGAGGTTGACCTTGGTGTAGGCGGTGGCCGAGTTGGGGCTGGTGTTGGCCCCGCGGTTGAATCCGTAGCGGATCGTGGTGACGTAGCCGTCGCGGTCATAAGAGGTTCGATTGGCGGTGCCGCTCTGGTTGAACCGCCCGTAGTAGTTCTGCACGCGAGCGTAGTCGTACAGGGTGACGTTGCCCTTGCGGTCGACGACCTTGTCCAATCCCCAGCGCCATCCCTGCCGGCACCAGGAGGTGTGGATGTCGCTGGCGTCGTAGCAGGGTTCGCCCGGGTCATCACCGAACACCGGGACCGTCAGCACTGAGTCTGTCCCCCACCCGAAGCCGAACCAGTAGGTGGTGCCGTTGGGGTCCATCACCTTGATGGCCTCGTCGCCTGTGTCGGCGTTGTTCGGCAGGCTGGTGTCGCTGCCGTTGCCGGCGACCTTCTGCACTGTCCAACCCGGATCGTCCTGCAGCCGAAGGGTGCCGTCAGAGGAGTCGCGGACGATCGTGGTCGAGTGCCCGTTGAGGACGATCGAGTACTGGGTGAACAGCTCCCCGTTGACGCTCTTCCAACACAAGTCAGCGAACCCGGTGTGGCCGTCGTCCAGACAGTTCGCGAACTCGCGTGTGATGTAAGAGGACGACAAGTTCCAGCCGAGACCAGCCATGCCCGCCTGACCGTTCTCAGCCATGTTCATCCCATCGACCGACCCCGAGGAGTACGCGAGCGACAGCTCCGGGGTCGATCCGCCAACCGCAGGCGCGGGAAGTGCCAGCGGGTATCCGTAGGAGAAGTCACCGCTGCCGTCACCGACCTGCCACGAGTCAGAGGGCTTCGTCGGCTCCGCACCGTAGTTCCCGCTCGAGCCGGCCGCAGAAGCGGACACCACGTAGGTGGTGCCTCCGCTGGTCGCCGCCGCGCGAACCAGCATGGGAGCCACAATTTGCTGCAAGGCCTGCACCCCTGCTGATCCCAGATGGGCTGCGCTCATCGGCGCCTGTCGGCCACCGTGAAAGCCGACGAGACTCGACCGCTGCGCCGGAGCCGATACCGGATCCGAGCCTTCAGTGGCCGGGGCAGCGTCATCGCCGGACAGAAGTGGTGCCGCACCGTCCGGACCGCTCGGTACCGCTGGCTCCACGGTGGAGCCTGGTGCGCCGTTGGTGGAGAGGTCGACCGTGGTGAACGTCAGGGTTTGTGCTGCGACGTTGTTCTTGGAGGGGACGACGACGCCTTGGCTGCACTCAGCCAGCTCGGGGGTCGTCTTGAAGCACTCCGGGTAGGCGACCACTCGGAGGCGCGATCCCCAGTCTGCCCCGAAGGCATACCTAAAGTCTGCGTACGAGATCCGGAGGTCCACTGCTTGCGCATCGTCTCCTACCTCTGCTGCGCCGCCGTCGGAGCCCGTGCCCTCGATAATCTGATCTGCAAGGTCGCTCAGAGAAGTGGGACCGCTTGGCGTGTCGCCGGACGGGGTCGCGGTCCGCGAGGCAACACCTGCCGATCGGTTCGCGGCCGGAGCCTCATTTGTCTCCGGGCTCGGGGCAACTGTCGGGTCGGACCCTTCTGTGGCTCCAGGCACGGCAGGGACTGATGTGCCAGGGGAGGCCTGAACGTCCACAACGAGTCCCGGGGTCTGGTTCTCGCTCGTTGGGGCGACGGAGATCTCGACCGGAGCGCCAGAGATCGCCCCGTTTGGAAGGTCCTCGGTCGTGGCGCCCTGCGTCGGATCGGCCGGAAGTACCGTGACCTCATCGGCAGCACGTACCTCGACCGGCACCTCGCCGAGGTCGGCCCACGACGTCGTGATCGCCGCCGACCCATCTCCCGCAGGTAGGTCCCCTAGGTCGTCGGGCAGGTCGGGCGACGCGAACTTCTCGGGCGCGCTTGCAGTCCCGTCGATCGGCTCGACGTCGACCGCGCCTACCTCACCGACGGTGGGCAGCGAAGTCGAGAATCCGGTGTTGGCTCGGAGCCTCGAGGCTGATGCGGCAGGTACGCCGCCGAGCGCTGAGGCCACGAGCCCAGCGATTGCGATCTCGACTACGCGCGCACGAAATTTCGTCATCTGCATGCCCATCCCCCGATCGATAGGCCCACCAACGACGAGCCGACGCGAAACTAATCTGAGAAGACCCTGAGACTCAAGGCCAGTGCAAAATACCCCCGGTGGTCTAGACCGACACGGCAGCACTTGGTCGGCAGCACGTTCCCTTTTGCGCAGGTGGCCACGCCGCGACCGATCGAGCCAATGCGGAGGGCCTCACTGCCGCAGCGGCCACCTCTAGATAGCAGGTGATACGAGTCGGGCCAAGGACGCGAAGCCGCAGTCCGTGCGCTCTCGGATGGCCCCGTGGGCTCCGTGTGACCGCGAGGACGTACTGCTGGTGTTGGACGACTCCTCGCTCGACCTAGCGCCGACCGCCCAGCTGTGGCGCGCCCGAGCCTGAACCGGCATGCACTGAAAGATGAGGGTCGCAACTGCGCAACGGGCCCGGGCGCGCGGGTGGCGCTACCGCCCCAGGCGCTTGAGAGCACGCGCTCCCGCCCTGCGAACCATGCGACGGGCGCGAGCCCTCCAAGGATCCTTCGCATTGGCTGGAACCGCAGCGGGCAGCGCAGCTCGGATGGGCGTCGGGACTCGATCGAACTGGATGTCAACACCGAAGTCGGTCGCCAGGGCTTCGCTGACCGTCGCCATGTTCCACAACTGGACCATCTCGGCCCGGCTCACATTCTCCTTGTCGACGAGGCTCGAGACTGCTTTGCGACTGAGGATGCTCCAGAGGCGCTCATCGCCGTCGAGGACGCGCGCGGCAAGCTCCATCCGCACCTCAGGGAGGTCGACCCGCCAGTTGAAGGCAGCACGGTCACCCTTCGAACCAATCAGCGGAGCGCGATCATGCCATCGCGCTCTCGCGGCGGGGTCCTCGGGCTGCCGCTCATCGAACTTCCAACGCTTGCCAGCGAATCGCAGGTCAGCCAACCCAGGTGCCAGGGTGTTCATCACGTCGTAGATCAAACGTTCGTTGACTCGGTCGCTGAGCGGCACTGAACGGGCGCGCTCGACGACGACATGGTCTAGGAACGGGCGTCTGGCGAGAGATCCGATCGAGGCGGCGCTTCGGGCGGTCCCCGCCCAGCGGCCCGTGCGTTGATTGACGTAGAACCACTCGAGAGCCTGAAGGCCGTGCTGCTCGAGCAGGTCGAACCATGGAGCGACATCCAACTCGTAGGCGGAAGCAGCATCTTTGGTGAGGCACTTGGCGCCAGACAGCACGCGCTTCCTTAGGTAGCGCCGCTGAATCTCCGAGATGCCGACATCCGCAATATCTGCTGCGTAATAGCCCCGAAGGATCTCGCCACCAGTGCCACCGAAGGCAGCGAGGTCAGGACGGAAGCGGTCGTCGATCACCCCGACAGAGTCGTAGGCTCCGAGCATCCCCTCCCCCAGGACCACTGCTGCATGGAGTCGCTGGCCGACGTCGACCGTAATGCCGGAGTCCTCACGGACAGCCCCTCGCTGGGGGCTGCGGTGATGATCAAGTCCGAGTCGCGCCGCCACCTCTGTCGCGACAACCACGTCGGGATCTTCGGGTGCGCCCGATGTGCGAGCGATCAGGGGCACGCCCGCTCGATGCAGGATCGCAGCCATGAGCCGGGAGTCTCGTCCGCCCGTGAGGCCGAGGGTGACAGGACCGTCCTGATGATCCTCGAGAGCGACACTTGCGAGCAGGGCTTCCGCCACCGATTCGGCTGCAGACGCATAGTCATCTGTCGGCTGCGGCAGGAGAGTGGTCGGGTCAGTCCGCTCGATCCCGCGCGGCGTCACGCGGACTAGTTCATTCGGCGTGAGGGCTCGGACGTTCTCAAAGACTGTGCGAGACGTCGTCGCGTAGCCGCTCGTCACGATCGCCGAGAGCCCGACGAGGTCGGGGACGGGGCGTCCCCCGCCAACCGCTATGAGGTGAGCGAGCAGCGCCCGATTTCCGACGACGATTTGATCTGCCTGCTCTGCAACGTAGAGCACCTCACAACCGGAGGCCGAGGCCCTTGCCGTGATCTGCCCGGACGCGACTTCCAACAGCGCCCAGACGCCTGGCGACGACGCACCGGCAATCTCGACAGCCGCGAGCTGGCGGCTGTCCGCGTAGCCCGTCATGCAACGGATTCGGTCAACGTTGTTGACGAGCACCTTCGCCGCCAGGCTCCCTTCATTGGACCATCCGAAGAGGCCGAATCGTCCGTCATGGCTGACCCAGGCGACTTTGTCCTGCTGGGAGTCTTTGAAAGGCAGGACGCGGCGAGCCTCCCTCTCGACCTCAACGGCATCAATCGGCGAGGAACGACTGAAGACAGCGACGAACGTATGCACTTGGCGAAGGTCCTATCCACGTTCCGGAGACGAACAGCGCGGCGCGTGGGCTCCGCGTTGCGATCCTATGATGACCGAATCGCAGCACGTCCGGCTTCGCGGCTGCGCCACGCCTCAGTTCGACCGCCATCCCCATCGACCGCTGCCGGAGTTCCTCGGGGTAATTTCTCGGTGCTGCCATGACTCATGACTCCCACCCTCGGTGGTAGGGAAGCCTCCAACAGACCCGGTTCGGACATCCACGGGACTGCTGTCGGCCTCTCCGACCCGGCCTCCTCTACAGCGAGTCTCCGAACGTCGGGACAGGCGCCGCCTACCGAGCCTGCCAGCAGGTCGCCCAAGCCGCGCACCAACTCGGCCGCCACGGGATTCTGGTTCCCTCCGCCGCTCATCACGGCAACACACTTGCGCTGTTCGCCGAGCACCTCAGCGCCTCCGAGTGTCCTGTACCCGTGGGCGGTGTCGCGACGTGGGAGGACATGCCAGCTGACCCGCGCCGCCTGCACATCGTGCCTAATGTCGCTGTTGAGATCGAGGACTAGCTAGAGGGGTAGCGACTCATATGAATGGTGTCCGCTGTCGCACAAAACGTGCGGCGATCGAGACTCGGCTTGAGGCGGCGGCCGTTGCCGCCCGGGTTGAGAAGGGGGCAGAACCGGTCCAGTGTCCTTACTGCGGGTGGTGGCACGTGGTCGGCTACGGATCGCCGATCGAGCGGCCAGCCAAGCCATGCACACGGCGCTGACCGCGCGGGAGGAGGCCCGCTTGTCGGCTAAGGACTTGACGACGATCAGATCGCCGCTGTGGTCCCGCCCGCGGCTCCACTGTGAGAGGACGCGTGATAGCGCCGCGTTGAAAGCGAAAGCCAGCCCGTCCGACCCTCGAGGCCGGCTCCACGAGCGGGCCTTTAGGCGTCAAACCAGCAGTTCCGGATCGCGGTGCAGTCGTTCCGGCAGGCCTACTGCCTACACGGTCTAATGCTCTCGCCTCTCACTTCCGAGAGCTTGATTGTCCGACCGTGCACCAGCGGAAGACCATCAAGGGGTCATGGAGAAGATCTGCAATCAAAGACGCAACCCAGTCGCGACCAGTCTCGTGCATCGAGCGGATCGCCGACGCCAGCCTGCGATTAGGGCCCAATAGGTTCAGCGCGATCCTCAATGTCGACTCTGGTTGCCGGGGGATTCTGGTTCTGCGCGACCTGCACCATCTTCTGCAAAATCCACGGCGCGCCCAGACCCCACATGACCGCCGTCCACGCCGAAAGGGGCTTGTCGTAGTTGTTGACGACGGTACAGAAGGCGCCCACCAACACCCAACCGATGCTGGACACCCACCACAGGGCATGACGCACGCTGCGCGGGATGTGAGGGAACGGACCTTGGTTATGCGGTGCGAGGTAGGTCAACCACACACCAACGCTGCCACCGCCGGCTCCAAGGATCGCGGCAAACCACCACTCCATTGCTTGCTTACCGCGCTTGGCGCGACAGTACAAGGAGCAGGTAGCGCCAACGCTCCTTCCGCGTGAGTCCGCGTGCCGCAAGGCGGTAGTAGTTGACCTCTTCACCGCGCGCCGCAACCGGCTGCCTCACTTGATCAGACATCGAGGCCAAGGTGCGGCGAACCCGCGCCTCGCTGGTGCCGACCTCACGCGCTAGCGATCCGACCGAACGCCAGTCGGACTCGGTCTTCTTGAGCGAACGGAGCAACTGCTCCCGGATAGTAAGCGCGTCCAGCGTCTCGCCGATCATGTCAGCCGGGGCGTTGTGGACCTGCGACAGGCGGACTGCGTCGTGGATGCTGTCGGAGCGCCATTCGGACGACCAGCGGTGGGGGATCCACATTTGGCGAGGGGTCGCGAGATCGCTCATTCGCCTTCACTCCATTCAACAACTTCACTGCCCCCGCGGGCCACGAAAGCACGAATCTTCTCATGCTTGACCAAAGCACGGTCAATCTGCTGGCGCAGTTCACGCAGTTCGTCAACATCGAACGCAAAGTACTGGGTTTGTAGGTCGTCGCCATGGAAGGCATTGATCACGAGCTGGTGGCCCACAGTGGTCGCTAGCAACTCAGGGTCTTCCTGATTGTCCGAGAAGATCGGCCGCAGATCGGAGATGATACGCGTCGACTGGAGCAGGTGGGTGTGCGCTGAAGCCAGGTCGACCGTCTTAGCCAACACAAGAAACGAAGGAGCACTGGCGATCTCCGACAGGGCCGTCTCGTCGACTGCGTCGAGTTGATCACGCACCTGCGCTAAGGCTTCATCGACGCCCAAGGAGACCTGATACCGCCACCGTGTGAACGAGATCAGGGCTTGAGCAGCACGCGAGGGCTCTCTAACGTGACCGTCGAGTGCATGCACGAGTTGAACGAGCGAGTTGGACCGACCCAGGGCCGCCATGACAGCCTCTCGATCGGATGCGGACATCTGACTGAGGTCGCGGAAACTTTCGATGTGCCCTTCGGGCATCGTAACCCCGGCCATCTGTCTCCTTCGCGACGCCGTTACCACATGTCCGACGATTGGTCAAACATTAGTTCTGCCTCAGTGTAGTACGACGGCATAGAACTCGCCGGCTGTTCTTGGTGGCGGCGAGTCCAGCCCATACTCCTACTATCGGCAGGCCCAAGGCTATAGGCGAGCCTTCCGCTTGACGGCTACCTGTAGGCGATGGCGAACCCGACTCGCGCATCGCTGTGATGCGGTGGCCGCCCGCTGTCACCTGGGCCGACGCTGCGGGCTGGGCTCGGCAACGCCGTTCTCGTGCGTGCCCGCCCCAACCCTAGAGCGTCGCTGATGCACTGCGGAACCCGCGGCTCGTCGCGGTCGCGCGACCAACGCCCTGTCGGGCGACTGTCGGATCGACTCTAGCGCCAATTAGAGTTGACCTTAAATCCGATAGTGTCACTGAAACTTAACATTAACAGTGGACGGAGTAGGCATGGCGACGCGACCACCTCAGGCTCGTCTAGTGCGGGCAGGCGAGAAGGTAGGGAGCCATGTGGCTACCTGGCGCGAACTTCAGAACCTCACCTCTGCTCAGTTGGCCGAGCGCGCGGGCATCAGTCGTCCGACGCTGAGCAAGCTGGAGTCAGGCGATCTGGGCGTCACCCTCAGCACGTATCTGAACGTGCTGCGTGCGCTGGGTCAGCTTGACCGCGCTGTCGACGCCCTCGATCCCTACGAAACAGACCTTGGGCGTGCTCGCGCCGAGGATGTTCTGCCACAAAGGGTGCGGAGATCGGCACGGTGATTGCCCGTCGCGAGACACTCGGCGCTCGCGGCGCGCTCTCCTTCGGCACGGTCCCGGCCGGTACCGCGAGGTTCGATGTCGCAGGCTTGACGACGGAGTTCTCCTGCGCGAGCGAACTTCTAGCGATGGGGGATACGCCCTGGCTCCAGCCCTACCGCTCTGCCGTGCGGACGGGTGGATGAGGCCCTGCCCGCGCCGTTAGCGGATTCGACGCCGGACTGGTGAGGGCCCCAGTTCATCACGGGAAGGCGTCGACGGAGGGCCACGTCGGCCCCGAACCGCCGACTGGGCATCTTGGTAGCTCGAGGGCGACCGCCGAGATCTGCCTAGGACAGCCGCGGGGTCGCGATGACTGCATATGCTCAGCGCCATTTGATCAGCGCGCGGGCCCACGGAGCGATCGCACGAGAGTCGCCAGACGGATGCGGGCCGGTGAACGACAGCGCATCCCGCCGAACCGGTCTCGCAGGCCCCGTCCGTGTGAGCGTCTGCGCGAGTGGGTGCGCAGAACCGTGGTCGCCGCCCTTCGCTGCGAGACGACCACCCGGTGCCGCGCGTCGTCCCCGTGTGACGGCTGTGACTGGTGATACTGATGCGCATGCCCG
>NZ_JBUZJI010000043.1:0-14217 GCF_055282735.1 Nocardioides sp. B129/18 | reverse complement strand
CTCGCCGAGGAGGCGATCCGCCGGATCCCCGCGGTGCGCCCCGACGTCGCGATCCTCGACGGCCGGCTGCCCGACGGCTCCGGCGTCGACGTGTGCCGCGAGATCCGCTCGCGCGACGCCGGCATCGCCGCGCTCATCCTCACCAGCTACGACGACGACGACGCCCTGTTCGCCGCGATCATGGCCGGCGCCGCGGGCTACGTGCTCAAGCAGGTGCGCGGCCACGACCTCATCGACACCGTGCGCCGGGTGGCCGCGGGCCAGTCGACGCTCGACCCCCAGGTCACCGCCCAGGTGCTCGAGCGGGTCCGCAACGGCCCGGCCACCGACCCCGAGCTCGAGCAGCTGACCTCCCAGGAGCAGCGCATCCTCGAGCTCATCGGCGAGGGCCTCACCAACCGGCAGATCGCCGAGCGGATGTTCCTGGCGGAGAAGACCGTGAAGAACTACGTCTCCTCCCTGCTGGGCAAGCTCGGGCTCACGAGTCGCACCCAGGCCGCGATCTTCGCGACCAAGCACCACCTCTGACGTGCCCGAGCGCGTCCCCGAGCTCGACGAGCTGCTGCGGGAGGTCCTCGAGCGCGTCCAGGAGGTCGTCGACGAGCGGGAGGCCATCCAGCTGCTCCTCGACGCCGTCGTCGCCCTCGGCGCCGACCTGAACCTCGACGGCGTCCTCAGCCGCATCGTCACCAGCGCCGGACGCCTGGTCGACGCCCGCTACGCCGCGCTCGGCGTCCTCAGCCCCGACTCCCCGACCAAGCGGCTGCGCACCTTCGTCCACGACGGCGTCAGCCCCGAGGAGGTCGCGCGGATCGGCGACCTGCCCCGCGGCCACGGCCTGCTCGGGCTGATCATCGACGTCCCGGAGCCGCTGCGGCTCTCCGACATCGCCGCCCACCCGGAGTCCTACGGCTTCCCGCCGAACCACCCGCCGATGCACTCCTTCCTCGGGGTGCCGGTGCGCACCCGCGACCAGGTCTTCGGCAACCTCTACCTCACCGAGAAGCGCGGCGGCGGCGACTTCACCGCCCAGGACGAGGCGGTCGTCGTGGCGCTGGCCTCGGCGGCCGGCGTCGTCATCGAGAACGCCCGGCTCTACGAGGAGGCCGCGC
Organism: Nocardioides sp. B129/18; assembly: GCF_055282735.1. Lineage (NCBI taxonomy): Bacteria > Bacillati > Actinomycetota > Actinomycetes > Propionibacteriales > Nocardioidaceae > Nocardioides > Nocardioides sp. B129/18. The sequence goes on along the minus strand of NZ_JBUZJI010000043.1, from coordinate 13,105 downwards.
GCCGGCAGCGCTGGCTGGAGGCCACCGCGGAGATCACCTCGCTGCTCTCGCGCCCCGAGCCCGGACGCGACCCGCTGCACCTCATCGCCGACCGCGCCCGCGAGTGCGCCCACGCCGACGTCGCCTGGGTGGCCGTCGGCTCGGACCCCTCCGAGCTGGTGCTGCGGGTGGTCTCGGGGCAGGCGGCCGATCCCGACGCGATGCGCGGCGTCCGCCTCGACCGCTCGCTGGCCGCGCGCGTCGTGGCGACCGGCGAGCCGATGGCCGTCGACGACCTCGCCACCGACCCCCGGGCCGTCGACGTCTCCCAGCCCCTGGGCTGGCCCAGCCTCGGGCCCGTCATCGTCGTGCCGCTCGGCTCGAGCACCGGCACCGAGGGGGCGCTGGCCCTGGCGTGGACGGCCGGTCGCGAGGACGACTACCACTCCCTCGACCCCACGCTGCCGGCCAGCTTCGCCGAGCAGGCGGCGCTGGCGCTGCAGGTGGCCCGCGGCCGGGAGGACCAGCAGCTCCTGGCGCTCTTCGAGGACCGCGACCGCATCGGCCGCGACCTGCACGACCTGGTGATCCAGCGACTCTTCGCCGTCGGGCTGGGCCTGCAGGGGCTGGCCCGCACCGCCACCGACGACGAGCAGCGCACCCGGCTCGACCAGGCCGTCGACGACCTCGACGACACCATCCGCGACATCCGCCGCTCGATCTTCGCCCTCGGCGCCGCGCCGTCCTCCGACGACATCCAGGCCGAGGTGACCCGCCTGGTCGACCGCGCCGCGGCGACGCTGAAGTTCCGTCCGAGCCTGCGCTTCGAGGGGCCCGTGCGCTCGCTCGTCGACGCCGACGTCGCCCCCGACCTGCTCGCCGTGCTCGGCGAGGCGCTCTCCAACGCCAGCCGGCACGCCGACGCCACCCGCGTCAGCGTCGAGCTGGCCGTGGAGTCCGACGACGACGGACCGCCGCGGGTGCGGCTGCGCATCGGCGACGACGGCCAGGGTCTGCCGCCCGACGTCGTCGAGAGCGGCCTGTCGAACATGCGGCACCGCGCCGAGCGTCGCGGCGGAACGCTGCGGGTCGTCTCCGCCGCGGGCGCCGGGACGACCCTGACCTGGACGGCGCTGCTCCCGGGCTGAGACCGGTGGCTCCCCGGCTGACCCGGACGTGCTGCGACCCCGGCCCGTGGGCCGGGGTCGCGAGGCTTCCCGGGGGAGGAGGGCCGACGCGGTCTCGCGGCGCACCCCATGTGACGTCGCGGTGCCGTGATGCCGGCTCGTGAGGGTCAACGACGCCGACGCCGGGAGGTCACGGACGTGCCACGGCCCCGACGCCGGGCACGAGGGGTCGGGGCCGTGACCGGTCGCGGCGCACAGGTGGCGATCAGATGTCAGTCCGGGATCACACCCGCGGAGCCGCGGTGGGGCCAGGACCATCGTCCACCCTTCCGGGTGGAGATGCCAGCGGTTCAGGACAACTCAGCCACAGCTCAGCCGCAGCTCACAGCCAGATCCGCAGACGTGACCGGCCCCGCCCTCCGGGTCGCGGAGGACGGGGCCGGTGCGCGGGGGCGCGCCGCTGCGGGCGCGCGGCGCGGCTCAGCTCTCGAGCGCGGCGTCCAGGGTGATCTCGACGCCGGTGAGCGCCTTGGAGACCGGGCAGCTGGCCTTGGCGGCCTCGGCGGCCTGCTTGAAGCCGGCCTCGTCGAGACCCTCGACCTCGCCGCGGACGGTGAGGGCGATGCCGGTGAGCTTGAAGCCGCCGGCGGAGTCCGGGCCCAGCGAGACGTCGGCCTTGACGTCGAGGGCCTGCGGCGTGCCGCCGGCCTCGGCGATGAGGGCGGAGAACTGCATCGCGTAGCAGGCCGAGTGGGCCGCGGCGATGAGCTCCTCGGGCGAGGTGGTGCCGTCGGCGTCGTCAGCAGCGCGCTTGGGGAAGGAGACGTCGTAGGTGCCGACCTTCGAGCTGGTGAGCTCGACCTGGCCGGAGCCGTCGTTCAGGGTGCCGTTCCAGGCGGTGCGGGCGGTGCGAGTGGGCATCGTCGGTTCCTCTCGAGTGTCGGATCTGCGTCGGGCGTCCGCGTCGACCGGCGGTCGGTCGCGGGTGGATCGGGTGTCGGTGCGTTCTCCTGCGGACTTCGCGTCGACGATTTATAGTGTGCACAAGATGTGCGTGCACGACAAGCGTTGGCAGGAGATGATGGTCCCGTGATCCAGCACACATCGAGCCCGTCCGGCTCGGCACACCCCGGCGGAGACGTCACCCTGGAGTCGATGGACCCGCTCGCCCCGCTCCTCTGCTTCGACCTCTACGCCGCCTCGCGCGCCGTCACGGCCGCCTACCGGCCGATCCTCGGCGAGCTCGGGCTGACCTACCCGCAGTACCTCGTGCTCGTGGTGCTCGCGGCCGAGGACCCCGACGACGGCGACGGCGTCCCGATCAAGCACCTGGCCACGTCCCTGCGCCTGGACCACGCCACGCTCACCCCGCTCCTGCGACGCCTCGAGACCGCCGGCCTCCTCGAGCGCCGCCGCAGCCTGGCCGACGAGCGCTCGGTGCAGGTGCGCCTCACCGACGACGGTCGGGCGCTGGCCTCGCAGTTCGAGGACGTCCAGTGCCGCGCCGGCGACATGCTCGGCCTCGACGTCGCCCAGATGGGGCAGCTGCGGACGCTGCTGCGGGCTGTCACGTCGTCGGCGAACGCGTCCTTGGAGTGAGGGGCAGCTTCCCCGGTCGACCGGGGAGACCGACGGTTGTCGGGGAGAGCTTCGCCTGACCTCGGTCGGTCTCGCCTGCCCTGACCCGGCGTGGATCAGGCCGACGGGCCGATCACCTCGACCGAGCCGTCGACGCCGACCACCAGGCCGGTGCGGCCGCGCGAGCGCAGCCAGGCGGCGGCGTCGGCGTCCAGGGCCAGCGCGGCGGTGGCGTCGACGTCGGCGGTCGTGAGGTCGGCCGCGACCACCGTCACCGAGGCGACCACGGTGGGGGCGCGGCCGGTGCGGGCGTCGACGACGTGGGCGCCGCGATGCGTCAGACCGCTGGTGGCGATGGCGCCGTGCGACAGCGGGACGGTGGCGACGAGGCGGTCCGGGTCCGCGGGGTCCTCGACGCCGATGCGCCACGGCTCGGCGTCGGCGCGCACCACGTGGCAGACCAGGTCGCCTCCGCCGCCGAGGCAGGAGTCGGTGTCGGGCAGGGCGTGCAGGTGGCGGGCGACGCGCTGCAGCGCCCAGCCCTTGACCACGCCGCTGGGGTCGAGCACCAGCGCGCCGGAGGCGTCGGGGCGCCGGACGTCGAACGCGCCGTCGGACTCCCGGCGCGCCTGCTCGCCGATCGCCAGCACCTCCCGCACCAGGGCGGCCCGGGCCGGCGGCAGGTCCTCGACGACGAGCTCGCCGCGGCCGAGGCGTCTGATCGGCGAGTCCGGACGCCAGGTGGTGAACAGGTCCTCGAGGTCGCGCAGCTCCGCGACGAGCGTCGCCCAGGCCGCGCGGGCGACGTCGTCACCGGCGTGACGCCCGCGCAGCACCACCGACACCGGCAGGCCCATGACCTGCTCGACGGCGCGCCAGCGTCCCGCGGTCGCCGTGATGGCGTGGGAGGCGGACGTCACAGCCCCGCCTGGTCCAGAGCGCTCTGCAGCGAGGCGAGGTAGCCCTCGCTGGTGACGGTGGCGCCGGAGACCATGTCGATCTGCGCGCTCTGCTGCTGGGTGGTCTCCTGGACGAGGATCGGCAGCGCGTAGGCGTTGATCTGCTGGTCCTTCGGGTTGCCGTTCGGATACTGCGGCACCGCGACCTCGGTGATCTTCCCGCTCGCCACCGTGATGGCCACCTGCACCGGGCCCCAGCGGGTCTGGGCGACGTCGCCGGTGTAGGTCCTCGTGCTCGACGAGGTGGAGCCCGACGAGCCCGACGACCCCGACGACCCGCCGGTCGCCGCCTGCGGGGCGTCCGAGGCCGTGCCGCCCGAGCCGCCCGAGCCGCCCGAGCCGTCCGAGGAGCCCGAGCCGTCCGAGCCGTCCGCGGACTCCGAGGAGCCGCCCGAGGAGCCGGAGCCCGCGCCGCCCTCGGGCGCGGCGGCCTCGCCGCCGCTGGTGATGGGCGTGACGGCCGCGCCCTGCTCGGCGGCCATGGTCGCCGAGGTCGAGGTGCGGTAGCCGAAGAGCAGCACCACCACGGTGAGGGTGCTCATGAGGGAGAGGACGATGCGTCGCATCCGGGTCACCAGCCGAAGGTCTCGTCGTGGAGCCGCTCGGGCGGGAGCCCGGCGGTGAGGAGGTCGCGGCGCACCATCTCGGTCCACACGACCGGGCCGCAGAGGTAGACGTCGCGCTCCAGGAGGTCGGGCACCCACCCGCGGGCGGCGTCGACGTCGGAGAGGTGGGCCGGGACGCCGTCGCCCAGCCAGGAGCCGTCGCGACGACGGCGTCCGGGCAGCGGCACCACCTGCAGGCCGCGCTCGCGACCCAGCGCGTCGAGCTCGGCGCGGAACAGCGGGTGGTCGGTGAACCGGTAGAGCATCGCGGCCTCGCCGGGCTCGTACTCCAGGCCCTCGGCGAGGGACCGCAGCGGCGCGATGCCGACGCCGGCGCCGATGAGCGCCACGCCGCGGGTGGTGCGCGCCCGGGCCGAGAGCCGACCGAAGGGACCCTCGACGTGCACGCGGGTGCCGGGTCGCAGCGCGGCCAGCGAGGACGAGCCGTCGCCAGCGTCCTGGACGGTGATGCGCAGGCTGGCGCCGTCGGGCGCGGCGGAGAGGGAGAACGGGTTGGCGCGGGTCCAGCCCGCGCGTCCGAGGAAGCGCCAGGTGAGGAACTGGCCCGCCTCGACCTTCAGCGTGCGCAGGCCGCGACCCGCGACGTAGACCGACACCACGCCGGGCGCCTCGGGCACCACGGAGGTGACCCGCAGGCCCAGCCGGAGCGTCCGCACGAGCGGCAGGCCCACGCGCCACACCACGACGGACCCGGCCGCGAGACCCCAGGCGGTCCACCAGAACACCGCGCGCCCCGGGGAGGAGGCCAGCTGCTGGCCGGTCCAGATCTGGTGCGGCAGCGCGAGGCCGGCGCCGAGGTAGGCGTAGAGGTGCAGCAGGTGCCACGACTCGTAGCGCAGCCGGCTGCGGGCGGCCTTGATGCTCGTGACGACGACCATCACCAGGCACGCCGTGCCGGCCACCGCCAGCAGCATGCCGGGGTAGTTCACGGTGAGGTCCCAGGCCATCGCCGGCGTCGCCGCGAGCGAGCCCGCCGCGTAGCCGAAGGTGATCAGGGCGATGTGGACGAGCATCAGGGTGAAGCTGGTGAAGCCCGCGACGCGGTGCAGCCGGGCGAGGTCGTCCTGGCCGACGGCCCGCTCGAGCACCGGGATCCTGGCCATGAGCAGCACCTGCACCAGCAGGAGCACCGAGGCCCACAGGCCGGTCAGGCGTCCCACCGACACCAGGCCGGTGGCCCAGCCGCCGAGGTCCTGGATGCCGTGGCCGGTGGCCCACCAGTAGGTGACGAGCAGCAGCGAGCCCCACAGCGCGCACACCCCGCCGAGGCGGACGGCGGCGTCGAGCCGCGCACGGGCGTCGAGGCGGACGTCGGGCCGGGTCGCGCGGCGCGCGCCGGGCCTCGGACCGGGCTCCGGCGCGGAGGCCGGCACCGGACGGGGAGCGAGCATGGTCATGGCTGGTCCTCGGGTCTCTCGGGTCTCTCGCTGCGATCGGCTGCTCAGGCGTTCGTCGCGTCGACGACGAACCAGCCGGTGGTGGTGCCGGTGCTGCCGGCGGATCCCGAGGAGTCGCCCTGCTGCTGACCCTGCTGCTGACCCTGCTGCTGGCCCTGCTGGCCGGGGAGGCCCTGCTGACCGGGGAGGGCGGGGCCGTCGCCGTCCAGATCACCGGGGACGCCAGGCGCCCCCGGGAGCTGGCCCTGCTGGCCCGGGAGCTGGCCCTGCTGGCCGGGGACGCCCTGCTGGCTCAGCCCGCCGAGTCCACCGTCGCCGTCGCCGTCCCGGTCGAACCCGCGTCCGCCGCCTGGGAAGCCGTTCTGGCCCAGCTGCCCGTTCTGGCCCAGCTGCCCGTTCTGGCCCAGCTGCCCGTTCTGGCCCAGCTGGCCGTTCTGGCCGAACCGGCCGGTGTCGCCGCCGTCGGGCGCGCTGGCCCGGCCGATCGCGAAGCCCGCGCCGCCGAGGCCGAGCACCAGCAGCACGCTGCCGAGCGCCCCGGCGGTCCAGCGGGTGCGACCCGAGGCGCTGCGCCAGCGATCGGCGACGGCGGCGCCACCCGCGCGAGGAGCACCGGCGTCGGCGGCGAGCGGCGGCGGGGTCCAGGCGGCGGCCGGGGCCTCCGCGGCGATCGGCGCCTGCTGCTCGAGCACGGCCGTGCCCCCGTCGCGCGGCAGCGCGGTCGTCGGCGTCGCGTCGACGGGCAGCAGCGGCTGGGTCTCCGGCCCGGTCGGCTCCCAGCGGTTGCCGCTCGGGGTCGGGGTGTCGCTCATCGTGGTCTCCTCGAGTCCTTCAAGCAGGGTGTCGAGGACGACGATGCGCGGGCGGGCTGGGACCTCCCCCAGCGCTTCCTGTGGCCCGCCTGTGAGGGCGGGCCATCAGGCGATCAGCGAGGCGAGGTCAGGCGGTGGGGCCCAGGCGACGCGGCGCCCAGAACCGGTCGCCGAGCCGCACGGCGATCGCCGGCACCAGCACGGTGCGCACCAGGAGGGTGTCGAGCAGGACGCCCACGCAGATGACGATGCCGAGCTGCGCGAGCACCACCAGCGGCAGGACGCCGAGCACCGCGAAGACCGCGGCCAGCAGGATGCCGGCGCTGGTGATGACGCCGCCGGTGGAGGCGAGCGCCCGCAGCATGCCCTCGACGGCGCCGTGCTCGCGGGCCTCCTCGGCGGCCCTGCTGACGAGGAAGATGTTGTAGTCGACGCCCAGCGCCACCAGGAAGATGAACGCCTGCAGCGGCACCCCGACGTCGAGCCGGTCGAAGCCGAAGACCCCGGTGCTGATCCACCAGCCCAGGCCGAGCGCGGCCAGGTAGGTGGCCACCACGGAGACGACGAGCACGATCGGCGCGACGATCGCCCGCAGCAGCAGGCCGAGGGCCAGCAGCACGATGACGAGGATCAGCGGGACGATGAGCGTGCGGTCCGAGGACGACGCGGCGTCGCTGTCGAGGTCCTGGGCGTCGGTGCCGCCGACGAGCGCGCCGTCGACCGGCTCGAGCGCGCTGCGGACGTTCTTGACGTCGTCGCGGGCGGCGGCGGTGCCGGGCGTGCCGTCCAGGACGACGTCGAGGCGGGTGCGTCCGTCGTGGTCGCCGGCGGCCTTCACGGAGGTGACGCCGTCGACGCCGTCGAGGGCGCTGGTGGCGGCCTGCACCTGCGCGTCGGGCACGAGGACGACCGCGGGGTCGCTGGTGCCGGCGGGGAAGGACTGCTCGAGCCGCTGGGCGGCGGTGATCGACTCGGGGGTCTTGATGAACTGGTCGGACTCCGAGAGCCCGGTGCGCACGCTGAGCAGGCCCGAGGCGAGCGCCGCCAGGACGACGACGCCGGCGACGGCCGCGCCGACGGGACGACCGGCGACGGCGTCGCCGATGCGGCGCCACACCGAGCGCTGCTCGGAGAGGACGGCCTGGCCGACGACGGGACGGCGCGGCCAGAAGATCCAGCGACCGAAGCACACCAGCGCCAGGGGCAGGATCGTCATGACGGCGGTGGCGCCGATGACCACGCCGATGGCGCAGGCCAGGCCCAGGCCGCGGGTGGCGGGGAAGGCCGAGAGCAGCAGCGTCAGCAGGCCGACCATGACGGTGAGCGAGCTGGCCAGCACGGCCTCGAGGGTGCGCTTCCAGGCGTGCCACATGGCCGCGGAGCGGTCCTCGATGACCTTCAGCTCGTCGCGGTAGCGGCTGATGAGCAGCAGCGCGTAGTCGGTGGCGGCGCCGAAGACCAGCACCGAGAGGATGCCGGTGGTGGACTCGTCGAAGGCGACCCCGAGCGTCGTGAGGGCGTGGGTGGCGGTGACGGCGGCGATCTGGTCGGCGAGGCCGACGGTGAGCAGCGGGATCAGCCACAGCACCGGGGAGCGGTAGGTGAGGATCAGCAGCACCGCGACGACGGAGGCGGTGACGAAGAGCAGGTTGAGGTCGGCGCCGGAGAAGACCTCGGCGAGGTCGCCCTGGATGGCGGCCGGGCCGGTGACCTGGGCGGTGACGCCGTCGGGCAGGTCGGTGCGCAGGTCGGTGCGCAGCTGCTTGACGTAGTCGGCGAGCTTCCCGGCGTCGGAGAAGCTGGTGGGGATCGCGCCGACGAGCGCGGTGCCGTCCTCGGAGGCCTGCAGGGGGCTGGCCTTGCCGTCCGCGGCACGCTGGAGGTCCTGCTGGACCTGCTCCTGGGCCGAGGCCGAGATCCGCTGGTCCGAGGCGAAGAGCACCAGGGCCACCTGGTCGTCGCCCTGGGGGAAGGAGTCGAGGAGGCGGGCCACCTCGGTGGAGTCGTAGCCCTTCGGCAGCTGGTCGGTGGGCCCTCGGTCGACGGGGGCGGTGCCGACGCCGCCGATGAGGGCGGCGCCGAGCAGGAGGTAGAGGACCGGCAGGATCCAGGCCAGGCGGGGGCGCAGAATCGACGGTGCGTCAGAGGCCACACGAGTTTGTTCCACGATGGAAGGATAGAGGCGTGACTCAAGGGAAGCCCAGCAGCGAGCGCACCGAAGGGGTGGGCGCCTCACCCGGTGGCCGGCCCGCCACCCGGGTGCCCGTCCTGCTGCAGGAGCTCTCCCTCGAGCTCAACCGCTTCTCCCACACCTTCGCCCGCCAGCACGGCCTGCACGCCACCGACGTCGACGCGCTCGGCCGCCTCGCCCAGGCCGAGGCCACCGGCGTCACGCTGACGCCCTCGACCCTCGCCGCCGCCGTCGACCTCTCCGCGCCGGCCACCTCGGCGCTGCTCAACCGGCTCGAGCAGATGGGCCACGTCGAGCGGGCCCCCGACCCCGAGGACCGGCGTCGGCACCTCGTCAGCCTCCACCCGCAGGCGCGCACCGTCGCGTCGTCGTTCTTCGGGCCGCTCGGCGCCGCCCTCCAGGGCGCGATGGCGGGGCTGGACGCCGAGGAGATCGCGGTCGTCGAGGGGTTCCTCGAGCGCGCCGTCGAGGCCACCCGCGGGATCGTGCACGAGGCCGAGGGCGCCGGGCCCGGTGCCTGATCTCGGCGCCTGACCCCGGCACCTGACCTCGGTTCCTGACCTCAGGCGCCGCGACGGTGGCGCAGCGCGGCGAGGAAGCGGGCGCGACGCCGCGAGACCGGCTCCCACACGCGGTCCTGCAGGGTCAGCGTCAGCCAGCCGGCGAGCACCATGCCGACGACGTTGACGACCAGCTGCAGGCTGCTGCCGCCCACCTCGTGCCACACGCCGAAGGCCAGCGCGAGCGCGATGTTGCCGGCCGCGGGCACCGTCGTCACCGAGATGAACACGCCCGACAGGCCGCCGACCTTGGCCGAGGTGAGCGAGAGGACGCCCGCCGCGCCGGCGAGCACCGCGACGACGAAGGACCACCGATCGGGGCTGTAGACGAACGCGGTCTCGGGCCGCGCGACGAGGTCGGTGACCTCGATCCAGCCGGCCCAGCGTCCCAGCAGGCCCGCGAGCGTGGCGAGGGCGATCGCGATCGCGAACCCGACGACGAGCGTGCTCGCCGCCCGGCGCACGAGGTTCGGACGACGCCGCACCGCGCCCAGGCCGAGCGCCGCCACCGGCACGAACTCCGGGCCCAGCACCATCGCCCCGATCAGCAGCACCTGGGAGTCCAGCACCAGCGCGATCGCCGAGAGCAGCGTCGCCATCACCATGAAGGAGGCGTAGGTCCAGTTGAGCTCGGACTCGTCGTAGGCGCGCTGGGTGACGTCGGCCCACACCACGGCGTCGGCGCTGCTGCCCGGCGTGATGCGCTCGGCGTCGTAGCCGTCGCGGGAGATCCACGTCGTCGAGGGCTCGATGTGGATCGAGCCGCGCTCGTGCACGCCCCACTCGCGCAGCAGGTCGACGAGCTCGTTGACGCCCTCGCGGGCCACATCGGCCACGATCACGTCGCCCTGCGGCCGCACCGCCGCCCCCGGCTGGTGCACGATCGACGACACCGCCCGGTCGTGCTCCAAGGTGGCCAGGATCCGCGGGGTCAGGTCGGCCGGGGCGATGACGCTCAGGCGCAGCATGGGCGGACGCTAGCAGGCGGGGAGCCGGGGGCAGCTTCCCCGGATATCCGGGGAAGCTGGACGTTGTCAGGGGAAGTCACCCCCGACGACGTCCAGCTCTCCCTGACCTGATCACCCCGCAGCGCGGGTGAGCACCGCCTTGGACGCCCGCGTCACCATGGCCCCATGAGCCGCCTCGCCCCCGGCCGGCGACGCGAGCCCGCCCCGTCCCCGGCCGTCCCCTCCCCCGTCGAGCCCGTCGAGCCCGTCCAGCCGGATGCGCCCGCGCTGCGCGGCACCATCTTGATGAACCAGGACTGGTGCGACCTCACCTACCTCCACTGGGCCATCGAGCCGGAGCGGGTGGCGCACCTGATGCCGCCGGGCGTGCGCCCCGACGTGCACGACGACGGCGCCACCTACGTCGGTCTCGTGCTGTTCCGGATGGTCGACGCCGGGTTCGGACGCCGCACCTCCGTGCCGTACTTCGGCAGCTTCCTGGAGACCAACGTGCGGCTGTACTCCGTCGACGCGCAGGGCCGCCGCGGGGTCGTGTTCCTGAGCCTGGACGCCGATCGTCTCGCCGTGGTGCTGGCGGCGCGGGCCGGGTTCGCGGTGCCGTACCGCTGGGCCCGGATGTCCTACGCCCGCTCGCCGCACGAGCTGGGCACCCGTCACGCCTACACCGCGGAGCTGCGGTGGCCGGGCGTCAAGGCGCGCAGCCGGGTGTCGATCGCGGCGGGCGAGGAGCGCGAGGCCAGCGCCCTCGACGACTTCGTGTCCGCGCGCTGGCGACTGCACACCCGCCTGGCCGGCCGCACGCTGCGCATCCCGAACGAGCACCAGCGCTGGCCGCTGCACGACGCCACGCTGCTCGACCTCGACGACGAGCTCGTCGCCTCCGTGGGACTGCCCGGGCTCGCCGACCGCGCACCCGACCACCTGGCGTTCTCGCCGGGGGTGCACACCCGCTTCGGACTGCCCCAGCGGGTGCGGCTCGGCGACGCCTAGGCTCGCCGGGGTGAGCACCCTCGACCGTCGCCTGGCCGCCGCGCAGCGCGCCGCCGTCGCGCCGTTCCACGTCATGGACCTGCTGGCCGCGGCGGCCGAGCGGCAGCGCGTCCACGGGGATCTGGTGAACCTGCTGGCCGGCCAGCCGAGCACCGGCGCCCCCGCGCCCGTGGCCGAGGAGGCCGTGCGCCTGCTGCGCTCGGGCGACCCGCTCGGCTACACCCCCGCCACCGGGATCGTCGAGCTGCGCGAGGCGATCGCGGGCCACCACCGCCGGGTCCACGGCATCGAGGTCGAGGCCGACGACGTCGTCGTCACCACCGGCTCCAGCGGCGGGTTCCTGCTGGCGTTCCTCGCCGCGTTCGAGCACGGCGACAAGGTCGCGATCGCCCGTCCGGGCTACCCCTGCTACCGCAACGTGCTGGCCGCGCTGGGCTGCGAGGTCGTCGAGATCCCCACCGGCCCGGAGACCCGCTTCCAGCCGACGGTGGCCCAGGTCGAGGCGCTGCCGGACGACGTCCGCGGGCTCGTGGTCGCCAGCCCCGCCAACCCCACCGGCACCATGCTGCTGCCCGAGGAGCTCGCCGCGCTGGCGCGCACCTGCCAGGAGCGCGGCATCCGGCTGATCAGCGACGAGATCTACCACGGCATCGAGTACGCGCCTCTCGAGGGCCACGCGCCGCTGGCGCGCAGCGCGTGGGAGACCAGCCGCAGCGGCGTGGTCTTCGCCAGCTTCTCGAAGTACTTCTCCATGACCGGCTGGCGCATCGGCTGGATGCTGGTGCCGCGCGACCTGCGCCGCGCCGTCGACGTCCTCACCGGCAACTTCACCATCTGCCCGCCGGTGCTCGCCCAGCGTGCCGCGCTCGCGGCCTTCATCGACGCCTCCTACGCCGAGCTCGACGGCCACGTGCGCCGCTACGCCGTCAACCGACGCCTGCTGCTCGACGGCCTCGCCGACCTCGGCGTCACCCGCCTCGCACCGGCCGACGGCGCCTTCTACGTCTACGCCGACGTCGGCCACCTCACCGACGACTCCATGGCCTTCGCCCACGACGTCCTGGCCCGCACGGGCGTCGCGCTGGCCACCGGCGTCGACTTCGACACCGTCGACGGCGGCCGGTTCGTGCGGCTCAGCGTCGCCGGCGCGACCGCGGAGGTGCAGGCGGGGCTCGACCGGTTGTCCACAGTCCTGCGCGGCTGAGGTTCGCGGACCTCCCGGGCGGGGAGGCGAACAGGTGGACGCCGCCGCTCGGGCGGTCGAGCCCGGGGAGGCTCCATGCTGGTCGACACCACCGCCCTGCGTCACGACGCCCACCGCCTGCGCGAGCGCGCGGGCGAGCTGCGCGGCCGCGCCCACGCCCTGCCCGGCGAGGCGCCGCCGTCGTGGGAGGGCGCCTCGGGCGAGGCCTTCGCCGACGCCCTGCGGCGCCGCCGCGACGACCTCGACCACGTCGCGATGCTGCACGAGGTCGCCGCCCGCGTGCTCGAGGCACACCTCGACGTCGTCGACGCCCAGCAGGCGGTGCTGACCGCGGGCGGGCGGCTCGCCCACGGCCTGGTCGGCAGCGCCGTCGACGCCGCCGTCGGCACCGCCGTGCACACCGCGGGCGACGCCGCGCTCGGCGTGGTCTCGAGCGTGGCGGGAGCCCTGCGATGACGCTTCCCCCCGCGCCCGCCCCCGAGGGCGGCATCCTCGCCGCGCCGATCGTCGAGGTCACCGGCGGCGCGGGCCGCGTCAGCCTCGCCACCCAGGTGGCCCTCGACGCCGCCGCGCGGGTGGCGGCGCTCGCCGACCAGCTCGACGCCTGGGCGCTCGAGCTCGTCTCGCTCGTCAGCCCCGCGGCGCTGGCCGCGAGCGCCGTGGCCGACCCCGTCGGCGCGGCCGCGGTGACGGCCGCGCTCGGGGCGGCGGAGG
>NZ_JBUZJI010000042.1:0-14438 GCF_055282735.1 Nocardioides sp. B129/18 | reverse complement strand
GCCGCTGGCGTCGCTGAACACCGCGGAGTACGAGGTCGTGGCGCCGGTGCGGCCGATCTGCGCGCGGGCAGGCCGGGGGAGCGGGGTCAGCTGGTGGGCCGCTCCGAGCCCACCACCCACATCGCGAAGAACTGCGAGCCGCCGCCGTAGGCGTGCCCCAGCGCCTTGCGGGCGCCGTCGATCTGGTGCTCGCCGGCCAGGCCGCGCACCTGGAGGGCGGCCTCGCCGAAGCGCAGCATCCCCGAGGCGCCGATCGGGTTGGAGGAGAGCACGCCGCCGGAGCAGTTGACCGGGATCCGTCCGTCCATGGCGGTGGCGCCGGACTCGGTGAGCCGCCAGCCGCCGTGCTCGTCGGCGAAGCCCAGCGACTCCAGCCACATCGGCTCGAACCAGGAGAAGGGCACGTAGATCTCGGCGGCGTCGATCTCGTCGATCGGCGAGGTGATGCCGGCCTGCTTCCACAAGGCGGCGGCGGCGTCGCGGGAGGCCTGCGGGTTCACCTGGTCGCGCTCGGCGGCGGTGGTGGCCTCCGAGCGCATGACGGTGCCGTGGATCCACGCGGGGTTCGGCGAGGCCTTGGCGACGTCCTCGGAGACGATCACCAGGGCGCATGCGCCGTCGGAGGACGGGCAGGTCTCGTCGTAGCGGATCGGGTCCCACAGCATCTGCGAGGCCAGCACCGACTCCACGGTCGTGCCCTCGTTGTGCAGGTGGGCGTAGGGGTTCTTCAGCGCGTTCGTGCGGTCCTTGGCCGCGACGATCGCGCCGATGTGGTTCGGCGCGCCGGAGCGGCGGATGTAGGAGCGCACGTGCGGCGCGAAGTAGCCGCCCGCACCGGCGTGGACGGGCATGTTGAACGGCACGGGCACCGAGAGCGCCCACATCGCGTTGGACTCCGACTGCTTCTCGTAGGCGACGGTGAGCACCTTGCGGTGGACGCCGGCCTGCACCAGCGACGAGGCGACGATGGCCGTCGAGCCGCCCACCGAGCCGGCGGTGTGCACCCGCAGCAGCGGCTTGCCCACGGCGCCGAGCGCCTCGGCGAGGAACAGCTCGGGCATCATCACGCCCTCGAAGAGGTCGGGCGCCTTGCCGACGACGATCGCGTCGATGTCGTCGAGCGTCATGTTCGCGTCGAGCAGGGCCCGGTCGATGGCCTCGCGGCACAGGCCGGCCATCGAGACGTCCTCGCGCTTGGCGCGGTGGTGGGTCTGGCCGATGCCGACGATCGCGGCCGGCTGCTTGCTCATCGGGTGGCTCCTTCGAGGACGCACAGGAGGTTCTGCTGCAGGGCCGGGCCGGAGGTGGCGTGGGCGACGGCCTTGTCGGACTCGCCGGCCCACACGCGGCGGGCCGCCTCGCCGACGCGGATGCCGCCCGCGGAGAACATCGGGTTGCCGGCGAGCGCGCCGCCCGAGGGGTTGACGGCGACGTCGTCGCCCAGGCCGAGCTCGCGGCGCAGGATCAGCTCCTGGTGGCTGAACGGCGCGTGGAGCTCGGCGGTGTCGACGCCGGCGAGGTCGAGCGCCTGCGCCGAGCGGGCCGTCGAGCGGGAGCGGGTGAGGTCGCGCGCGCCGAGGCTCATGGGGTCGACGTGGTGGGAGAGCCCGGTGATCCAGGCCGGACGCTCGCGCACCGCGCGGGCGCGGTCGCCGGCGGCCAGCACGATCGCCGCAGCGCCGTCGGTGACCGGCGCGCAGTCGTGCTTGCGCAGCGGGTCGGCGTACTTCGGACGCTCCAGGAGCGCCTCCACCGACGAGCCGCCCTTGCGGATCGCGTGCTCGTTCTTCTCGGCGTCGGTCAGCGAGCGCTGCACGACCTCGGCCATCGCCTGCTCGTCCCAGAGCCCGGCGTCGATGCCGGCGCGGGCCTGCAGACCCGCGAGCGACACGGTGTCGGGCCACAGCGGCGTCATCGTGTACGGCTCGAGCTGCAGCGCGAGGGTGCGGCGCAGGACGCCGGCCGAGCTCTTGCCGAAGGCGTAGACGAGCGCGGTGTCGACCTCGCCGGTCTGGATCTTCAGCCAGGCCTCGTACATCGCCCAGGCGAGGTCCATCTCGACGTGGGACTCGTTGACCGGGGGGATGACGCCGATGGCGTCGACGGCCTGGACGAACGAGAACGACCGTCCGGCCAGGTAGTCCGAGGAGCCGGAGCACCAGAAGCCGACGTCGGAGCGCGTCCAGCCCGTCTGCTCGTAGCACTCCTCGAACAGGGGGACCAGCAGCTCGACGCAGGTCGGGGACCCGTCGAACTCCTTCATCTGCCGCTGGGCGAACCCGACGACGGCGACGTCACGCATGCGCTGTGCCTCTCTTGGAGCGTCTCAGAGGTGGTGTCGGTAGGACTCGAAGTCCGCGTCCGGCTCGCCGGTGGGCGCGAAGTGGCTGATGTTCTCGATCGTGGTGCCCCACTCCTCGCGCGGCTTCCAGACCGCCTTGACCCGCATGCCCATCCGCACCTGGTCGGCGGGGATGTCGAGGATCAGGTGGAGCACGGCGATGTCGGCGCCGTCGAGCAGCACGTAGGCCGAGACGTAGGGCGGGGTGATGCGCTGGCCCAGGAAGGGCACGTTGACGATGCAGAACGTCGTCACGGTGCCGGTGTCGGAGAGTTCGACCTCGTCGGTGGTGGGGGTGCCGTCGGTGGGGCAGGCCGCGCGCGGGGGCACGTAGACCTTGCCGCAGCTGGGGCAGCGCTGGCCGAGGATGCGGCCCTCGGAGAGGCCCCGGTAGAACGCCGACTCCTCGGGCGAGGCGGCGTAGACGTAGTCGAGGCTGACGGGCGTGACGACGCCGGTGACGGGGTGGTCCTCCAGCAGGCCGCCGCCGGCCGGACGCGGGACGCGCTCGTCGTCGTGCGGCTCGAAGCAGGCGATGTCGGTGATCGCGCCGACGCGCTCCTCGGCCCAGCGCACCCGCACCCGCATGCCGGTGCGCACGTCGTCGGGGGAGGCGACGTCGAGGGCGTGCAGGAAGGGTCGGCTGGCGCCGTCGAGGCGCACCAGCACCCAGGCGAAGGGGCGGTCGAAGGGCTGGGCCTTGACCGGCTCGGGCACCCAGCTCCACGACGTCACCGTGCCGACCGGGGCCACCTCGACGAACTCCGTGGTGGCCTGGTGGGTGACGGGGTCGTACTCGGGCGGCGGGACGACCACCTGGCCGTCGGAGGTGCGGCCGCCGACGACGACGCCGTCGCGCAGGCCGGTGAGGAAGCGGCCGAGGACGGGCCCGGTGGAGCGCGTGTAGTCGAAGGCGACGGTCACCGGTGCCTGGAGGGTTCGCGACATGTCCGCAAAGTAGAACACGTTCTACCCATGAGGCAAGGGCCGTGAGATGGTGGCGGACATGAGACTGGGACTTCAGCTGGGGTACTGGCAGGCGCAGGCCCCGACCAACCACGCCGAGCTCGTGGCCGCGGCCGACGAGAGCGGGTTCGACGCGATCTTCACCGCCGAGGCGTGGGGCTCGGACGCCTTCACCCCGCTCGCGTGGTGGGGCCGGGAGACCCGTCGGGTGCGCCTGGGCACCTCGATCGTGCAGATGTCGGGCCGCACGCCCACCTCCATCGCGATGCACGCCCTGACCCTCGACCACCTCTCCGGGGGCCGGATGGTGCTGGGCATGGGCGTCAGCGGCCCGCAGGTCGTGGAGGGCTGGTACGGCCAGCCGTTCTCCAAGCCGCTGGCCCGCACCCGCGAGGTCGTCTCGATCATCCGCCAGGTGCTCGCCCGCGAGGGCGCGGTCACCAACGACGGCCCGCACTACCCGCTGCCCTACCGCGGCGAGGGCGCCACCGGCCTGGGCAAGCCGCTCAAGCCGATCACCCACCCGCTGCGCGCCGACATCCCGATCTGGCTCGGCGCCGAAGGCCCCAAGAACGTCGCGCAGACCGCCGAGATCGCCGACGGCTGGATCCCGATCTTCTACACGCCGGGCTCCGCCGGCATGTACCAGCCCTGGCTCGACGAGGGCTTCGCGCGACCCGGCGCCCGCCGCACCCGCGCCGACTTCGAGATCGCGGCCACCTGCCACCTCGAGATCGTCCCCGACGCCGCCGCCAAGCAGGCCGCGATCGAGGCGATGAAGCCCTTCGCCGCGCTCTACATGGGCGGCATGGGCGCCAAGGAGGCCAACTTCCACAAGCAGGTCTTCGAGCGCATGGGCTACGAGGCGCTCGCCGCGCAGGTGCAGGAGCTCTACCTCTCCGGCCGCAAGGACGACGCCACCGCGCTCATCCCCGACGAGCTCATCGAGGACATGCACATCATCGGCACCGAGGGCGAGGTCAAGGAGAAGGTCGCCCAGTGGGCCGAGACCGGCGTCACGACCCTCATGCTGAGCCTGCGGACGCCCGCCGAGGTGCACCGGATCGCCGAGCTGCTCGCCTGAGCCGGCCTGACCTCCGCGCGGGCTACTCGCTCTCGAGCGGGTAGCCCCGCGTCCGGAACGCCTCCAGCACGCGGTCGCGCGGCGCCTCGTTGCGCTCGTCGTGCAGCACCCGGCCCGCGGTGCCCTCGACGACGACCTTCCGTCCGTCGAGGTGGACGCCGACGACGTCGGCGCGCGCGATCCGGCGGCGGTCGCGGCGGTGGACGATGACCAGTGCGTCCTCGCCGACCTCCAGGCGCCACTCGTCGTCGAGCACGAAGACTGCGGCCACGGCGCCGCCGACCAGCCCGATCGCGGGTCGCAGCACCCAGCCGAGCCAGCCGTCCACCGAGCCGACGCGCTCGACGAGGTCCTGGAAGGGCAGGAAGGACAGGTCGCCCAGCAGGGCGCTGAGGAGGGGGAGCAGCGAGAGCGCCACCGCGCCTCCGCCGGCGAGCAGCACGTAGGTCCACGCCGCGTCGCTGCGGCTCGATCCGAGATGGTCGACGTCCATGGCCTGACGCTAGGTCGGGCCGGAGCCCGCTCTCCAGGGACCACGGTCGAGACCGTGCTGACGAAAGTAGGGGGCGCGGTGACGCCGTCCCCTCCCTGTGGTGGGGGAGCGCCGAGGTCGACCCGGCACAGTGGGGGCATGACGACGACTCCCGGAGGCAGCATCCGCATCGGCGACCTCGAGGTCTCGCGCCTCGGCTTCGGCGCCATGCAGCTGGCCGGGCCCCACGTGATGGGCCCGCCGAAGGACGTCGAGGAGGCGCGCGCCGTGCTGCGCACCGCCGTCGAGCTGGGCGTCACCCACGTCGACACCAGCGACTTCTACGGCCCGCACCTGGTCAACGAGCTGATCCGCGACACGCTGAGGCCCTATCCCGACGGGCTGCGCATCGTCACCAAGGTCGGCGCGCGCCGCAACGACAAGGGTGACTGGCTTCCGGCCTGGCGTCCCGAGCACCTGCGCGAGGCCGTCCAGGACAACCTGCGCAACCTCGGCGTCGAGGTGCTCGACGTCGTCAACCTGCGCGTCATGCCGCCGAACTCCGAGGGCCAGCGCTTCGCCGACTCCCTCGGGGCGCTCGCGGAGCTGCAGCAGCAGGGGCTGATCCGCCACCTCGGCCTCAGCGAGGTCGACGCCTCCCACCTCGACGCCGCCGCGTCGATCGCCGAGATCGTGTGCGTGCAGAACGAGTACAACCTGGCCCAGCGCCGCGACGACCCGCTCATCGACCGGCTGCAGGCCGAGGGCCGCGTCTACGTGCCGTACTTCCCGCTCGGCGGGTTCACGCCGCTGCAGTCCGCGGTCCTCGACGCCGTCGCCGCGCGCCTGGGCCGCTCGGCGCAGGCCGTCGCGCTGGCGTGGCTGCTCCAGCGCTCGCCGGCGATCGCCGTCATCCCGGGCACCTCCTCGGTGGCGCACCTGCGCGACAACGTCGCAGCCGCCGATCTGGTGCTCGACGAGCCCACGCTGCTGGAGCTGGAGGAGATCGGCGGCTGATCCTGCGGGATCCTTGCCCGGAAATAGAACGCGTTCTAGTGTGCGGGGCGTGACCGACACGCTCCGCACGCCCGCCCACAACGGCCACCTCATGGTCGCGGCGCTCAAGCGCCACGCCGACCGGCCCATCGTCCACCTCGGCGAGGTCACCCTCACCGGGCGGGAGACCTCGGACCGGATCTCCCAGTACGTCCAGGCCTTCGAGCGCCTCGGCGCGGGCCGCGGCGTGGCCGGTGCGCTGCTGGCGCTCAACCGGCCCGAGGTCCTGTTCATCCTCGGCGCCGGGCAGACCCAGGGCTTCCAGCGCACCTCGCTGCACCCGCTCGGCTCGGCGGAGGACCACGCCTACGTCATCAACGACGCCGGCATCAGCGTGCTCGTCGTCGACCCCTACTTCGCCGACCGCGCCGTCGAGCTGCTCGAGCGCTGCCCCGGCCTGACCCAGGTGCTGACGATCGGCCCCGTCCCCGAGCAGCTGGCCGACGTGCGCGCCAGCGTCACCGACCTCACCGAGGTGGCCGCGACCTTCGAGCCCGCGCCGGTGGTCCCGGCGGTGCTCGAGCCCGACCACATCACCTCGATCACCTACACCGGCGGCACGACCGGGAAGCCGAAGGGCGTCGTCGGCACGACCCGCGCGTTCTCGACCATGGCCCAGATCCAGATGGCGGAGTGGGAGTGGCCGGCCGAGCCTCGCTTCCTCATGTGCACGCCGCTCTCGCACGCGGGCGCGGCGTTCTTCGTGCCGGTCGTGCTGCAGGGCGGGACGCTGTTCGTCTCCGCGCGCTTCGACCCCGCCGAGGTGCTGCGCACGATCGAGGAGAAGCGGATCAACTCCCTCATGCTCGTGCCGACGATGCTCTACGCGCTGATGGACCACCCCGACTCGCGCACGCGCGACCTCTCCAGCCTCGAGACCGTCTACTACGGGGCCTCGGCGATCAACCCGGTGCGGCTCAAGGAGGCCATCGAGCGGTTCGGCCCGATCTTCGCCCAGTACTACGGGCAGTCCGAGGCGCCGATGGTGATCACCTACTTCCCCAAGGGCGACCACGTCGACGCCGAGGGGCGCCCGGCCGAGCACCGGCTCACCTCCTGCGGGCGGCCGTCGGCCTACCTGCGCACGGCCCTGCTCGGCGAGGACGGACAGCCCGTCGCGCCCGGCGAGCCCGGCGAGATCTGCGTGGCCGGGCCGTTGCTCTCGGCCGGCTACTGGCGCCTGCCCGAGGCCACGGCCGAGACCTTCCGCGACGGCTGGATGCACACCGGCGACGTCGCACGGGAGGACGAGGACGGCTTCTGGTACATCGTCGACCGCACCAAGGACATGATCGTCACCGGCGGGTTCAACGTCTTCCCGCGCGAGGTCGAGGACGTCGTCGCCGAGCACCCGATGGTCGCGCAGGTCGGCGTCATCGGCACCCCGCACGAGAAGTTCGGCGAGGCCGTCACGGCGATCGTCGTGCTGCGCGAGGACGCCCCGCGCGACGAGGAGTCGATCGCCCGGATGACCGCGGAGATCCAGGAGGCCGTCAAGGAGCGCAAGGGCTCGGTGCAGTCGCCCAAGCAGATCCTCGTCGCCGACTCCCTGCCCCTCACCGGGCTGGGCAAGCCGGACAAGAAGGCGCTGCGCGCGCGGTTCTGGACCGGCGAGCGTGCCGTCGGCTGACGCGGTGCCGCTCAGCCGGTACGCCGCGCTCACCCGCGCGCAGCTCGCGGTGCTCGTCCCGGAGCTGCTGCTGATCGGCCAGCTCATCGACCGCTCCGGCATGGCCTGGTGCATCTCGGCGTTCGGCCGCGAGGAGATGGAGCAGATCGCGATCGAGGAGTGGGCCGGAGCCTCGCCGGTCTACACCCGCCGGATGCAGCGCGCGCTGGGCTACGCGCCCGAGGTGGAGGGCGAGGGCGACGTCGTCACGATCTTCAAGGGTCTGCAGCTCGACATCGGCGCTCCGCCGCAGTTCATGGACTTCCGCTACGAGGTGCGCGACCGCTGGCACGGCGGCTTCCATCTCGACCACTGCGGTGCGCTCATGGACGTCGAGCCGATGGGGCCGGACTACGTCCGCGGCATGTGCCACACCATCGAGGACCCCACCTTCGACGCCACCGCCGTGGCGACGAACCCCCGCGCCCGGGTACGCCCCGTGCACCGGCCTCCGCGGGTCCCGGCCGACCGGGCGCCGCACTGCGCCTGGACCGTCGAGATCGACCCCGCGCATCCGCCGGTGCAGCCGCTCGCCCCCTTCCACGTCGTCAGCCGCTCGCGAGCGGCGACGCTGGGCCTGCCGCCCATCCCGGCGTCCACCGATCCGACCCTCGAGGGCGTCTCCGACTACGCCGGCCCGCTGCTGGCCGACCTCGACCTCGCCGCGTTCTCCCATGCCGCGCTCGTGCGGATCGCCGACGAGGTGTGCCTGCAGATGCACCTGCTCGACCACTCCTTCGTGCTCGCGGTCTCCCAGCGGGCCGTCGACGACGCGCAGGCTCACGAGATCGGCCTCAAGCAGCTGGTCGGAGTCGCGGGCATCGCGGCCGAGCGGCTGCGACGCGCTCTGGGGCTCGGCACGGGCGTGGCCGATGCCCTGGCGGTGCTGGCCGTCCACCCCCTGCTCAACCCGGCCGCCTATGTGCAGGCCGACCTCGACGTCGACCGGCTGCACGTCCGCCCCGGTCCGGCCCACCTCGACGGCGCCTGGATCAGCCGCTGCGGCCCGGGCTCGCCGGAGCCGCTCCAGGCGATCGTGCGCGCCGTCGAGCCCCACCTCGACGTCGAGGTCGAGGGCACCGCGCAGGAGTGGACGGCGCGCGTCGTCGTCCGCGAGGAGCCGGCCGCCGAGGCCGGCGAGGTGGCCGTCACCCGGTTCTCCACGGGCGCGGCGTTCGCGTTCGAGCCGCGGCGCTCGCTCCCGCTGACGGTCCTCTGACCCGGGGTCAGCCGAGGTCGACGCGCGGCACCGCCGCCGCGGCGGGGTCGCGCAGCGCGAACAGCTCGGCGGGCTTGAAGCCGAACGCCGAGGCCACGAACGACGACGGGATCGTGCGGCAGCGGGTGTTCAGCGCCCGGACGTTGCCGTTGTAGAAGCGGCGGGCGGCGGCGATGCGGTCCTCGGTGGTGACCAGCTCGCGCTGCAGCTCGAGGTAGCCCTCGACCGCGCGCAGCTGCGGGTAGGCCTCCATGCGGGCCAGGACGGCGCCCAGCGAGACGCCGAGGGCGTCCTCCACCGGGGCGCGACCGGCCGGCGTGCCGCCGGAGGCCGCCACCGCGCCCTCGCGTGCGGCGATGAGGGTGGCCAGCACGGACGCCTCGTGCGAGGCGTAGCCCTTGACGGTGGCGACGAGGTTCGGGATGAGCTCATGGCGTCGCGTGAGCTCGACGTCGATGCCCGACCACGACTCGGCCACCAGCTGCTGCTGCGCGGCGAACCGGTTGTACATCACCACGACCGACAGCCCGGCCACCACCAGCGCCGCGACGACGAGCCACACCCAGAT
Source organism: Nocardioides sp. B129/18 (assembly GCF_055282735.1). Lineage (NCBI taxonomy): Bacteria > Bacillati > Actinomycetota > Actinomycetes > Propionibacteriales > Nocardioidaceae > Nocardioides > Nocardioides sp. B129/18. The sequence goes on along the minus strand of NZ_JBUZJI010000042.1, from coordinate 5,063 downwards.
CACGCCTGCCCACCCCTCAGGTCCTGCCACACGAACTCGGGAACGAGGTCGAGCACGGAGTCCATCATGCTCAGGCGGGCGTCGATGTCGGCGGGGTCGAACTGTCCGCGCTCCACCAGCAGCATGGCGTCGTCCTCCAGGCGCCAGCCGACCTTGGGGAGCTGCAGGAGGTGCTCCATCATCCGCGGGTGCAGCACCGCGGAGGCGAAGCGCCGATCGGGGGAGTTGACGCGGAACGCCCGGTTGAAGTCCTCGGACTCCAGCTCTATGTCGGTGCCGAGCAGGCGTCCGGCGAACCGCTCGAGCACGTTCTCGGGGTCGACGAGGAGACCTGGCGTGCGCACGCCGAGGTCGACCGCGTAGACGGCGAACCGGTAGGTGGTCGTCGAGCGGTCCGACCCCGCCCCGCTGCTCTCCTCGTACTGGTAGTCGAAGATCGTGACCGGACGTCCCTCGTGGCTGCCCCGCAGGACGTGATGGGCCTGGCGCCCGGAGCCGCGGCCGAACGGCGGCCCGGAGTACCGGCGCACCAGCTCGCGATCACGGACGACGTAGGTCCAGCCGCGCGCGGCGGCGAAGCGCTGCAGGGCCTCGCGGCGACGCTTCTCAGCGACGATGGCGAGCACGAGGAAGGCCAGGAAGAGCACCCCGACGACCGTGATCACGAGACCGAACACGCCCCCAGCATGCCGGTGCCGGGAGCGGCCTGACTACGCGGGGCGCAGCTGGTTCAGCACCGCGACCATCGCGTCGACCTCGGCGGTGTGCGGGTCGGCCTTGGTCACCGGCCCGTAGATCAGCGTCACCCACAGCTCGTCGTCGGCGATCAGGTTCCCGACGACGGCGTCGTAGGCCGGGCTCGCCTCAGGGTGGTGCTCGACGCAGACGAAGGCCCCGATCCGCGGCACCTCCGCGGGATCGCCGTCGCAGCTCTGCACCCGGGCGGCCGTCAGGCCATCGCGCAGGTCGTCGAGGTCCTCCGCTGCGCTGTGCTCGATCCGCTGGACGCCGATCGACCCGCCGCGCCCGCTCTCGAAGGTGCACCCCTGGTCGTCGCGGTCGGTCAGCCGCCAGCCGCCGGCGAGCGCACGGTCCAACGCGCCCGTGCTGAGCAGGCACGGGCCCAGGCCGCGGGCGGTCGGCGGCCGGCTGCTGTACGTGCGGTCGGCGGCGTTGGGCTCGGTCGAGGCGCTGGTCGACGGGCTGGTCGACGGGCTGGTCGTCGGGCTGGTCGACGGGCTGGTCGTCGGGCTGGTCGAGCCCGATGCGTCGGCGTCGGAGGAGCCGCAGGCGGCCAGGAGCAGGGGAGCAGGGAGGCAGAGGGCGGCCAGCAGCGCCCGCGCCCGAGAACGGCGTCCGGTCATGGACGCAGAACCTAGAGGATCGGCGCGGTCAGCGTCCCTCGAAGCGCGGCGCGCGCTTCTCCAGGAACGCGCGCGGGCCCTCCTTGGCGTCGGCGGAGGAGAACACGGCGGCGCCGATGCGGGCGTCGTCGGCCCAGCAGTCGTCCTCGTGCTTGCCCTCGGACTCCCGCATGGTGCGCAGGATCGCCTGCACGGCGAGCGGTCCGTTCGCGGCGATGCGGTCGGCGATCTCGCGGGCCTTGGTCAGCGCCTCGCCGTCGGGTACGACGTGGCCGATGAGGCCGAGCTCCTTGGCCTCCGGGGCGTCGAGGGTGCGGCCGGTGAGCAGCAGCTCGGCGGCGACGGTGTAGGGGATCTGGCGGGGGAGCCGCACCGCGGAGCCGCCCATCGGGTAAAGGCTCCAGCGGGCCTCCGCGACGCCGAAGCGCGCCGAGGCGCCGGCGACGCGGATGTCGGTGCCCTGCAGGATCTCGGTGCCGCCCGCGATGGCCGGGCCCTCGACCGCGGCGATCAGCGGCTTGGTGAGGCGGAACCCCTTGAGCAGGCCCTTGATGGTCGTCGGGTCGTAGGAGCCGTCCTCGAAGGACTCCGACGGCGGCTTCTCGTTCGCGGTCTTGAGGTCCATGCCGGCGCAGAAGTAGCCGCCGGCGCCGGTGAGGATGCAGACCCGGATCTCGGGATCCTCGTTCACCCGGTCCCAGGCCGACTCCATGATCCGCAGCATGTCCGAGGACAGGGCGTTGCGGCGGTGGGGGCGGTTCATGGTGACGACGAGGACGTGGCCGTCCTGCTCGACGAGGCAGTCGGGGCCGGTGGTCTCAGGCGCGGCGGCGGTCATGGCCGTGATGCTAGCCACAAACGAGAACGTGTTCTAGTCTTGCCGCCGTGGCCCTCAACATCGCCGATCTCTTCGAACACGCGGTCGACGCCGCGCCGGACAAGCCCGCCGTCAAGGTCGGCCCTCGCACCGTCACCTTCGCCGAGCTCGAGGCGGACGCCAACCGGCTCGCCCACCACCTGCAGGCGCAGGGCGTCGGTGCGGGCGACCACGTGGCCGTCTACGCCAAGAACTCCATCGAGCACGTCGTCGCGGTGCTGGCGATCTGCAAGGTGCGCGCGGTCAACATCAACGTCAACTACCGCTACGTCGAGAGCGAGCTGGACTACCTCTTCGACAACGCCGACGTCGTCGCGCTGATCGTCGAGCGCACCTACGCCCCGCTCGTCGCCCGCACCTTCCCGAAGCACGAGCGGCTGCGCAGCGTGGTCGTCATGCCCGACGTGCTCGAGCCCGACGACGCCTCCGACGTCTCGGCGTTCGACGGCGTGCTCTGGGACGACGCCCTCGGCGCCCAGAGCGCGGAGCGCGACTTCGGCCCGCGCAGCCCCGACGACCTCCACATCATCTACACCGGAGGCACCACCGGGTTCCCCAAGGGCGTCATGTGGCGTCACGAGGACTTCTGGCGGGTGCTCGGCGGCGGCATCGACTTCATGACCGGCCAGCTCCTCGAGGAGCACGACCAGTCGGCGCAGGCTGCCCAGGACGGGCGGATGGTCACCTTCCCGCTCAGCCCGCTCATGCACGGCGGCGCTCAGGCCGGCCTGCTCATGCACCTGTTCGCGGGCCACCTCACGATCCTCGAGCCCAAGTTCGACCCCGTGCGCACCTGGGAGATCATCGAGGCCGACGGCGTCCAGCTGATCTTCATGACCGGCGACGCCATGGCCCGCCCGCTCATCGAGGCCTACGAGGCCAAGGCCGAGACCGGCACGCCGTACGAGTGCCCGAACCTGCTGGCCATCTCCAGCAGCGCCGCGATCTTCAGCCCGCCGGTCAAGGAGCGCTGGATGAGGGCGTTCCCGAACTCCTTCTTCACCGACTCCATCGGCGCCTCGGAGACCGGCTTCCAGGGCACGGGCCTGCAGGACGCCAACAACATCTCCACCGACGGGCCCGTCGTCGCCCTCGGGCCGCACGTGGTGGTGCTCGACGAGGACAACCGCCCGCTCGACGTCGCCAGCAGCGTCGGCAAGGTCGGCCGGCTGGCTCGCGGCGGGCACGTGCCGGTGGGCTACTACAAGGACGAGCGGAAGTCCGCCGAGACCTTCCTCGTCATCGACGGCGCGCGGTACTCCGTGCCCGGCGACTTCGCCCGCATCGAGACCGACGGCCGCGTCACCATGCTCGGCCGCGGCTCGAACTGCGTGAACACCGGCGGGGAGAAGGTCTTCCCCGAGGAGGTCGAGATGGCGATCAAGCGCCACCCGGCCGTCTACGACGTGCTCGTCGTCGGGCTGCCCGACGAGCGGTACGGCCAGGCCGTCACCGCCGTCGTCGAGCTGCGCGAGGGCGACGCGCTCGAGCTGGAGGACCTGCGCTCCTTCCTGCGCGAGCACCTCTCGGGCTACAAGCTCCCGCGCCAGCTCGCGATCGTCCCCCAGATCCCGCGCAACGCCACCGGCAAGGCGCAGTACCCCCGGGCCAAGGAGCTGGCCCTCGAATCCCTCTCGACTGGAGTCTGAGTCATGCGCACCCCCATCTGCGACCTGTTCGGCATCGAGTACCCGATCATCGCCTTCACCCCCTCCGAGCACGTCGCCGCGGCGGTCTCGCGCGCCGGCGGCCTCGGCGTGCTCGGCTGCGTCCGCTTCAACGACGTCGAGGAGCTCGATCGCACGCTGACCTGGATGGACGAGAACACCGACGGCCGGCCGTACGGCACCGACGTCGTCATGCCGATGAAGGTGCCCACCGAGGGCACCTCCACCGACCTCTCGGCCTACATCCCCGAGGACCACCGCCGCTTCGTCGACGAGACCCTCCTCAAGCTCGGCGTCCCGCCGCTGCCCGAGGGCGAGGGCCGCGACGGCGTCCTCGGCTGGCTGCACTCCGTGGCGCGCTCCCACGTCGACGTGGCGCTGCAGCACCGCACGGTGTTCATGGCCAACGCCCTGGGCAGCCCGCCGGTCGACGTCATCGAGAAGTGCCACGCGCAGGGCGTCAAGGTCGGCGCCCTGGCCGGAGCCGCCAAGCACGCCCAGAGCCACGTCGCCAACGGCGTCGACATCATCATCGCCCAGGGCTACGAGGCCGGCGGTCACACCGGCGAGATCGCCTCGATGGTGCTCACCCCCGAGGTCGTCGACGCCGTCGGCCCCGACGTCCCGGTGCTCGGCGCCGGCGGCATCGGCTCGGGCCGTCAGATCGCGGCCTCGCTCGCGCTGGGCGCGCAGGGCGTGTGGATGGGCTCGATCTGGCTGGGCACCGAGGAGTACCGCAACCTCGCCAGCAACCAGGGCTGGGAGACCGCGTTCCTGCGCGCCACCTCCAGCGACACCGTGCGCACCCGCATCTACACCGGCAAGCCCGCGCGCCTGCTCAAGACCAGGTGGACCGAGGCCTGGGCCGAGGAGGGCGCCCCCGCGCCGCTGCCGATGCCGCTGCAGAACCTGCTGGTGGCCGACGCCCACAACCGCATCAACGCCTCCGGCGACCCCGACGTGATCTCGATGCCGATCGGCCAGATCGTCGGCCGGATGAACGAGGTGCGTCCCGTCGCCGACGTCGTGGCCGACCTCGTCACCGAGTTCGGCGAGGCGGTCGCGGCGCTGAACAAGGTCAACGTCTGAGACGACCCTCCCCGGGCCGGGCACCAATCTAGGCGACGACACGCCGACCGCCCGTGCAGGCTCGCC